>DAHVAN010000471.1 GCA_027314595.1 Actinomycetota bacterium | reverse complement strand
GGATGTCCTCCGCGCCGTCGGGTGACCACCTCGCGCCTGTAATTCCGAACCTGTCTTCTATAACGTACCTGCAGGATCCCTCGATGAGCCCGGTGGCGATGGGCCAGCCGTTTTCGAGGGCCTTGTCGTATTTCATGTGCTGGCGGTTGTTCTCCAGGTAGGTGACGGCCCTGTCGACGTCGGCGAGGTCGAGGTCCCGGTCGCGCTTGCGGGTGCTGGCGCGGGTCCTGCGGGCGACGGAGGCGAGGGTCGCGGCGACGGCCTTCGCGCGGCCGTGCAGGACGCGGAGCAGCTGCCCGCCGGCCCACTGCCCGGCCAGGACCGGGTCATCGGGGTGCAGGGCCGCCGACGCCTTGCCGATGTAGCCGCTGACGTGGATGTAATCGATCAGGACCGGGACTTTCAGCTTCCTCTTCCTCGCCTCGGCCTCGATGGCGGCGAGCTGCTGCTTGTTCCCGTCCACGAGGAAGACCCGCTGCCGGATCCGCTGCGGGTCCCGGCGGCCGGCCTCGTCGAACGCCGCGGCGATCATGTCCCCGATGCTCTCGGTGACCGACGCGGATACCCGCTTGTCCCGGGCTTTCGGGCCTGGGTGCGCCTTCCTCCTCGCGGGCGGGGCGGCGATGTCCTCCGGTTCCCGGACGGCGGGGGTGAAGTCGGCGACGGCGACGATCCCGGCCATCTTCTTGATCCCGGGCCGCGTGCCGTCCTGTTTTCCCTTGTTCCTGCGGTGCTCGGGGCGCATCGCGATGCCCTTGCCGTCGCCCTGCATCATGATCACGTCGGTGGCGGGCAGGTCCTCATCGGCGTCCCGGGCTCTTTCCTCGTAGAAGTCGCCGGTCCAGCGCGCGAGGTCCCTCGCGATGCCGGCGAGCTGTGCGGGCCTGATCGTGACGCCGGCGCGGCTCCCGATGTCGTCCCGGGCCTGCTGGTAGCCGCTGGAGGCCAGGTGCCGGGCGGCGAGGGCCCGCATCCCCATCGAGTACGGATCCGGCGGCAGGGCCTGCCGCGCGTCGGCGGGGTACAGGTTCGGCTCGCGCCGGTTCCGGCAGGCCATCCGCGTCACCGTGACCGGCCCGAGCACGGTCTCCAGGCCCCGTGCGCAGCCGGTCCCGACGGTGCCGTGCCGGACCCCGGCCGCGCTCGTGACCCCCTCCGCGCGCTCCTCCTGCCCGGCGTCCAGCCTGTACGTGGCCTGCAGCAGCCTGCGCTGCAGCTCGCGGCCCTCTTCCGCGAGCGCCTTCTCGCGCTCGGCGTGGTCCAGGTACCGGGACTCGTCCCCTGCCCAGCCGGCCAGCCCGGCGAACTGCTCCGCCGGTTCCTCCAGCGCCGCCGCCAGTTCGCTGTCCAGCTCGGCCTCAGTCCCGTCATCGCGGACCTGCCTGAACGTCACCTTGATCCTCACTGCCGCCGACCCCCGGTACTCCCGTGCGGATGATTCCGGCTCATCATCCCGGAAACGCCCGCCGGCCCGCCGGAAACCGCACCCGGGCAACATCCCGGCCACCTCCTCCGCACGCCGCCGTCACCACGCCGACCAGCGGAAATCACAGTAAGTAGTGCCCGTTAAACCCTGAATAGGCAAGACTCTCGCGAGAGGAGGCACTTCATGCCGAATTGAGAAATATTCACATCTGTCAAAATAAGCACCCCTCGGCGACTACGCCGATGACGCGGAGATGGTCACCAGCGAACTCGTCACCAACGCGATAAAACACGCGAGCGCGGCGAGATTCCACCTGGAAATCGTGCGCCTAGAAGACTTCAGGGCGGTTGCGGTCATCGTCGCCGATACTTCACCGCAACCTCCAGTCAAGCGCCGCCCGGACGAGTCCATGACGGACGGGCGTGGACTGATTGTCGTCGATGCCCTGTCTTTCCACTGGGGATGGCGACCGAACGCCTACGGCAAAACCGTGTACGCGATCCTGACCAGGGAGGCATGAGCGATGGACGCCATCTCTGACCTGCCCATGCTGCACGACATGGACGCCGACTACACGCCCCAGTACGTCAAGCTCGCCCGTATTCTCCGCGACAAGATCGAATCCCGTCAGTACCAGCAGGGACACCCGCTACCGGCCGCCAAGCTGGCCAGCGAGCACGCGGTGTCCATTCGCGTCGCCTGGCACGCGTTGGAGATGCTAGCCGCGAACAAGTACGTACATCGCTCCGGAAGCTTCTCGGCGTACGAGGTCACCTGGCAGGCAGGTGCATGATGCGCGGGCGACGCGACGCAGGTGAGGAGATCCCGCGCCAGCAGGCGGCCATCATCGGGGCGAATATCCGCGCTCTGCGCCGGAACCGGGGATGGAGCCAGGCACACGTCGGCGAGTTGATGGGGTGGCGCACCAACTCAACCGTCTGCGCGGCCGAAGGTCGCCGCGACGGTCGCCAGCGAGGGTTTACCACCGAAGAGGTACAGCGCCTAGCCGACATCTTCGGCGTCAAGCCGTGGCAGCTCATGACACGTTGCGCCCACTGTCGCGGCTATCCGCCACCTGGGTTCGCCTGCTTGACCTGCGGAGCCTGCCGCTAACGCGCTGGCCGGACGGGGATGTTCGGGTTTGCCGGAGACGCTTGCACGTCCCCGGCTTCCTGTCCTAACCTGCCGCAAGCGTGGCGAGGTACGCGCGCACCAACTGGGCACGTGGCTGTCCCACGTGAAGCCGCGCGCGTATAACGCGAATCGATGGCAGGCCGCCGGCCACAACGTCGCCGGCGAACTCCTCGGCGGCTCGGGCCTGCAGTACATGCGGCATCCCAGCCACTGCTTGCCCTGTTTCGGGCGAGACGTCGCTCGCTGTCTGCTGAGTCCCGCGAATGATCATCATGAGCAGTTCGTAGGAGCCGACCAGCGCTACCGCCGGCCACGCGCCCACTACGGCGCCGACCTGGCCATGCCCTAGTCCGTGGACGACGTTAGCCGCGAGGGTGGCCGCGATGCCCAGGCCAAGCAGCCACCGCGCCAGCGACGGCACGGGCACGCCCCGGCGGGCCGAGTCGAGCATGACCATCGAACTGGCCCAGATCAGGCCGTCCACGGTCAGCGGGATGAGGTGAGCCGTCCACCGGTCTCACCGTGCGCGCGGACCAGGGCGTAAGCGTGCTCGTAGGACACCACCGCCGCGACCACGGCCACGCCGATCACGGCAGCAGCGGTTGACCACCTGATTGCCCTGCCGGTGCCGGGCATCGCGTCACGCTCCCATGACGCCGTCGTAATGGCGGCGAGCGCGTGCACTGCGTGCGCTGCGCCCGTACCGGGCAAGCATCTGCGGGCCTTCCCAGCCGTTCAGTTCCATCAGGTCACCCTCGGCGCCGCCCCTGTCTAGCCAGTTGTGGCTGAACGTGTGCCGGAACATGTGCGGGTGCAGCCTGATTCCCGCTTGGGACGCGCGCCGCTCGATCATCTGGTAGACGCCGCTGGATGTCATCGGGCCGCCGCGCACGCCCAGCCACAGCGCAGAGGCCCGCGCCATCGGGTGCTTGGCGCGCTCGCGCATGTACCGGTCAAGTGCGCGGGCGGTCTCGTAGGTGTACTTGACAGTGCGCTGCTTGTTGCCCTTGCCGGTGACGACCGCCTCCCGGTCATGGGCCGATACGTCCTCGGTGGCCAGCCAGGATAGCTCAGACAGCCGCGCGCCGGTGTCCCTGAACAGCGAGATCACCGCGTAGTCGCGGCGGTTCTCGAACCCGCTGCCCTTGCACGCGGCCAGCAGAGCGGATAGCTCACCATCGGTGATGACGGGAACGAGCTTGCCGCCGATCTTCGGCGGCTTCATGTTGGCCATCGGGTTGCGCCGCGGCTCATCCGGGTCTTCGGTGGCGTGCCACTTGAAGAACTGCTGCAGCGCCCGGAACTGGTTGTTGGCGTACTGGTCGGTGTAGCCGGCCAGCAGGGTGCTCACCCATTCCTGCACGTGGCGCGCGGTCACCTGGGACCAGTCGGTGAGCCCGGCCGGAACGAGGGACGCGGAGGCGAACCAGGTTGCGGCGTCGGTGTAGATGGTGATGGTCTTGGGTGACTTGTGTTCGGCCCGCAGGTGCAGGCCGAAACTGCCGATCATGGGCTGGAACGGGCCGGCGTCGAGGTTGCGGGCGTAGCCCCGGCCGATCTTCCTCGGGGCGGTGTCCCCTGACATGGAACCTCCGTTAAGCGGAAGCTCGATGAGCGCTGTGCGCTTCGAGCAGTCGGCGCACCACGGTTCCACTTGGTGCGTTTCCGCTTGTCAGAGGGACTTTGCGCCCCGACCGCGACTCGAACGCGGGACCTACCGCTTAGGAGGCGGTCGCTCTATCCACTGAGCTATCGGGGCCTGCCGCCCAAGCTTACCGGGAACGGGGACGAGCGTGCTCGCGCCGGCGAGCCGGCCGGGCGGCAACCATCACAAGGCCCGTGAGCACGAAGGCAACCGGGTATCCGGTGTGCCCGGCGACCAGGCCGAACAGTACGGGGCCCGCCCCGTATCCGTCGTCGTAGGCCAGGTTCCACGCGGCGTTGGCCCGGTCGTCGCGACCGCGCGTGAGCGGCTTGTCGGCCGCGCGGTATGAGCGCGTACCGAGCGGCCCGCGTGGCGGCGCCCGCTCGGCTCGTGGTGGGCTTCGGCAACGTCAGCGGACACGCCATTGAACCTGGCATCGCCGCCGTCGCTGACCTGCTCGGCTGAAATGTTCATCGCCGCTGGCGGTCCTGCCAGCGCATGGTGCCGGGAGGGCGGCGGTAATCCGCGCCCGGGCATGACCGCCCCGGGTGGCATCAAGGCAGGTTCGCCGCGTGGGAGTCGCGGACGGCGCAGGACAGCTATCTCAGGATGCTCGAGGAAGCCGAACGCCGCGATCATCGCAAGCTCGGCGCGGAACTCGACCTGTTCTCCTTCCCGGCCGAGATCGGGTCGGGCCTGCCCGTCTTCCACCCCAAGGGCGGCATCATCCGCCGGGTCATGGAGGACTACTCGCGGCAGCGGCACGAGGAAGCCGGCTACCTGACACCCCGCACCTGACCAGGGAAGACCTGTTCATCACCTCTGGCCACCTGGAGTGGTACAAGGACGGGATGTTCCCCCCGATGGAACTCGACGGGGCGGAGCTGCGGCTGTTCGAGTTCGGCACCGTGTACCGGTACGAGAAGTCCGGCGTCGTCCACGGGCTCACCCGTGCTCGCGGCTTCACCCAGGACGACTCGCACATCTTCTGCGCACCGGACCAGCTAGCCGACGAACTGGCGTCGCTGCTCGACTTCGTGGTCGGGCTGCTGCGCGACTTCGGTCTGACCGAGTTCGAGGCCGAGCTGTCGACCCGGCCGGAGAAGTACGTCGGGACCATCGAGAATGGACCGCGGCCGAGGCGGCGCTGCAGCACGCGCTCGACAAGGCCGGTAAGGTCCCCTTCATGCTCCTCGCAGGCGATGACGACGTGGCCGCGGGCGCGGTTTCCTTCCGGTACCGCGACGGCGCGCAGAAGAACGGCGTCCCCGTCCAGGAGGCGATCGCCGAGATCGTGACCGCGGTGGAAAGCCACCGCCAAGTCTGAGCGAGTGTGTCCAGACGCGCCGGCCGGGGACCGTTTTGAACTTATCGTGTGTAGTTTGACCCCGCGCGGGGGGTCAAACTACACACGATCTTCTGATCACGTCAGCCGCCGACCGGCTGATGCCCGAAATGCCCGGTTTTGGGGTGCGGCCGACAGGCGGGCGGCCCGTACCCGTCGTCACAAGGTCACCAGATGCGGGACTTGGCCCTGACTCTGGCCCCGCGGCGGGATCCTGCGGGCAGGCATTAAGGAACGGGGCGGCGCGACGCTCTCCCTGCTCACAAGCGTCGGGGTAAGGACCCGCCGGTCGCCCAGGCGGTGTCCGATGCTGATCTGCGCAAGCAGCAGATCGAGGCTGGCGGCCGCCACCGCGTCGAAGTCGGGCCTGATCGTGGTAAGAGGCGGGATGTAGTAGGCCGCCTCCGGCACGTCGTCGAAGCCGACCACGCTGACATCCCCGGGCACCCGGCGGCCGCGCTCGTGCAGCGCGCGCAGGATGCCGAGTGCGAGATGGTCGTTGGCGGCGAATACCGCCGTGACATCGCTCATCCGCGCCAGGATCTGGCCGTACCGGTAACCAGAGGCGGCGAACCAGTCCGCCGACATGAGCGGCGGAATCTCGGCGCCGGCCTCGGTCAGCGCCCGCCGCCAGCCCGCGATGCGGCCGCGGCTGTCGAACCAGTCGTCAGGACCAGAGACGTGCCACACGGTGGCGTGCCCCGCCTCGAGCAGGTGCCGTGTCGCCTCGTACGCGCCCGCTTCCTGGTCCACGGTCACCAGTTCCGTCGGCCGTTCCGGATCGCCGTCGATGCTGACAAGCGGGATATCGGCGGGCAGGTTGTCCAGGGCGTCGTTGGCGGACTCGACCGGCGCGATGACCACCAGGCCGGCGACGCGCTGGTCCAGGTGGCGGCTGATCGCGTCGGCGATCGGCTGGCGGTCCAGCGTGCGGACGCTCTCCACGTTGACGGTGAACCCGCGCTGCACGCCCGCCTCCGCCAGGGCGCTGAGCGTAGCTGCCGGGCCGTAGAGCGTCGACGATCGCGAGACGACGCCGATGACCTGGGATGTCCCGGTTGCCAGCACGCGGGCGGCCCGGTTGGGGCGATAGCCGAGTTCGTTGATGGCCGCCTGCACTCGCATGCGGGTCTGCTCACGCACGTTCGGGTGGTCGTTGAGGACCCGCGAGACGGTCTGATGCGAAACGCCGGCTAGTTTGGCGACGTCGGTCATCGCCGGCTCGCGGACGGGTCTGACCACGTATTCCCCACTTGACGGTTGAGTTGGCGCACCTCAATGCGTGAATCACTCTACTCCCGGGCAGTCCGCTGTCCGCTGACGCCTTTGCGGAAGCGAGTGTCTATCCGGCACTAATTGTTAGCGTTAACATATCGTATGCGATGCCAGCCGGAACACTGTCAGGAGACGAGACGACGTGACATCTGACAACTCTTCCCCCACGGTTGTGGGCGTGGACTTCGGCACGCTCTCCGCCCGTGCCGTGGTCGTGCGGGCCGGCGATGGCGTCGAACTCGGCACCGGCATCGGCGAGTACCGCAACGGGGCGATCGAGCGGACCCTGCCGGACTCCGGGCAGCCGCTGCCCGCCGACTGGGCCCTGCAGGATCCGGCCGACTGGCGCGCCGCGCTCGGCACCTGCGTTCGCGAGGCGATCAGGGACTCCGGCGTGGACCCCGCGTCGGTCGTCGGGATCGGCACCGACTTCACGGCGTGCACTGTGCTGCCCGTGCTGCGGGACGGCACGCCGCTGTGCGAGATCCCCGGCCTGCGGGCCAGGCCGCATGCCTGGCCCAAGCTGTGGAAGCACCACGCCGCGCAGGCGCAGGCCGACCGCATCACCGCGCTCGCGCACGAGCGCGGCGAGAAGTGGATCTCCCGCTACGGCGGCCGGATCTCCTCGGAGTGGCAGTTCGCCAAGGCCCTGCAGTTGCTCGAGGAGGACGAGGACACCTACCGGCGGACCGAACGATGGATCGAGGCCGCCGACTGGATCATCTGGCAGCTTTGCGGCGCCGAAACGCGCAACACGTGCACAGCCGGGTACAAGGGGATCTATCAGGACGGGGCCTATCCGTCCTTGGAGTACCTCAGCGCGCTGCACCCGGAGTTCGGCGACTTCGCTCAGACCCGGCTCGCGGGCGTGCCGCTTTCCCCGCTCGGCGCCAGGGCCGGCACGCTGACCGCCGCGGCGGCGGCGCTCACGGGGCTGCCCGAAGGCATCGCGGTGGCCGTCGGCAACGTGGACGCGCATGTCACCGCGCCCGCCGCCCGCGCGATCGCGCCAGGCCAGATGCTCGCGATCATGGGCACGTCGACGTGTCACGTGATGAACGGCGACACGCTGGCGGCGGTCCCCGGCATCTGCGGCGTTGTCGACGGGGGGATCATCGCCGGACTGTTCGGCTACGAGGCCGGGCAGAGCGCGGTCGGCGATATCTTCGCCTGGTGGATCGGCCAGGGCGTGCCCGAGGCCTACCTCGCCGCCGCCAGGGAGCGCGGGCTCAGCCTGCACGAGTACCTGTCGAGCAGGTGCGCCTGGCAGCCGGTGGGCGCGCATGGCCTCGTGGCGCTCGACTGGATGGGCGGCAACCGGTCGATTCTCGTCGACCACCATCTGTCCGGCGTGATCGCCGGCATGACGCTGGCCACCACGCCAGAAGACATCTACCTGGCCCTGCTCGAGTCGACCGCGTTCGGCACCCGGGTGATCGTCGACGCGTTCGGGGCGGCGGGCCTGCCGGTCACCGAGTTCGTCGTGGCCGGCGGACTCAAGCGCAACCGGATGCTCCTGCAAATCTACGCCGACGTGCTCCGCCGGCCGGTCTCGGTCGCCACCTCTGACCAGGCCCCGGCGCTCGGTTCGGCGATCCACGCCGCGGTCGCCGCGGGCGTCCACGCCGACGTGGCTTCCGCGGCCGAGGCGATGGGGCGAAAAGAGCAGGCCGTTTTCACCCCGGACCCGGAGCGGGCCGACGCCTACGACGAGCTGTTCGAGGAGTACCGGACGCTGCACGACTACTTCTCGGGCCGCGGTCCTGACGCCAATGACGTGCTGCACCGCCTGAGGCAGCGCAGGAACGCGGCGACCGCCGCGAAGGCACGCGCTGACCGGGGTTGATGCCAGGTTAGGCCAGGTTAAGGCACCCGCTACCCGAGGCTGACGAGCGCCCAGACGCGCTTGCCGCTCCAGCCCGCCACGCTCTCCCACCCCCACTCCTGGCACAGCGTGTCGACCATGTCCAGGCCGCGCCCCGACTCCTCCTGCGGGTCGGCGTGCCGCATGGCGGGAGCGCCCAGCACCTCGGGGAGGTTGTCCCACACCTCGACCATGAGCCGGGTGTGGTCAGAGAGCAGGCGCACCCACAGCAAGGGCAGCTTGCCCGCGGTGTCGTACCTGGGGTGCCCGTCCGGTCCGGTCGACGCCCGGACGACGTTGGTGGTCAGTTCGCTGACGAGCAGTTCTATGACGTCGGACAGCCTGGACAGGCCCCATCCGCTCAGTACGGCGCCGGTGAAGCCGCGGGCGAGGCGAGGTGCTGTCGGCAGGGCACCTAGCGGGCCTAGATCGGAAATCAACGGCCAGTCAGCCACGAGTGGCTCGTCGCGAGGGATCCGGGGCTGTCGGGCGCCTGAGGCAGATCCCGGCCCACCGGAGGATCAAGGGCACGGCTTGCTACGTTACCTGCTCCGCAGCCCCAGTGTGACGAGTAGGTCGCAAACGTGACGAATAGCCACACCAGTACACGCGCGTCATGCCCGCCGCTAGCCCGTACGGAGGGCGGCGACGGTGACGGTGACGACCGTTCCCGGTTCGACGTCGCCCCGCGGCTTGACCGCGATGACCGTCCCGGCGGGAACGTTCCCCACATAGGACCACTCGACGCGCGGGACCAGCCCAGCCTGCCGCAACTGCCGTACCACGGGGCGCGCGGGCTGCCCGATAAGACCGGCATCGATCACGATGGTCACAGACTCGTCCACCTGCCACCGTCCGTACTCATCAAGCGATGCCCGCGCAGCGCAAGTCCCGGCCCACGGGGCCAGGCCGGGACTTAGCACGAGGGTCACGCCTCATATGCTCAACGCCTTAGGCCGCTGACTTGTTACACGCTGGGACTGAAAACGATGCCGGTCACGTCCGCCGGCCGCGGGCCGTGCGAGGCGAGCGCCGCCAGCAGCGCCTTACGCGACGCGACCATCCCCGGATCGACCACGATCACGGCGGCGGAATCGGTGATCAGGGTAACCGTGCCGCTGCCCCGCTCGTCATCGCCGTCAAGCCCAACGTATCCCTCGTTGAGCACGTACACCTCGGCCGAACCGGTGGCCGGGATATCGTATGCACTCACGGCGCCGACATTACCCTCACGGGCAGAGAAGCCGAAAGAGGGGAATATAACGCAAAGGCCACCATCGCCTCCGCAGCCGGTCCCGGTTCCGCGGCTAACCGGCTTCCCAGCCCACGTTCCGGGCTGAACCCGCAGGCCAGCGCCGCGGCGCGGCGCGCCGGCTGGCGGCAGGTCAGGGCAGCTCGAAGGGGAGGCGGATCCCGTCGAGCGCGTGCGCGCACAGATCGTCTTCCCGCTGCGCCGGGAACGAGCCTACGACTTCCGCCACCAGTTCCCGCAGCCGGCTCATGTTCGCGCCGAACACCTCGAACACCTCGGCCTGCGTCACGCCTTCGCCTTCGTCCACGCCGGCGTCGGTGTCGGTGATGAGCGCCAGCGACGTGTAGCACATCGCCAGTTCGCGGGCGAGCACGGCTTCGGGGTGACCGGTCATCCCGATCAGCGTCCACCCCTGCGCGGAATACCACCGCGACTCGGCCCTGGTCGAGAACCGCGGCCCGTCGATGACGACGAGCGTTCCCGAACCCGCGGGCACCCACCCGGCCGCGCGCGCCGCGGCGATCGCGGCCGCCCGCCCCGAGGGGCAGGACGGGTCGGCGAACGGCACGTGCACCGGGTACTGGTCGAAGAACGTCTGCGCGCGCCCCCTGGTCCTGTCCACGAGCTGGTCGGGGATGACCAGCGTGCCAGGGCCGTAGGAGACGGTCAGCGAGCCGACCGCGGTCGGCGCGAGGACCCGCCGCACGCCTAGCGAGCGAAGCGCCCACATGTTCGCCCGGTACGGGATGGTGTGCGGCGGGAACCTGTGATCGCGACCGTGCCGCGGGAGGAACGCCACCCGGCGGCCGGCCACATCGCCGACGAGAACGGTCTCGCTCGGCTCACCGAACGGGGTCTCGACCTTCACCTCGTCGTAGTCGGTGAGGAATTCGTAGAAGCCGGAACCACCGATGACCCCGATGTCCGCGACCGAAGCCATCGCCGTCAGGCGACTTTCTCGCCCGAGGAGCCAGCGGAAGTGCGCGCGGAAGAGGTCCCCGGCGACGAGGACGACGACGAGGACTTGTCGCCGCCCGTCGCGGGCGACGAGGACGACGACGAAGACGAGGACGAATCCGGGGAAGACCCCGCGGACGGCGCAGCGGCCGCTGACGACGACGCCGGCGAGGACGACGGTGAGCCGCTCCTGCTGTCGGTGCGGTAGAAGCCCGAGCCCTTGAACACGATCCCGACCGGGGAGAAGACCTTGCGCAGCCGGCCGCCGCATGCGTCGTGCATCGTCAGCGGGTCGTCGGTGAACTTCTGCACGGCCTCGACCTGACCACCGCAGTCGGTGCACACGTACTGATATGTGGGCACGGATTCCTCCCAACAGGGACCAATTCGGTTCGCTAGATTAGCACTCGCACTAGCAGACTGCTAACAATAACCGCGCGGCTGGGCGGCTGATTCCGCGGCCGGCAGCGTGGTGATCCCGTACCCGGGCCTGGCCACCGCCCGAACCGGCTGATCATGCGGCATAACCGGCACCGAAGGCAGCAGCTCGCGATCGTAGAGCAGCGCGATCACGGGAACCTGGGAGCCGACCCGCGCGAGCGCCCGGTCGTACGATCCGCCGCCCCGCCCCAGCCTGTTGCCGTGGACGTCCACGGCGAGCGCCGGCACCAGGACCACGTCGGCGCGCGCGACGGTCTGCGCTCCCCGGGCCGGCTCGGCCGGCTGGAGCAGCCCGTGCGGACCAGGCGCAAGCGAGCCGGGGCCCTCGTAAGACGCCCAGTCGAGGTCGCCGTCGCCAAGCAGCAACGGCAGCACCACGTAGCTGCCCCGTTTCCACAGGGCGAAGACCAGGCCGCGGGTGTCCGGCTCGGTGCCGACCGAGTAGTAGGCGGCGACAGTCCCCGCCGCGGCGACCTCCGGCATCTGGAGTACGTGGTCGCGGATGAGCCGCCCCGCCTCGTGCCGTGCCGTATCGGGCATCGCGGCCCGCGCCCCGGCCAGCCGCCGCCGCAAAGCGGCCTTCCCGGCGGGCGCGTGCTCGGGCCCTGGCGCGGACGGGCCAGCGGACCCCGTTGAGGAGGGCATGCAGTGCACGTTACTCCTGGGAGGTCACTACGCTTGGCACATGGTCGATACCGGCGATGCCAGGACGCCAGCAGTAACCAAGGCCGTGGTGCCCGCCGCCGGGCTGGGAACGCGGTTCCTGCCCGCGACCAAGGCGACACCCAAGGAAATGCTGCCTGTCGTCGACAAGCCTGCCATCCAGTATGTCGTCGAGGAAGCCGTCGCGGCCGGCCTGGACGACGTCTTGCTCATCACCGGGCGGAGCAAGCGCTCGATCGAGGACCACTTCGACCGCGCGTACGAGCTCGAGGAGGCGCTCGCCACCAAGGAGGACTGGGACAAGCTTGCCCTGGTGCGCGAGTCCAGCGAGCTGGCCATCATGCACTACGTGCGCCAGGGGGATCCGAAGGGCCTCGGCCACGCCGTCTTGTGCGCGGCGCAGCACGTCGGCTCCGAGCCCTTCGCGGTGCTGCTCGGCGACGACCTGATCGACTCGCGCGACCCGCTGCTCACCCGGATGATCGACGTGCGGGACCAGTTCGGCGGCAGCGTCGTGGCCCTGATGGAGGTCGACCCGGAGGAGGTGTCCCTGTACGGCTGCGCGGCGATCGCGCCGACCGCCGACGACGACGTGGTGATGGTCACAGACCTCGTGGAGAAGCCGGTGCCGGGGTCGGCGCCGAGCCGGTGGATCGTGATCGGGCGGTACGTGTGCGACTCCGCCGTGTTCGGCGTGCTGCGCGAGACACAGCCGGGCCGCGGCGGGGAGATCCAGCTGACCGACGCGCTCAAGGTGCTCGCCGCCAAGGGCGAGCTGCGCGGCGTGCTGTTCCACGGCCGCCGCTACGACACCGGGAACAAGCTGGACTACCTGCGCACCATGGTCATGTTCGCCACCCAGCGGCCGGACCTGTCCAGCGAGTTCATCCCCTGGCTGCGCAAGTACCTCGAAGGCATGCCGTGACCGCGACGGCGCCGGGCGCCGGGGGCGCGGGGACCGCGGGGACCGCGGGGACCGCGGGGACCGCGGGCGGCTCGCCCGTCACCGTCGAGGCGCACCAGTCGGCGATCCTGCGGGTGATCACCGCGCTGCCGCCTGCCAGCCTGGAACTGGCCGACGCGGAGGGGTGCGTGCTGGCGGAGGACGTGACCGCCGCGGTGCCGCTCCCCTCGTTCGACAACTCCTCCATGGATGGCTACGCCGTCCAGGCAGCGGACACAGATCATTCTTCCGAACGGTCCCCCGCGACTCTCCCAGTCAAAGGTGAGATCGCGGCCGGTGACACAGGCGCCTTCCGGCTCGATCCCGGCACCGCCGTCAGGATCATGACCGGCGCGCAGCTGCCCTCAGGCGCGGACGCCGTCGTCCCGGTGGAATGGACGAACGGCGGCGGCGAGCTGGTGGAGATCTACCGCCCCGTCGAGCCGGGCAACGCGGTGCGCTACGTGGGCGGTGACGCCAGGGAAGGCGAGACGCTGCTGACGGCGGGCCTGCGGATCCGCCCGATGCATATCGCGGTCGCCGCGTCCGCGGGCCGTCGCCAGGTCAGGGTCCGGCCCAGGCCGCGGGTTGTGGTGCTGTCCACGGGCAACGAGCTGACCGAACCGGGCACCCCGCTGGTGCCCGGCCGGATCTGGGATTCCAACAGCTACATGCTCGCGGCCGCCGCCAGGGAGGCCGGAGCGGTGGCCTGCAGGCGCTCGGTCGTGCCCGATGACATCGCCGGGGTGCTGCCCGCCCTGCAGGAGCAGCTGCGCCACGCCGACCTGCTCGTCACCACCGGCGGGGTAAGCATGGGCGGCGACCACGACGTGGTCAAGGCGGCGCTGCGCGAGCTAGGCACGGTGACCTTCACGAAGGTGGCGATGCAGCCGGGAATGCCGCAGGGGTTCGGCACGATCGGCGAGGAGCGGGTGCCGATCTTCACCCTGCCCGGCAATCCGGTCAGCGCCTACGTGTCCTTCCATCTGTTCGTCCGGCCCGCGATCGCGGCCCTGCAGGGCGCCGCCGACCTGCGGCTGCCCGCGGTGCGCGCCACGCTCACCGCGGCGGTCCGGTCCCCCGAGGGCAGGCGGTCCTACCTGCGCGGCGTGCTCGGCGACGGCGAGGTCGCGCCGTTGTCCGGGCAGGGCTCGCACCAGATCGCCGCGCTCGGCAAGGCCAACGCGCTGATCATCGTCCCTGAGCGGGAAACGCGGCTGCCCGCGGGCGAGACGGTGGACGTCCTCGTCCTGCCTTGACCCCAATGATGGCCGGGCGCGCGCGAATGCCCGCCTTGCCCCCTTCCGCGACCGGGCGCGCCGTGGCCTGCGCGTCGCCACGCTGGGCAGACATGGGGCGCCCGCAGACGGCTCCCTTCGTTCGGGATAACTGTCTTCGACCTGTTAGCCGCATGCACTTGCATCACGCGTAGGCTTGCGCACATGAGCGATGGTGCTCCCGCGGGGCCGCTGACCCACCTGGACGAAGCGGGGCGGGCGCGGATGGTTGACGTCTCGGCGAAGGACGTGACGGTGCGGACGGCGCGCGCGTCCGGGCGGGTGCTCCTGTCGGCCGCGGCCGTCGCGGCGCTGCGCGACGGCCGGGTGCCCAAGGGGGACGCGATCGCGGTCGCGCGGATCGCCGGAATCCAGGGCGCGAAGCGGACCCCCGACCTGATCCCGCTGTGCCACCCGCTCGGGCTGCACGGCGTCACCGTGGACCTGGCCGTCGAGGATTCCGGCGTCTACATCACGGCCGAGGCGCGCACCGCGGACCGTACCGGCGTGGAGATGGAGGCGCTCACCTCGGTCAGCGTCGCCGCGCTGACGCTGATCGACATGATCAAGTCGGTCGACAAGGGGGCCGTGATCACCGACGTGCGGCTGGAATCCAAGGACGGCGGCAAGTCCGGCTCATGGCGGCGGTCATGATCAGGGCGCTGGCGATCACGGTGTCGAACCGGGCGGCCGCCGGGGTGTACGAAGACCGTTCGGGGCCGGTGCTCGTGGAACTGCTGCGGGCGGCCGGCTGCGACGTCGTGGACGGGCCGCTGGTGATCCCCGACGGGGACGCGGTGCAGGAGGTGCTGCGCGACTCGGTGACGGCTGGCTACGACGTCGCCGTCACGACCGGCGGAACCGGCCTGACACCCGGAGACCTGACGCCCGAGATGACCCGGCGGGTGCTCGACAGGGAGATCCCGGGCATCGCGGAGGCGCTGCGCTCGGCGGGTGCGGCCGCGGGCGTGCCTTCCGCGATCCTGTCCCGCGGGCTGGCGGGCGTCGCGTCCCGCACCCTCATCGTCAACCTGCCCGGTTCCTCCGGCGGCGTGCGTGACGGCATGAACGTGCTGCGCCCGATACTCGTGCACGCGGTGGACCAGATACGCGGCGGCGACCACGCGCGGGCCGACCCAGACAGCGCAGGCACCGCGCCAGGCGGGGATGCGGATCGTTCTGCCGAGATCGCATAGTGTCAGCACCTACGCTTTGATCGTGGCATGAAGCACCGCACAAGGGAATGATTGACAGCCGTGGGACGTATCCGCGGGTGGCCGGCCACCCTTACCGAGCCGGATCTGCTTGACGCGCCGGTCGTCCTGCGGCCCGTGCGGGTTTCCGACGCCCGCGCCTGGCGCGAGATCCGGGTCAGGAACGCCTCCTGGCTGCGTCCCTGGGAGCCGTCGAATCCGGAAACCCCGCTGCACAGGTCGTCGATCGGGCCGTACGTCGCCATGGTGCGCACGATGCGGCACGAGGCCGGGCAGGGCCAGGCCCTGCCGTGGGTGGTGACCTACGGCGGGCAGTTCGCGGGCCAGCTCACCGTCGGGTCGATCGTCTGGGGGTCCTCGCGGTCCGGGCAGGTCGGCTACTGGATCGACGAGTCGTTCGCGGGACGCGGGATCACACCCACCGCGCTCGCCATGGCGGTGGACCACTGCTTCCGCGTGGCGGGCCTGCACCGGCTCGAGGCTTCGATCCGGCCGGAGAACACCGCCTCCCGGCGGGTCGTGGAAAAGCTCGGGTTCCGCGAGGAGGGAATCCGGCTGCGGCAGTTGCACATCAACGGCTCGTGGCGCGACCACATCTGCTACGCGATCACCGCGGAGGAAGTGCCGGCCGGCATGCTGCCGCGCTGGCGCAGTTCGCTGGCGTCCTCACGATCCGGCGCCTAGGGGTGAAAGCCGCCATCGCCGGTGATCTTCGCGACACGCCGCGCGGGTGCTCGTTATCGGCGGTAGGTGCCTTTACGCTGCGTCACATGATCGCGTGCTCAGCGGGAGCATCCGGCCAGCCCCCGGTTAAGCCCGCCGCGCGCGAGACCGGGCGCGAACCCCGGCTGGGCGGCGCGCCCGGAGCGCACTCCGGGCTCGTTCGCTCTCAGTCACGCCGCACGTGCGCGGCCCGGCGCGGAAACGACCGAGGGGAGGTCCGAGCCCGGTGAGCAGCGCGATCTTGTATCTGGCGATCATCGCCATCTGGGCGTGCGTGCTCATCCCCCGGTGGCTGCGGCGCGATCCGGCGCGCGGCTCCGCGCCCGTGCCAGAGCCGGCGGCCCGGGGTCGCGGCGAGGTCGTTCCCGGCGGGGAGTTCGACGACGCGGTCGTTCCGGCCGGCGACGGCCGGGCCATGGCCGGCCTGGACGGCCCCGGATCACTCGCCGCGACCGCGGCGTGGCGGGAGTCCGCGGCAGCGGCCGGGAACCCGGACCCGGCGTCCGCGCGGGACGCCGCCCCGCCGCCGCTGACGCCCGGGGAGTCGCGCCAGCGGATGCTGGCCGCACGCCGGCGCCTGCTCGGCATGCTGGTCGCGCTCGAGGGCGCCGCGATGGCGCTGGCCGTGTTCGGGCTGGCGGCACTGTGGGTAGCCATACCGCCCTCGCTGATGCTCGCCGGGTACCTGCTGCTGCTGCGCGAGGCGGCGCACGCCGACGCCGAACGGGCGCGGCGGGAGGAAGAGGCGGCGCGGGCGGCACGAGCGCGGGCGCGGGCGGC
>DAHVAN010000464.1 GCA_027314595.1 Actinomycetota bacterium | reverse complement strand
CGGGGTCAAACTACACACATAAATTCGGGACCCCTGCTGGACGCGGGGCGCGGCATGGTCGCCAGCACCGCCTGTCACATCTGTCCCAGGTCAGGCGGACGCCGGCGTCCTGCGTCCGGTCGTCGTGCCGCAGGCCACCTGCTGGGCGAGGGCCTCCAGGACGGGCAGCGCGGCCTGCAGCACGGCGAGGTCCGCGGGCCCGAGCCCGGCCACGCAGCAGGCGAGCCTGGTGGCGTTGTCCTGGCGGACGCTGTCGATCAGCGCCGCGCCGGACTCGGTGATCCCGATGACGCAGGCTCGGGCGTCCGCCTCGTCGGGCATGCGCTCGGCCCAGCCGCAGGCGACCATGATGTCCACGATCCGGGACATCGTGGAGACCTGCACGCCGAGCCGGGCCGCCAGGCCGCCCATCCGCATCGGGCCCGCCAGGGCCAGGACGGCCAGGACGGTCAGCCTGGTGGGCGTCAGGTCGGCCCGCCCGGCGCCGACCTTCCCGGCGTGGGCCAGCATCCGCACCGCCACGCCGAGGCGCCCCGGCAGGTCCCGCGCGGCGCCGGGCGGGCTCTGCTGCGCAGCGTCCGCGACATTCATGGTTACCATCCACGTGGTTGCTACATACGAACTAAACGTACTCTCGCGCCGCGGAGTTCCGTCCGCATCTTAGGTAAGCATGGTCCGCCGCCCGCCGCGCGCGCATAGCATGCGATCAGGGATGACCTCATAACTGCGCACGAGGCGGTGGCATGTCTCGACGGGGGCGGCTCATTGCCGCGCTGTCCGCTGCGGCTTCCATCGGGGTAGCCGTCGCGCTCATCGTGACGTTCACCGGAAACACCGCACCCGTCAGGCCGCTGGCGGCGCACACGGTGGCGCCGAGTCCGCGCAAGCCGAAGCCCCGGCCGAAGCCAAGGCCCAGGCCGGGGCCGCTGCTCTCCCCGTTTACCGGCGAGCCCATCAGGGAGCTCGGGCCGGTGGTCGTCGCCAAGATCGACAACATCGTCTACGCCCGGCCGCAGACCGGGCTCCAGTCGGCCGACATCGTCTACGTGCTGCCGGTCGAGGGCGGGCTCAGCCGCTTCGAGGTGGTGTTCTCCTCGCACTTCCCGCCGGTCTTCGGCCCGGTGCGCAGCGCCAGGGAAGACGACCTGGAGCTGCTGCGCCAGTTCGGCAGGCCGGCGTTCGCCTATTCGGGCGCGGCGCCGCACCTGCTCCCGTTCGTGCACCGGGCGCGGATCGTCGACCTGTACGCGGGGATCGTCGGCGGCTACTTCCGCTCCCCGGACCGGATCGCGCCCTACAACCTGTACGCGGACAGCAAGGTGCTGCTGTCCGAGGCCAAAGGCGCGAGCACGGCCCGCGACATCGGGTTCAGGTTCAGCGCGCGGCCGCCGGCGGGCGGCCGCGCGCTGGCGTCGTACTCGGTGTCCTATCCCTCCGCGTCGTTCACCTTCCGCTGGTCCGCGACGGCCGGGCGGTGGCTGGTGTGGATGGACGGCGCGCCCGCGATGGCCACCGAAGGCGGCCAGCTTGGCGACCGCACCGTGATCATCCAGTACACGGTCATCAGGACGTCGCGGTTCCTTGAGTACGGGTCCCGGCCGCCGTTCGCGCAGAGCGACGGTTCCGGCCGCGCGGTGGTGCTGCGGAACGGCCGGGCGTACACCGTGCACTGGTCGCGGCCTGACGTCAACGGCGGGACCGTCTACACGCTGCCGGACGGCCAGCGGATGACGTTCGCTCCCGGCCAGGTCTGGGTGGTCTTCGCGGGCAAGTGGCCCTAGAAAGGGTCAGCGGGCCGCGACGTGGCCGTCGACGCGGCGCAGCCGGCCCGCGCGGACGAGGTCATCGACCAGGGCGCCGGTCCAGTACCACTGCCAGGAGAACCAGCGGCGCAGTTCCGGCTCGGGCGCGACGACCGCGGCCCCGACGGCCGCGACGAGCAGGTCGCCGAGCGCGGCGCCGGGGTCCGCGCGGCGTCCTTCGGGCGAGCCGGGGTAGACCTGATCCCAGCGGGCCAGCTCGCTGGAGTGCGCATCGCCCTGGCCGGCGGTCACCTCGGCCGAGCGGGCGACGATCGCGCCGCACCGCTCGAGCGGCGACCGCATCGCCTTGAGCTCCTGCCGCTTGAGCGACAGTCCGGTGCGCAGGTCCTCGATGTGCGACGGGCCGGCCGCCGCGAGGTGGTCGAGGAGCCGGCGCCAGCCGGGGTCGCCGCCGCGCATCCGGTCGATCTCGGCACGGCAGATCGGGTCGAGCAGGCTCGCGATCTCCTGGCTGACCAGCAGGTTCTTGCCGCGGTGGATCCCGACGCAGAGCAGGCCCCGCTCGATGAGCGCACCGAACCAGGACCACTTCGTGGCGGGCCACGCGGCGAACCCCGCCCGGCCGGCCTGATAGGGCTCCTCGTGACACGCCTCATACAGGCTGGGCAGCGCCGAGTCCGTGGTCCGCGTCAGCAGGCCGCGACCGCGCGCGAACGCGCCAGCTTCGTCAAGCGACCCGAGCGCCCGGTCCGGCGTCAGCCGGCACTCGAACGCCCGGCGCTCCCGCAGTTCCGCGAGCGACTCCATGAGGTAATGATCGCTCCCCTGTCAAGCCCGCCGGACGATTGTGGCGCCGAGGAGGGGTGGGGGAGGCGGAGGCTGGGCGCGGGACGGCTGGGGCCTCCGGGGGGAGGGAGGCGGGCTTCTATGCTCGCGGGACGGCGGTGGCTTCGAGGAGGGGGGCCAGGCGGAAGGGGGCGGAGGAGTCCGCCGTGACGATGTCGAATCCGGCGGCTTCGATGGCGGCGGCGGTGTCGCGGTTGAGGTGGCATCCGGCGCTGAACAGGGACCATAGCGGGGTCAGGCGGTCTTGCCACCAGGCCAGCGGGCCGGCGCCGCGGACGTGTTCGAGAACGATGAGCGTGCCGGCCGGGCGCAGGACGCGCCTTGCCTCGGCCAGCGCGCGGCGGGGGTCGGTCACGCTGCACAGCACCATGGTGAAGACGACGGCGTCGAAGGCGGCGTCCGGGTGGTGCAGGGCTTCGGCGGCGTCGCTGGTGACCCGGACGGGGACGGGCGCGGCGGCGGCCCTCGCGGTCAGCCGCCGGCGCATCGCCGCGTCGGGCTCGGCGGCGGTGACCTGGCTGGCCCGCTGGTAGTGCGGCAGGTTCGCGCCGGTTCCCGCGCCCACCTCGAGCACCTGGCCGGTCAGGCCGGCGAGCAGGCGGGCGCGGCGTCCGGCGAGGACCGCGCGCTCCAGCGGGGCGGTCATCGTGTCGTAGGCGGCGGCGAAGATCCAGTGCTGGCGCATGTCATCAGTCTTTCTGCGCGGTCTGCGCCCGGGGGCCGGCCCGGCCGTCGGGCGCAGGCTGAGTGCGGCACAACCACGCTAACCCGCCGCGGGAGCACCGGGGCGCGGGGAGACGGCACCAATCGTTCGGGATCAATGTCTTGGATATTCTTTGGCTGATGACAGCTACCTTGAGTCGCGGATGAGTCCGCTTGTTCCCCGGTGGCTGTCCAGGCACATCCTCATGGACCTCACGCCGCTGCGGCGGTCCCGGGACTTCCGGGCGCTGATCAGCGGGCTGGGAGTATCGACACTCGGCAGCCAGCTCACGAGCGTCGCGGTGCCGTTCCAGGTGTACGCGATCACCCGCTCGTCGCTGTATGTCGGGCTGGTGTCGCTCGCCCAGCTGATCCCGCTGATCTTCGGGTCGCTGCTCGGGGGGTCGGTCGTGGACTCCGCCGACCGGCGGCGGCTGCTGCTCGTCGTCGAGGCGCTCGCCGCGGCTTCGAGCGCCGGGCTGGCGCTGAACTCGGACTTCGGCCCCGCGCTGTGGCCGCTGTTCGTCTTCCCCGCCTTCTCCGCCGCGCTGAGCGGGATCGACAGCGCCTCGCGCAACGCCATGGTCCCCGGCATGGTCGGGCTGGCGCTCGTGCCCGCCTCGAACGCGATGTTCCAGGCGCTGTTCCAGACCGGCGCGATCGTCGGGCCGGCCGCGGCCGGCCTGCTGCTGGCCGGGGCGGGCGTGCACGTGGTGTACTGGCTGGACGTCGCCAGCTTCGGCGTGGCCATGCTCGCGGTGCTCATGATCTCGCCGCAGCCGCCGTCCCCGGCGGCGGCGGCGCGGCGGCCGGGGCTGCGCTCGACGGCCGAGGGGCTGCGCTTCGTCCGGCGTAACCAGCCGATCCAGGGCGCCTACCTGATCGACTTGAACGCGATGGTGTTCGGCCTGCCGCGGGCGCTGTTCCCGGCGCTCGCCGCGACGGTGCTCGGCGGCGGCGCCGCCACCGTGGGGCTGCTGTACGCGGCACCGGGTTGCGGGGCGCTGCTTGGCGCGCTGAGCAGCGGATGGGCCGGGCGGATACGCCGGCAAGGGCGCGCGGTGATCGTCGCGGTCATCGTGTGGGGGCTGGCGATCACCGGGTTCGGGCTGGCGCGGTGGCTGCCGCTGGCCCTGGCGCTGCTGGCGGTGGCGGGGTGGGCGGACGTGGTTTCCGCGTTGTTCCGCAACACGATCGTCCAGTTCTCCGGGCCCGAGTCGATGCGCGGCCGGCTGATGGGCGTGCAGATGGCCGTCGTCGCGGGCGGCCCACGGCTCGGCGACCTGGAGGCCGGGGCGGTGGCGACGGCGTTCGGGGACACGTTCGCGGTCGTCTCTGGCGGCCTCGCCTGCGTCGCCGGGGCGCTGGCGGTGGCGCGACTGCTGCCGGCGTTCCGGCACCAGCGTTCGGGCGCGGCGGGCGCGGCGGGCGCGGCTGAGGTGGCGGGCGCGGCTGAGGTGGCCGACGTGGCGCAGGGGGACGGGGCCGACGCGGACGGCGACGTGGCGGGCGCGGCCGATGTGGCGGGCGTGGCCGGGGGATGCGACGTGGCCGGGGGCCCCGGCTGAGCGGCGTCCGCTGGGGGGCGTCGCGTCAACTGGGGCGGCCTCGGCTGGGCGGCTGTTGTCACATCAGCCGCTGGCGTCCACTTTACGCATGAAATGACCATTTTCGCGTCCGTTTTGTACCGGTTTAGGTGCATTTTTTATGCGTAAGGTCGCTGGACGGCCGACGTGGTCACCTGGCCGAGGGGCCAGTGGGGGCGGCGAGCAGGGCGGCTAGTTCACCATCGGTGAAGGTGAGGCCGAAGGTGCTGGCGAGGGCGCCGGCGAATTCGGCGTCGGTCAGGGCGCGGCGCTCCTTGACGTGGCCCGGGCGGGTGATCGTGTAGGTGCGGCCGATGAGAGAGCGGATCGCGGCGGGATCGCGGCGGGCCACGATCGGCTGCCAGGTGAACCACGAGTCGGGGAACGTGGACGTGAAGTGGTTGGACATCACCACATCGGGCGGGTAGACGCGCTGGTCCTCGACCCGGTAGAGGGTGACCCACTCGCTGCCCTGGAGTTCGCGCAGCTTCCAGGCGCCGTCTTCCTCGTCGGGGACGATGTCGTACACCCAGCCGTCGAGGTCTTGCGGGCCGCCGGAGCGCAGCCTGCGCAGTGACAGCGGACCGGGCGGCGAGGAGCCGAATCCCACGTCGGTCAGCCAGGCTCCCGAGCCGGCCCGCACCCGCAGCGTCAGGTGCGTCCGCGGCCGCATCGGCTCGCCGTCGGGGCCGACCCGGGCGAGCAGCCTTTCCACCGAGAATCCGAGCCGCTCGAGCGCCGCGCCGAACAACTGGGCGTGCTCGTGGCAGTAGCCGCCGCGCCGCGCGTCCACCAGCTTGGCCTGGACGGATTCAAGGTCGACCTTGACGGCGCGGCCGAGCATGATGTCGAGGTTCTCGAACGGGATCGCCGCCAGGTGCGCGCGGTGCAGCGCCGCGAGCGTCTTGCCGGAAGGCCCGGCAGGACCGGTGTACCCGATGCGGCCGAGATAGGCGTCCAGATCCAGCTTGGCAGCCGACCACTGGTCAGTCATCGGCGGCGCCCGCCGCGGCGGGCGCGGCGGACGGCGCAGGCGGGGCGGCAGGCTGGGGAGCGGACTGTTCGGCTGGGGGCTCGGCGGTCACCATCTTGGCGATCAGCGCGGCGGCGGCCACGCCGCCGGCGACGATGCCGAGCGCGGTGAGCCTGCCGGGCAGCGACGGCCCGATCTTGAACCTTCCCGGTCCGGCGGCGGCCAGCGTCAGCGCCAGCGTGAGGTAGCTCACCGGAAGCTCGACCCCGCCGCGCACGGCCATCAGGCCGCCACCGCGGTTGTGGGCCGCGGCGACGCTCATCGCGCCGGCGACCGCGAGCGGGCCGGCCGGATAGGCGAATCCGGTGACGGTGAGCACCCCGCCCGCGATCTCGGTCGCCGCCGCGGCCGTGGCCATCTGCCTGCCTGGCGCGAGGCCGTTCTTCTCGAACAGCGCTCCTGCCCCCTCCAGGCCCGGCCCGTGGAACTTGCCGAGCAGCTTCTGCGAGGCGTGGATACCCATGTACCCGCCGAGGAGCAGCCTGGCACCGAACAAGGCCGCGTCGCGCATGATGTCCTCCGTGTCGGTCACCGCTTCGTGTCAGGGCTATGTATACCGCAGGGCGCTCGCCGGCCTTGGGCCGGTTCCGGCGAAGTCGTATACGGACCTTATGCTTCCGGCACGTGCGCGTGCCCGCCCCGGACGCAGGGCGCCAGGGGCGGGGCGTGTTAATGATCTGCAAGCCCTAAAGCCCTGAGCATTGGGTCACCCGGGCCTGGCAACCGGGCGAGTTTTTGCCGGGCGAGCTGTTGCGGGATGTTATGTTTTGGGGGAGTATCTGGCGTGTCAAGCACGGCGGGATTGACACGGGAACGGTCATCATGAGCCGTGCGCGCATCAGGGAAAAGGGGTTGTCATGCCTG
>DAHVAN010000455.1 GCA_027314595.1 Actinomycetota bacterium | reverse complement strand
GTGCTGCGTCGGCCCGGCCCGGCGCGGCGCGGCTTTCCCGGCTGCGCGGCGGGCTGGATCAGGGCCCGGCCGCCTGGGGCTGGCCGGGGGCCAGCGGTGGAGGCTGGACCGGGTCACCGCGCTGATCGGGCGGCTGTGCGGTACACCCTGCGCGGCACGTCATGCCTGCTGCACCGGATCGGGTTCGGCCCGCAGGTCCGGTGCGCCGCGCCGGCGAGCGCGACCAGGCCGCGGTCGCGGCCTGGCGGGACGCGGCCTGGCGGGGCCTGGAGGCCAGCGGCGGCCCTGGCGCACATCTGTGGCCGCACACCGATCCTGGCGGTTGATCCGCCGGGCCTGCGGGGACCGGGGACGCCGCATAGCGTGAGCGCAAATTCCCGCGTGCCCAACCCGCACTTAACGCAGTCAATGCTCCGGTGCGGCGTTTATTTTGCGCTATGAGCCGCTATGAGCTAGGCGCGGGCCGGCTCACAGCGGGGCGCGGATCTGACTCAGTGCCGCGAATCGCACGAAGTGCGATCCGGCTCCTGGCGTTAAATCGGAGTAATCGCCTAGCTTTGCCATTGAACAGTGAAATATCGGACCCGGAGGACTTCGTGAGCAAGCATATCTTGGTCATCCTCTCGGAGCATGGTTACTGGGGCGAAGAACTACTCGGCCCGCTGACCATGTTCGACGAGCGTGGCTACGAGGTCACTTTCGCGACCCCGACGGGAAAGCGCCCTCGCGCGCTCCCGCCCAGCCTCGACGCCAGCTATCTCGACCCGCCGCTCGGCCGCTCGGTCACCACCGGGGAAGTAGCGCGGCGGGCCCGCGAACTCGACGATTCGACGCGCCTTGACAATCCGCTCGGCATCGCCGAATGGATTCCGGAGCGCCCCTACCTGAGCGACCCGGGATATCTGCACAAGCTGGAAGATTACTATCGCGAGCTCGACAGGGCCGAGGGCGATATCGCCCGTTTCGACAGCATGCTCATCGTGGGCGGCAGCGGCCCCATCGTCGACCTGGCCAACAACCAGCGCGTGCATGACATCATCCTGTCGTTCGTGCGGGCGGGGAAGCCGGTCGCGGCCGAGTGCTACGGCGTCGCGTGCCTGGCTTTCGCGCGTGACTGGGCCGACAGGAAGAGCATCATCGACGGCAAGCACGTGACCGGGCACTGCAAGGAGTACGACTACAAGGACGGCACCGGTTTCCTCGGCACCGACTTCGTCATGGGGCCGCCGCCGTATCCGCTGGAGTACATACTCCGTGACGCGACCGGCCCCGACGGCGCCTATCACGGCAACGCCGGCAAGCCGCTTTCCGTGGTGGTCGATTACCCGTTCATCACCGGCCGGTCGACGCCCGATTCGTTCCTGACCGGGCAAAAGCTCATCGAGACGCTCGAAGACGGCCTTACCAGGTACGGCTGGTGACCGCCATGACCGCCGTTCCGGGCAAGGTTAAGCTCATCGAGCAATTCAAGGCCGACGGGCTGAACATCATGTTCGGCAACCCGGGAACCGTCGAGCAGGGCTTTCTCGACGCGGCCGGGCACGTGCCCGGATTCAGGTACGTCCTTTCGCTGCACGAGACCGTGGCGGTCGCGATGGCCGAAGGGTACGCCCGGGCGGCCGGCGGCCCGGGCCTGGTGCAGCTGCACTCGGGCGTGGGCCTCGGGAACGGCATCGGGATGCTGCACCAGTCGCTGCACGGGCATACGCCGCTCGTCGTCGTCGCCGGAGACGCCGGGGTCCGGTACGAGGCGATGGAAGCGCACATGGCCGCCGACCTGGTGGCCATGGCGCGCCCCGTCACGAAGTACGCGACGCGGGTGACCGATCCCGGCTCCCTGCTGCGGGTGATGCGGCGCGCGGTCAAGGTGGCGATGACCCCGCCGCGGGGACCGGTGTTCGTGGCGCTCCCGATGGACATTCTCGACGAGCCGAACGACGAGCCGGTGGTCCCCGCGACGATCCCGGACACCCGGACATCGCCCGACGGGGACGTGGTGCGCCAGGCCGCGGCCCTGCTGGCCGGCGCGCAGCGGCCCATCGTGATCGCCGGGGACGAGGTGGCGCTCACCGGCGCGCAACCGGAACTGGCGCGGCTGGCGGAACTGCTCGGCGCCGACGTGTGGGAGGCCGACTCCTCCGAGGTGAACATGCCAGGCTCGCACCCGCTGTCGCGGGGGCTGCTCGGGCGCATGTTCGGCGACCACACCAGGTCGCTGGTCGGCGGCGCCGACGCGGTGATCGCCGTCGGCACCTACCTGTTCCCCGAGGTCTTCCCGTGTCTGTCCAGCCACTTCCAGCCCGGGACGCGGGTGGTCCACATCGGGCTCGACCCCGGCGACATCGCCAGGAACTTCCCCGTCGACATCGGGATCGCGGCCAACCCCAGGCGCTGCCTGGCGGCCCTGCTGCCTGAGCTCGAGGCGGTCATGACGGCGGAGCAGCGCGCAGCCGCGCAGGCCCGGCTGGCCGCGCGGCGCGCCGCGTGCGGCACGCGTCGTCCCCATGACGGTTCCGTCCTCGGCACGGTCTGCCAGGCTCTCACCCGGCAGGCCGGCGGACGCCTGGCGGTGTTCGACGAGGCGCTCACCGCGTCACCGGTCGTGGCGCGCAACGTCCCGAAGGACGTGCCGGGAAGCTACTTCCTGACACGCAGCCGCTCGCTTGGCGTGGGGCTGCCAGGGGCTGTCGGCGTCAAGATCGCGCGCCCCGACAAGACCGTCGTCTGCTTTTCCGGAGACGGCGCGGCCATGTACACGTTCCAGGCCCTGTGGACGGCGGCCCGGTACGGTATCGGCGCCAAGTTCGTGGTGTGCCACAACGGCCGCTACCACATCCTCGACCGCAACATCGAGGCGTACTGGCGCACGCAGGGCATCGAGCCTCATGACGCGCCGGACAGCTTCGACATCTCTTTCCCTGATATCAAGTTCACCGACCTGGCGCACGCGCTCGGCGTGCCGGGCGCCCGCGTCGACAAGCCCGAGGACGCGGCGGCGGCGGTCGAGCAGATGCTCTCCACTCCCGAGCCGTTCCTGCTCGACGTGATCACCAGCAGCGACTAACACGAGGATCGATCTCCATGTCACTGACCATGACCGACATCCGCAAGCTCGCCGAGCAATGGTACGCGGCGCTCGACCGGCACGTGCCCCTCCGCGACGTCACGAAGTTCCTGATCGACGACGGGCTGGAGATGCGCTTCCCGGAAACGACGGCAAAGGGCCATTCAGGCTTCGCGGAATGGTACAAGGCGGTCACCAGCCGCTTCTTCGACGAAAAGCACGTCATCACCACGGTGGAGGGGACCGTCGACGGCGACGAGGCCTGCGTCGCGGTCCTCGTGCACTGGGAGGCGCGCATGTGGGACCCTCCCGCGCCGGACAGCGCCTGGCTGGGCTTTGACGCGGACCAGACCTGGATCGTGGTCGCCGACGACGGTGACGCCAGCCCGAAGATCAAGACCTACATCGTCAACGAACTGGCGCCGGTTCCCGGCTCGGCGTCTTTGTGAGGAGCCCGGTCATGAACACTACCGAAGTGCTCATCCGCTACTACCAGCTCGCGAACTCCGGCGACTGGAAGAGCTGGTGCGCCCTGTTCGCCGAAGACATGGTCATGGACGAGCAACTGGCGGGCCGGATCGAGGGACGGCGCCAGCTGCAGACCATGATGGGCGGCTTCGACGAAATGTACGCCTCCTTCCAGAACGTCCCGCGCCACTACATCGTCAGCAACGGCGAGGCGGCCGCGGTGTCGCACATCACCGCCGTGACCCCGGCGGGGGACCGGATCGAGGCCGACGTGATGAATTACTTCCGCGTCGAGGCCGGCCGCATCGCCTACATGGCCAACTTCCACGACACGATCCCGTTCCAGGTGCTCAGCCAGGGGCGGGAGCGCGCGGAAGCCGGAAGCGCACGGTGACGCCATGGAAGAGTTCGACTACATAGTGGCGGGCTGCGGCGCCGCGGGCTGCGTGCTCGCGAACCGGCTCTCCGCCGACGCTGACACCTCCGTCCTCGTCATCGAGGCCGGCGCCGGCGCCGTACCTCCCGAGGTGAGCGAGCCGGCCTCCTGGTTCCGGCTGCTCGGCAGCGTCGTGGACTGGGGGTACGAGAGCGTGCCGCAGTCTGGTCTCGGTGGCAGGGTGACGCGCGAACCGCGCGGCCGGGGCCCCGGCGGCAGCAGCAACCTCTACATCATGATGCACATCAGGGGCCATCCCGCCGATTTCGACAACTGGGCCTACCAGGGCGCGGCCGGCTGGCGCTACCGCGATGTGCTGCCTTACTTCACCCGGATGGAGTGCCAGGAGGACGTCACCGGTCCCACCACGGGAACCTCGGGCCCGCAGCGGATCACGAACGCCGGATGGCATGACCCCAACCCGGCGTCGCGCGCCTTCATCGACGCGTGCGCCGAACTCGGCTATCCCGAGCTCAAGGACTTCAACGCGGGCGACATGTTCGGAGCCGGCTGGCACCACCTCGACATCGCCGACGGCAGGCGGCAGGGCGCGCTCGCCTCGTACCTGTCCCCCGCCCTGCCGCGCCCCAACCTCACGCTCCGCACCGGGGCGCAGGCCACGCGCCTGCTCTTCGAGGGCGCGACGTGCACGGGGGCCGAGTACGCCACGGCCGACGGCGTTCGCCAGGTCCGGGCGCGGCGCGAGGTCGTGCTGGCGGCTGGCGCGATCGAGTCCCCCAAGCTCCTGCTGCTCTCCGGCATCGGCCCCGTCCGCCAGCTGCGGGAATTCGGCATTCCCGTGGTGGCCGGCCTGCCCGGGGTGGGCGAGAACTTCCACAACCACGTGCTGGCCGGCGTCATGGCCGAGGCGCGCGAGCAGGTCCCGCCCCCGGCGCAGAACCTGTCGGAAAGCGCCCTGTTCACCGCCTCAGCGCCGGGGCTGCCAGCGCCCGACCTGCAGATCGCCTTCGTCCACGTGCCATTCGACATCATCGTGGGGCGCGATCACCCGAATACGGTGAGCATCCTGCCGGGCCTGGTCCGCCCCGCCTCCCGCGGCTGGATACGGCTCGCGAGCGCGGATCCGCTGGCCAAGCCCAGGATCAATCCCAACTACCTGGGCGACAGGACCGACCTCGAGCGGCTGACGCAGGCCGTCACCCTGTCCCGGGAGATCCTCGCCACCGCCGCCTTCCGGCCGTGGAACGACAGGGAACTGAGCCCGGGCCCGGCCGTCACCAGCCCCGACGACCTGCGCGCCTTCGTCCGCTCCACGGCCGACACCTACCACCACCAGGCGGGGTCGTGCCGCATGGGCATCGACGACATGTCGGTGGTCGACCCGTTCCTGGCGGTTCACGGGGTGTCGGGGCTGCGGATCGCGGACGCCAGCGTGATGCCGGCCGTGCCGTCGGGCAACTGCCACGCCGCGGTCTTGATGATCGCCGAGCGACTCGCCGACTTCCTCACCGGAGGCGGCCATGCCTGACACGATCGGCCGCGCCGGCCCGCTGGGCAACTGCCGCGTCGCCATCTTGATCGAAAGCGACTTCTACGAGCCGGAGATCTTCTACTACCAGCGCCGATTCGCGGAAGAGGGCTGCGAGGTGCACTTCCGCACCCGGATGTGGGGACAGTCCGCGCTGACCTTCACCGGCCACGAGTTTCGCGCGCCGTTCACCGTGACCATGGGCATCGAGGACCTGGACGACGACCAACTGCGCGGCTACGACGCGCTCATCGTCCCGTCCGGCATCGTCGCCGACCGCCTCAGGTACACCGAGGACATCACCCGGCTCGCCCCGGCCGCTGACCTGCTGCGGCGGTCGTTCGGCGAGCCGGGGCTGCTGAAGGGGATCATCTGCCACGGCATGTGGCTCGCCTCCCCGATTCCGGAAACCGTCCGCGGCCGCAAGGTCGTCTGCCACAACAACCTGATCGGCGACGTCCGCAACATGGGCGCCGAGTACGTGGACCAGGACGTGGTGATCGACGGCGATCTCGTCACCGGGCGCACCGGACAGCATTGCCACCTGTTCGCCCGGACGATCATCGACCAGCTAGCCCAGCGGAGGAACCGCTGATGCGCTGGTCTCACGTCGGGCTCAACTGCCGCGACCCCAACCTGACCAGGGACTTCTACATGCGCTGGTTCGGCTTCGTGCCCGCTCGCGCGGTGCCGGCCGACGGCGAAGAGATCCTCTTCCTGCGCAAGGACGACGTCTATCTCGAGCTCTTTCCCTCCGCCGCCGCCGCGGGCGCTTTCGCCGGCGGCACCGGGACCGAGGTACCCGGCGCTATCCGGCATATCGCGTTCCAGACCGATGACGTGGACGCCTTCCTGTTCCAGATGGGCGAGGCCGCGGACGTGACCGCCGGCCCGCTCGACTTCAGCGAGTTCATCGCCGGATGGAAAACCGTATGGCTCCGCGACCCCGACGGCGTCGTCGTCGAGGTCAGCCAGGGCTACCGAGACGAAGAGAACTAGGGACCACCATGTCGGACGCAATCTCGTGCCCCCGCTCAGACACCGTCGCCGGCTACGTCGCCGAGGGGAGGGGCCTGCAGGACGGGCGCTTCACCCTGACCACGTCGGACGGCTGCGACATCGAGATGGAGCTGGCGGGCAACGTCAGCGCGGAGGTGCTCCGCAATCTCGACGAGCCGTACCTCGACGCCACCGACCACATCGCGGACATGCTGCGGCCAGGCCGGTACGCGTTCTTCTACGGCGTCTTCTACCCGGGCGCTCCGTTCGAGGTCAAGCGCATCGTGTTCGTCGGCCGCCAGATCGGGGCCTACCGTTTCGAGGAGCCGGACTGGTGGATCGACCAGATCGAGAGCCTGGCCCGGTTCTACAGCCGCGCGCAGTTCGGCGCCGGCCCCATCGACTTCGGCGACTACCGGACGCTGCTGCGGCTGGGCGGGGAGAAGACCGGCAGCCACGTGCAGGAGACGGACACGATCTCACGGCTTGTGTACGGAATGGCAAGCGCGTTTCTCCTCACCGGCAACGACCATTACCTGGACATCGCCGAAGCAGGGACCGAGTACCTGCGCGAGCACATGCGCTTCACCGACTACGACGAGGACGTCGTGTACTGGTACCACGGGATACTCGTGGACGGCCAGGACGAGCGCAAGCTGTTCACCTCCGAGTTCGCCGACGACTACGACGCGGTGCCGATGTACGAGCAGATCTACGCGCTGGCCGGCCCCACGCAGACGTACCGCGTCACGGCCGATCCGCGGATCAGGCGGGACATCGACGCCACGCTCCGGCTGATGGACCGTTTCTTCCTCGACCGGTCCAAGGGCGGGTACTTCTCGCACATCGACCCCATCTTCCTCGATCCCAGGCACGAATCGCTCGGGGCCAACCAGGCGCGCAAGAACTGGAACTCCGTCGGCGACCACGCTCCCGCCTACCTGATCAACCTGTACCTGGCGACCGCCGCGGAACAGCACGCCCGGACGCTCGGCGCGACGTTCGACACCGTGCTCGACCGGTTCCGGGACTACAAGAACAGCCCGTTCGTTCAGGAGCGCTTCCATGAGGACTGGTCCCACGACAGCGCCTACTCCTGGCAGCAGGGCCGTGCCGTCGTCGGGCACAACCTCAAGATCGCGTGGAACCTGATGCGGATCCATTCGCTGATCCCCAAGCCGGAATACCAGGAGGCGGCCTGCCACATCGGGGAGATCATGCCGCCCGTCGGCGCGGACCAGCTGCGCGGCGGATGGTATGACGTGGTCGACCGGATGACCCGCGACGGCGAGGGCTTCCACCGGTTCGCCTGGCACGACCGCAAGGCCTGGTGGCAGCAGGAGCAGGCGATCCTCGGCTACCTGATCCTGCACGGCGTGACCGGGAACGCGGAATTCCTGCGGCAGGCCCGCGAGGCGCAGTCGTTCTACAACGCCTTCTTCCTCGACCACGACGAAGGCGCCGTGTACTTCAACGTGATGGCGGACGGGTTCCCGTACCTGCTCGGCAACGAGCGGCTCAAGGGCAACCACTCGATGAGCATGTACCACTCCGCCGAACTGTGCTACCTGGCCGCGGTGTACACCAACCTGCTCATCGAGCGCCGGCCCATGAACTTCTGGTTCAAGCCGCAGCCGGACGGCCTGGTCAACAACACGCTCCGGGTCGCTCCCGACCTGCTTCCGCCCGGGTCGGTGCGCATCACCGAGGTCGAGATCGACGGGGCTCGCCATGACGGCTACGACGCCGCCGAACTCACTGTGCACGTCCCGACGAGCGCGCACCGCCCGCTCGTCCGCGTGCAGCTCTCCCCCGCCCAGAGGTAAGGACCCACACCCCATGACCAGTCAGCTTGACCTGCGCGAGACCGCGGACGCCACCGTCATCGCGATAAGCGGCGAACTCGACGCGGCCGCTTCGGCCGGCCTGCGCGACAAGCTCATCTGCCTGATCGCGGGCAGCAGCAAGACCCGGCTGGACCTGTCCGGGCTGACATACATATCAAGCGCCGGCCTGCGGACCCTGCTCCTGGCCTACCGTCACGCGCAGCGCGAGGGCTCCAGGGTGACGCTGACCGGGATAGGCGGCGAGGTGCGCTTCGTCATGTCGGCCACCGGCTTTCTCAGTCTTTTCGAAATAGAGGAATCACCGTGAGCTATCAAGACCTCGGTGAGCGGATCGACGGCGCCCCCACCCACCGCGTGGCGGGTTACGACGTTCGCGTCGGGCGGCCGTTCCCGTTCGGCGCCACGCTCGTCAGCGGCGGGGTGAACTTCTCCGTCTACTCCGCCGGCGCCACAGCGATGAGCCTCGTGCTCTTCGACCACGGTGCGCCGCACCCGAAGGCCGAGATCAGGTTCCCTGACGAGTTCCGCATCGGGAGGGTCTTCTGCGTGACCGTGTTCGGGCTCGACTACGAGAACCTCGACTACGGCTACCGGGCGCAGGGCCCGTTCGACCCGGGACGGGGCCTGCGGTTCGACCCGGCCCGCGTGCTCAGCGACCCGTACGCGCGGCTCGTCTCCGGACGCGACGTGTGGGGACAGGAGCCAGACTGGTCCGCCGTCTACCCGTACCGATCCCGGGTGCTGCGTGACGACTTCGACTGGGAACAGGACGTGCCGCCGGGCATTCCCGCCGAGGACCTGATCATCTACGAACTGCACGTGCGCGGGTTCACCCGGCACGACTCCTCAGGCGTGTCGGCGCCCGGAACCTTCGTCGGCCTTCGCGAGAAAATCCCGTACCTGCGCGAGCTCGGAATCAACTGCGTCGAGCTCCTGCCGGTCTTCGAGTTCGACGAATTCTCCAACGTCAACTCCAACCCGCAGACCGGCGAGCGGCTGCTCAATTTCTGGGGCTACAACACCGTCGCGTTCTTCGCTCCCAAGGCCGGCTACGCCGCCACCGGACCCTACGGAATGCAAGCCGACGAGTTCAAGACGCTCGTCAAGGAACTTCACAAGGCGAATATCGAGATAATCCTCGACGTGGTGTTCAACCACACGGCCGAGGGCGACGAGCGCGGGCCGACCATATCGTTCCGCGGACTCGACAACCAGACCTACTACATGCTCACGCCCGAAGGCTATTACTACAACTTCAGCGGCACCGGCAACACGGTGAACTGCAACCATCCGGTGGTACGCGATTTCGTGCTCAACTGCCTGCGCTACTGGGCGGCCGAGTACCACATCGACGGCTTCCGCTTCGACCTGGCGGCGATCCTCGACCGCGCCCAGGACGGCACGCCCCTTCCCAACCCGCCCGTCCTTGAGCAACTCGCCTTCGACCCCATACTCCGCGACTGCAAGCTCATCGCCGAGGCCTGGGACGCGGGCGGCCTGTACGAGGTCGGCCACTTCCCCAACTACGGCCGGTGGGCGGAGTGGAACGGGAAGTACCGCGACGTGGTGCGCCGGTACATCAAGAGCGAGCCGGGAACGATCGGCGAGATCGCCACCCGGATGGCCGGCTCCCCCGACCTGTACTGGGGCCGCGGCAGCCGTGCCTCGGTGAACTTCATTACCGCGCACGACGGGTTCACGCTGTACGACCTGACCGCGTACAACGACAAGCACAACCTCGCCAACGGCGAATGGAACGCCGACGGCGCCAATGACAACTACAGCTGGAACTCCGGGGCCGAGGGCCCCACGTCCGACCCGTCGGTCCTGCGGCTGCGCGAGTCCCAGATGAAGAACGCGCTGGCGATCCTGCTCACCAGCCAGGGCATTCCGATGCTGCTGGCCGGCGATGAGTTCGGCCGCACCCAGCAGGGCAACAACAACGCCTACTGCCAGGACAACGAGTTGTCCTGGCTGGACTGGACCCTCGCGGACGACAACGAGGACCTGCTGCGCTTCACCAGGGCGCTGATCGCCTTCCGGCACGCTCACCCCGGGCTGCGCAACGGGGACCACCCGCGGGGGATCGACTACGTCGGCAGCGGGTTCCCCGACGTGAGCTGGCACGGGACACTTCCGTGGCAACCGGACTGGGAACCGCACAGCAGAGTGCTCGCGATCATGCGGTGCGGGCGGCACGCCAAGGTCGGGACGGTTCACGACCAGCACATCTACATGATCATGAACTCGCACTGGGAAGAGCACGAGGTGCGCCTGCCCGCCTTGCCGGGCCAAGCCGAGTGGCGCCTGTTCGCGGACACGGCCGCGGCGCCGCCCGACGACATCTGCGAGCCGGGCCAGGAACGGCCCCTCATCCAGCCATGGAGCTATCTCGTCCGGCCGCGCTCGGCCGTCATCCTCGTCGAGCGCGGCCGAGGCTAACCAGCCATACGACAGGCCACAACCAGGAGGAGTGCGATGGCATTCACCACATCCCTGACCGTCGCCGACGACCGGGCGACCATCGAGCTCGTCGGCGAGCTCGACTCGGGATCGGCGCCAAAGCTGCACCAGGCCATCGAGGAGGCCCTGCGATCTGACGTCTCCTGCCTCGAGCTGAGGGCGTCATCGCTTACCTACATGTCGAGCGCCGGCCTTCGCGCGCTGCTGTTCGCCCGCCAGAAACTGGGCGAAGACGGACGCGTCGTCCTGCTCGGAGCCCCGGACGTCGTCACCCGCACGATCCGGCTCGCCGGCCTGGAGGCCAGCATTCACATGACCGACATGTGATGGCGCCGATTCCCGTCATGGAGGCCATCACGGTATCGGCTTCGCTCGCCTCGCTCGATCAGGTCGCGTGCTACGTGCGTGCCCTCGCGGATCACGCGAACCTGCCAGCGAACGCCGAATACAGGCTGCGCCTGGCGGCCGACGAGATAGTCACGAACATAATCGAGCACGGTTACCGCGAAGGGCCAGGGGAGATACGGGTCCGCGGCGGCGTGGAGCCAGACCACGTATGGCTCCAGGTCGCCGACCAGGCGCCCCCGTTCGATCCGCTCACGGTTCACAGCGGTCCCCAGCCAGGCATCCCCGTAATGCGGATGCGGCCAGGAGGGCTGGGGCTATTCCTCGCGCTCAAGGCAGTAGACGGATTCTCCTACGAATTCGAAAACGGCAGGAATATCAACACGCTTACAATCTCCAGCGCTAGTTATGGCGGTCGCAGCTAGATGAGCTACCAAGTCGGGATCATAGAGTCGGTAAGCGGTGAGACGCCGCCGCAGCTTGTTGCCGCCTTCAGGGATCTTGAATCATCCGTACAGATCTTCACCGTCGATGACCTTCAGACATCCGCGCGAACGCCGCAGGTGGACGTCTTCGCGGTGTCCGCCCAGGTGCCGCCCTCGGAGCTGAGCGACATCCTGATCCGGTTCTCCGGCGACGGCCTGGCGCCCGTGGTGCTGGTCTTCACCGAAGCGCGGTTCGGCGACCTCGAACAGCACATCAGGCATGGCCGGGACTACCTCATCCCGCCGTTCCTCCCGTCGCTGCTGCGGGTGCGGATGCGAAGCTGGCATGAGCGCGCGCGGTTCGGCCAGGCCGTGGCCGAATCCGAGGCGAGGGCACGCCTCGTCGCCGCCGACCGGGACATGGAGATCGCCCGCGAAATCCAGGTTGGCTTCCTCCCCATGACGCTCCCCCAGCCCGAGGGCTGGCAGCTTACGGCCAGTTTCCAGCCGGCGCGCAAGGTGTCAGGCGACTTCTACGATGCCTTCACCGTGGCCAACGGACGGCGGATCGCCTTCGTCGTCGCCGACGTCTGCGACAAGGGCGTCGGCGCGGCGCTGTTCATGGCGCTGATTCGCAGCCTGCTCAGGCACACCGCGGAGTTCAGCGGGCTGCACAGCCTCGCCGCCGAGCAGATCGTCGCGTCGACCCAGAACTCCGGCAGGTCCGACGCCCCCGACAGCGCTGTGCCGGTGGTGGGCGTCACGCCCATGCTGAACGCGATCCGCAGCACGAACGCGTACCTCACCAGGAATCATGCGGCTCAGGGTTACTTCGCGACACTGTTCTTCGGCGTGCTCGACCCTGGCACCGGCAGGATCGCCTACATCAACTGCGGGCACAACCCGCCGATGCTGCTGCGCTCTGGCGGCATGAGCCAGTCGACGCTGGAACACACCGGACCCGCGGTCGGGGTGGTGCCGGACTGCCTGTACGCCCTCGGGCACACCCGGCTGGCGCCAGGCGACACCCTGCTGGTCTATACCGACGGGGTGACCGAGGCGCGCAGCCCGACCGGCGAATTCTTCGGCGAGCAGCGCCTGGCGCAGGCCGCCTGCCTGCCCGGCATGTCGGGAAAGACGATAGCCGACAACGTGCAGCGCGGGCTCTACGCGCACATGGGCGACGCGGCCCAGTTCGACGACATAACCATGATGACCGTTCACCGGCTGCACGCGCCGGCCGCCGCCAGGGAATGATGACCGATGTCTGGCACGTCACGCATAGTAACCGTTCATTCCTACCGGGGCGGGACGGGGAAGTCCACCACTGCCGCGAACGCCGCGCTGCTCGCCGCCGCCGCGGGCCGGCGTGTCGCCGTCGTGGACACCGACATCCAGACCCCGGGCCTGCACAGGTTCTTCGGCCTCAGCAGGTTCTCATCGTGCCGGTCGCTCGCCGACTACCTGGTCGGGAACTGCGAGATCATCGACGCGGTCGGCGCGATGCCGGCCAGCGAATCCGGTGGCGAACTGTGGATCGTGCCGGCGCGCAGCAGGATCAACGAGGTCAACGAGATACTCACGCGCGGATACGACGTGGGACTGCTGCGCGAGGGCTTCGACGCCCTGATCACCGAGCTCGGCCTGGACGTGGTGTTCCTCGACACGCACAGCGGCATGGGCAACGAGACGGCGGTCGCCGTCGCGATGTCCACCTCGCTGCTGGTCATCACCCGCGCCGATCACCTCACGCCGGAGGCGCGGGAGAATTTCGCGCTGGCGCGAAGGCTCGGTCACCCGGGCACGTCCGTCGTGGTGAACATGGTCCCGGAGGGAATGCCCGGCGAGATGGTGAGCAAGCGCGCCGAGCAGATCTATCAGTCACCCGTCATAGCCACCCTGCCCTATTGCGCCGCGGTGGCCGCGCTGGGCAGTGACGGCCTGTTCGCGCGGCACAATCCCGACCACGAGATCGCGATCGCCTACCAGGCGATGACGGCCAGGCTCCTGGCCGACTTAGCGGCCTCGCGGATGAGCGATGACGGGAGTCACCTGTCCCGCCAGGCTGCCCGCCGGCATCTGCCGCGACCAGGACGCCGTGGCGGGAGGGTCAGGCCGGGACGGCCGGGACGGCCGGGACGCCGCGCTCACAGCACAGGGCCAGCGCGCGCAGGATGTCTCCCACATAGCGGCCCGAGGCCGATTCCCGCGGCCGAAGCCTGGTGGCTACCGAGTCGACCTCGGTCCCGCGCCCGGCCACGACCAGGGCATCGGCCAGGCACGCGCTCAGGTACGGCCACATCCACGGGCACGAGTCACGGCAGCTCTCGGCGGTTGCCAGCGCGCGGCGCAGGTGGAACACCGTCTCGGCGGCGTTCCCGCCGAGACGGGTGACGCCCGCGCGGGCCGCATGAACGAACAGGGCTGTCTCCCGGTTGCCGTGCCGGATGGCGCGCAGCGCGCTGACTGCCTCGTCCGCCTCCCCGGCGACGGTGAGCAGCCAGGCGCGATAGGCGCCAAGCAGTCCCGGCGGCCCGACTCCGCCGCTGGCCGCGGCGAGCAGGAACCGGGTCGCCGCCCGCGGCTGGCCGCAGCCGATCGCCATGGCCACAGCCCTGATGAGGGCCAGTTGCGGCTTCGCCGCCATCGCGGCGTCGCCCAGCGAGTCGACGAACTCGACGGCCTCCTCCGGGCTGCCGCGCAACAGCAGCAGGAACGGCCAGATCGAGTCGACCTGGCCGGACGCACCGCACCACAGCGCCACCCTGCAGAGCTGGTCCAGCCGGCCGATGGCCAGCCCCTGCCAGGCGTCCCCGATAGCGTCACCCAGCCGCGCCGTGCTCGCCCGCAGCACGTCGGCATCGCGCCGCGCGCCCGCCGCCCTGGCGACGGCGGCGCCCAGGCCGGCCCGGGCGACGGGGGCCGCTGGGCCGAGGCCCCACAGGCCATGCCTGCGGACCATGATCGCGGCGAGGCCCTCGGCGACCAGGAGTTCGCGCAGCACCCGGGGGTTTCCGCCCGCCGCCGCCTGCAGCGCCTCGGCGGAGGCCTCCCGCACCCTGCCGCCGACGAAGTGGCCGGCCAGGTCGGCCACCTCCGGGACGGTCAACGGCGGAAGCAGGACCGTCAGGGTGTCCCGCTCGTACGCGAGGCAGTCCGTCGGATCCTGCCGCGACGCCGGCTGCGCGCGCACGGGATGGCTGACGAGGAGCGCGGCGTCACCCAGGCGGCTCAGCGCCCGCAGGGCCAGCACGCTGGCATGGTCCATGAGGTGAGCGTCATCGGCCACGAGCACGGCCCAGGCACCGAGGCCACGGCCGACGGCACGGGCGGCCTCGTCGGGTGACGCCGAGGGCGGCACGCACCGCGGGAAGCTGGCCCGCAGGGAACTGAGCGGAGCCGATCCCGCGGGCCTGACCTGGACGATCCTGGCGTGCCTGAGATCCGCCCGGCTGAGCGCGCGGGAGATCAGGGCAGTGCGGCCCATCCCCTGCTCCCCGGTGAGCACGATCGGTCCAGGCGCCGGATTCTCCAGTGCCCGGCAGACCTGACCTAGCTGCTCGGCACGGCCGACGAAGCGCCACGGCATCCGGTTCCCCTCCATGCTGGGTGATTACCTGCCACCTAGAATTCAGGTATCGCCCGGACCGCGACCGCAATCAATCCACAGGTAACGAAATAGCAGGAACTCTGGGTGCGGCCATAAGCCCCGTGGAACCGCAAGTCCCGTGCGTCGGGCCGGGTCAGCCCTGGGTCAGCCCCGGGTCAGCCCGGCATAGCGGGGCGGACCCAGCGTGGCACTGCGAGTTCTACCATGAACGCTTACTGGTACCCGGGCTGCCGCCGCTTCATCCTAGATGGGACGCCGAATAGTAGTGACGACAAAGAGGCAGACGGCGAATGAGCCACATAGCGGTAGCGGCCCTGGGGGCCGCCCTGGTCCTGCTCACCTGGCTGAGCGTTATCCGCACCGTTTACACGCCCCGTCAGCGCTCCTCGCTGATGGGGCGGTGGACGGTCCGGGTTGTGGCGGCGATTATCCGGGCGCCCGCGCGCCTGACGCACAACGCGTTTCGCGAGCGCATACTGGATTATTGCGCTCCAATGAGCCTGCTTCTCGCGGGATCTGCGTGGCTCGTTTCGGCGACCGCGGGCTTCGCGCTGCTGGCGTGGGGCACCGAGGACGTCTCGTTCGGCGCCAGCCACCTGGCTGGCTTCTTCTTCATGCGGTCCGCCGGCGCCGGGCTCGCCGCATTCGCCCTGCTGTCGACCGGGCTCATGTTCGCCTCCTTCGTGACGCACCTGATGCGGGTGATGTCGGCATACGGACGCCGCGAACGTCCGGTGGCGCGACTGGCCGCGCAGGCCACCGAGTCGCCCAATGCTGAAGTCGTGCTCGCCGACTACCTCCGGACCGGATCCCGGGACCATCTGGACAGCATGTTCGGCGAGTGGAGCGCCTGGCTCGCCGACGTCCAGACCACGCACCTGTCGTACCCGGTCATGGCGCACCTGCGGCCATACGGCACGCTGTGCTGGGCCAAGGCGGCGCTGATCGTTCTCGATTGCGCCGCGATCACCGAGGCGTTGGCCCCCGACTGGGCGCCGCCGAACACGCGCCCGCTGCTCGCCATCGGCAGCTATTGCCTGCCACGCCTGGCGATGCAGCTGGGCGAGGACGAATCTCGCTCTCCAGTCAGCTATCACGGCCGGGAAACGCGGCCGTTCGCGGACACGTTCCGGCTCGCCGTCAAGGGGGGCCTGCCGGCCGAGCGCGGCGAAGACGCCGCCGAGATGGCCTTCCTGAGGATCCGGATGAGGTACGCGCCTTACGTGATAGCGATCGGTGAACGGCTTCTCTACCACGACGTCGGCTGACACAGGGGCGTGCCGGTCAATGACGTGCCGTGCTGAGACCGTTGACGCGGACCGCGCCACCACGGCGGCACCGACGCGCTGATTCCCGCCCCCCGCGACCGCGGGCGCGGCGGCACGCAGCCATTCCCGCAGGCACCGCGCCCGGGCGTTCTTCCGGTGCGCGCTGTGAGCCTGACCAGGCGGATGGCCATGGATGTTCCTCGCCCGGCAACCGCCACGCGGCCAACCATGAAATCATAAGGACGATGCGTTCCAGGGACCAGGACCACGACACCTGCGCGGACAGCTACGCCAGCCCTCCGCACCGGAGGGCATCTGCGGAGGCCACGTGTCGGAGGAAGCTGACCGCAGGACCGAGCTCGGCCGGTTCCTGCGCACCAGGCGGGAGCGGACAGACCCCAGGCAGGCAGGCTTTCCGCTCGTCGGCCGGCGCCGCACGAGCGGACTGCGGCGTGAGGAAGTCGCCGTGCTCGCCGGCGTCAGCTCCACCTGGTACACCTATCTCGAGCAGGGACGCAACAGGAATGTGTCCCCGGCTGTGCTGAACAGCGTCGCCAGGGTGCTTCAGCTTAGCGAAGACGAGGTGCGGTACATGCATTTCCTCGCCTATGGCCAGATGGCCGACGAAGTATCGGCCGATACCAGCATATCGGTCATAGATCTGCTCATCAAGGTCGTCGCCACCACGCAGGAGCACCCATATCCCGTGTATCTAGTGGACCATCGGTGCGACCTTATCGCCTGGAACCAGGCCGCCACGCAATGGTATGACGACTGGACGAAGCTCCCGGCGGGCGACCGCAATTTCATGCACTGGCTGTTCACCTCGCCACGGGCACGCGAATCCATCGTGGACTGGCGTGACCTCGCCCGGGACATCACCGCCCGCTGGCGACTCGAAATAGCCAGGTGGCCGGGCGATAAGATGATCGAGCAGCGAATAAGGGACCTAGCGGAGGCCAGTCCCGAGTTTGTCTGCTTCTGGGAAGAATACAGCATATCAGAGCACCACGTCAACGTTCGCCGGCTGCGCCATCCGGATCTCGGGGAGAAGGCTCTTCTTATCTTTCCGCTGCGGACCCCGTATGTCAGCGCGCCGGGAATAGTCTACCACTTTTTGCCTTAGGGCCTGCGGATCAATAACACGCGGGTTCTGGTGCCGCGCGCTGTTTCGACGCGGGCCCTTGCCTCCCCTTGCCTCCGGGCGGCACTCTCGCGGCACCCTCCATAGACCGCGACGGCGGCCGGCGACCTCCCCGTAACGTTCACGTGACAACACGTTACGACGGGCATCGGCCGGGTATCCGAGCCTGGCTCTTTCCGCGCAATTCAAGGGTCGTGAGTTACGAGAATGCTCACCAGAGCACGACGCGAAGCAGTCATCCCAGAGGGTCGCGGCTAAAAGAAAGTTCCGAAAAGTAGCCAGCCTGTCCTGAGAATGCGCCGGTTTCTGTTACTACGTTATGTCATCATTGCCTGTCACCTGATGCATGAGTGCATGATTCATGATGGGAAGGCCACTTAGAGTCAGCGCAGACTGACGGCGGCAGACGGACCAATATCGCGACCTGGCTGATGCGCGAGCATGAACTGCGGGTGCGGGACAGCTCGCCGTGGCGCCACCAACCTAGCGATGGACCGGGAATTACCGGCACGCTGGCAAAAGTCACCACGGTGAAGTAACATGTGCTCAAGAAGTCGTAAACAAAAAATTCCTGTGGCCATTGTGGGAATTGGCTGCCGCTTTCCATCAGCGCACGGCCCGCACCAATTCTGGCGGCTCCTGCGGGACGGGCTGGATGTGGTGCGCGAGATTCCCGGCAATAGGACAGGACTCGATTCGAGGAATACGGATGCCTGGTCACCCGACTGCCGATGGGGGGGGTTCCTCGATGACATCGACGCGTTCGATGCCGGGTTCTTCGGCATCGCCCCGAGGGAAGCCAAGCGTATCGATCCGCAGCAGCGCCTGCTGCTCGAGACGGCATGGGAGGCCCTGGAAGACGCCGGAATCGTGCCCGCGGCCCTCGCCGGAAGCAGGACCGGGGTATTCATCGGGCACGCGGCGTCCGACTACTGGGACCTGCTTGTCGGAGCCGGAGACCTGGAATTCTACTCAGGGCTTGGCACCGCCAGATCGGTCGCGGCCGGCCGCATCTCGCACGCGTTCGACCTGCGCGGCCCCAGCATCGCCATCGACACAGCGTGCTCGTCGTCGCTGGTCGCCGTGCACCTTGCCGTGCAGAGCATCCTGTCGGGCGAGTCCCGCCTAGCCCTGGCGGGCGCCGCGAACGTCGTCATCAGCCGCGAAATGAGCGTCATCTATTCACGCGGCTCGCTGCTCGCGGCCGACGGCAGGTGCAAGTTCGGCGACAGCCAGGCCGACGGATTCGTCCGCGGCGAGGGCGCCGGCGTCGTGGTGCTCAAGGCACTGCCGGACGCTCTGGCAGATGGCGACCCAGTGCGGGCTCTCATTCTCGGCACCGCCACGAACAACGACGGCCGGGCGGGCAAGTACCTCATCGCGCCGGCCCAGCCCGCCCAGGAGGACCTGCTCACCCGTGCTTACGCGGACGCCGGGGTCGATCCGGCCAGCGTCGACTACCTCGAGGCGCACGGCGCGGGCACCAACGCCGGAGATCCGGTGGAGATCGGCGCGGCCATGAAGGTCCTGGGGCGTGGCCGCCCGGCCGGCAGACCCCTGCTTGTCGGGTCCGTGAAGACGAACATCGGCCACGCAGAGGCCGCGGCCGGAATAGCCGCACTCGTCAAGACCGTGCTGTGCCTGCAGCACCGGACAGTGGCGCCCAGCCTGCACCTGGACACGCCCAATCCGCAGATCGACTGGGACTCCTCGCCGACAGCGATCTGCCGCGAGCTCACCCCGCTGCCCGATCGCGGCCGGCCGCTCGTCGCGGGCATCACGGCCTTGGGTATCGCGGGCACGAACGCCCACGTGGTTGTCGGCGAATACGTCCCGGCCCAGGGCGCCCAGGGCGCCCTGGCAGGCCCGCCTGGCGGCCGCACGGTGGCGGACCAGACTACGTTCCTGCTGCCGATATCGGCCAGGCACGCGGGCGGACTGGCCGCTTTCGCCACCAGATACGCGCGCCAACTGCGCGGCGCCGGCGAGGACCGGGCGGCCCTCGCCGACATATGCCGGTCCGCCGCAGACCGGCGCTCGCATCACCAGAACCGGCTCGCCGTGGCCGGCGGCAGCGCCGTCGAAATCGCCGAACTGCTCGCCGGATTCGTGACGGGAAGCGACGCGACCGGCATCGGCGTGGGTTACCGTCTCTGCCAGGTTCCGCCGAAGGTGGCCTTCGTATTCCCTGGTCAGGGATCTCAATGGACCGGAATGGGCCGCGAGCTGCTGGCCTGCTCGCCGGCCTTCGCCGCTGAGCTGCGTGCCTGTGACAGGGCCATCCGCGAGGAGGCCGGATGGTCGCTGCTCGACAAGCTGCACGGAAACCGCCTCCCCCATGAGGGCCCTGAAGTCGTCCAGCCCGTGCTGTGGGCGATCGAGGTGTCGCTCGCCAGGCTCTGGTGCTCATGGGGCCTGCGACCAGATTGGGTAGTCGGGCACAGCATGGGCGAGGTGGCGGCGGCTTATGTCGCGGGCGCGCTGTCCATGGAGGACGCGGTGGCGGTCATGTGCCGGCGCAGCGCCCTGGTCGCCACCATGCGCGGCAGGGGCGGCATGGCGCTGGTGGGCCTTGCGGAGGAGGACGCCGAGCGCGAGATCGGCCGTTACCGCGAGCGCGTGGTGGTGGGCGTGGTGAACGGGCCGACGTCGACCGTGCTGTCCGGAGATCGCGGAGCGCTCGACGAGATCGGCGAGAGCCTGTCCCGGCGCGGGGTCCTGTTCCGCAGGGTCAACGTCGACTACGCGTCGCACGGCCCGCACGTCGATGCCGTGCTGCCCGAACTGCGCGGCCGGCTGGCGGGGATCCGGGCCCGCGCCGGGCATACGCCGATGTTCTCGACCGTGCTGAACGAGCCGGTCGGCGGCACCGAGCTTGACGCCGGATACTGGGCCAGCAACCTTCGCGAGAAGGTCCGGTTCGCCGAGGCGGTCGGCAGGCTCGGTGAGCACATCACGATATTCCTCGAAATCAGCCCGCACCCCCTCCTCGTCAGCGCGGTACGGGAGACGCTGCGCGAGACCGGACACGACCGCGCGCTGTGCTCGCTGCGCCGCAACGAGCCGGAACGGCGGACCCTGCTCGCCGCCGCGGGCCGGCTGTACGCCGCCGGGCGGTCACTGCGCTGGCAGGAGCTGAACGGTCCCTGCACGAAGTTCGTCCGGCTGCCGGCCTATCCCTGGCGCCGGGACAGGTTCTGGCTGGACGGACCCCGTGGACGAGCGTCCGCGGGGCGGGCGGCATCACCGCACAGGGGGACACCTCCCAGGGCGACGGCTGCCCGCCCGGATGCTGACACCATCCCCCCGGCCGCCCCCGTTCCCCCCGTCCCCATCGTCCCCCCTGTCCCCATCGCCGCCTCGCTCGCCGCCATCGCGTCCGAGCGCGTGGCGAGCCAAGGCGAGATCGAGAAGTCCGTCAGGAACCGTATCGCCGAGGCCCTGAACCTGCCGAGCAGGCGCGTCAGTCCGGGCAGGCCGTTGGACTCCCTCGGCCTGGATTCCGTGATGGCCATGGAAGTGCGCGACGGACTGCACCGTGACCTGGGGCTCGACATTCCCGTCGCGACGATGCTCGGCGACAGCACGGTGGCCGACATCGTCGCCGCGGCGGCGGGGCAGCTTGGCAGGACTGGCCGCCTCTCCTATTCGTAGAGCATCTGGATCGTTGACGCGGCGAGCAGGCGCTCGGGATACGAGCCGCGCCAGATGGCGTACCCGGCGGGGGCGGGCCCGGACTCCGGCGAGACGTGCCGCCGGATCAGGGACCGGTAGCCGTCGGCCCCGACGGCCAGATCGAACCGCTGCCGGCCGGCGGCGGTCGCGACCACGGCGCCGGCGGCGCCCGGCTCGACGGCGGTGACGCTCGTTCCGTTCTGGTAGCTGCCCTCGGGAACCCTGGCGCGCAGTGCCCGCCAGAGCACGGCCCAGTTTTCGCAGGCTATCGGGAACGGCTGGCGGGCCAGTTCCCTGACGGCTCCCGATTCGCCGCCGGATGCCAGGAAGGACCGCTCCAGGTACCGGACGTACGGCGTCGAGGCATCGAGGTATCCCGCGCTGGCAGTTCCTCGTGCAGGCCGAGCGGCAGCCCTATGCCGAAGCCGCGGCCGGCCAGATCCCCGCGGCTGCGCTCGTACACGGTCACGTCGCACCCAGCCCGCGACAAGGCGACGGCGGCGGCACATCCGGCGATGCTGCCGCCCACCACCGCGACCCGGCTTCCGGCAATTGCCCGCCGGCTCACGAGCCGACGTTATTTCGTGTGACACAAATAGTTCAATTACCAGCTAACGAAGATCCACTTAACCGTTGACGGGCACTTCCGATGCTGGTACTGCCGGTTCCCCCATAGATTCATCCTGGTAACGGCCGCGGCCGTGGGGCATCCTGTAATCGCGATACGTATGAAATTGGCCTATGACGGGCGCGCCGCGCCCTCGGGCGAGAGCAGCGCACTCAGAAACAATTGGGGGGAGCTGAAATGACTATCTCTGTCGATTCATCTCTCAGTGGGATACTCGGAACGGCGGATGGAGACGCACGCGAGATCGGCGCGCTTTCCGAATTCTGTCACAATCTTTTCTTTTCGTTCGCGCGCTCTGACCAGCGCCGGTGGGGCGAGCTGTACGTCCGCGGCCTGCTCACCGTCCCGGGCAGGAAAACCGTGAAGAAGATATCCGACCTGGTGGCGGGCGGCGGCGCGGAGCAGTGCCTGCAGCAGTTCGTCAACCAGAGCACCTGGGACTGGGGAGCGGTCCGCCGCGACCTCGCGTTCCAGGTGGCCAGCGAGCTCGTGCCCAAGGCGTGGGTGGTCAAGGAGGTCGTCTTCCCCAAGAACGGGGACCGCTCCGTCGGCGTGGCCAGGCAGTTCACGCATTCGAGCGGACGGGTGCTGAACTGCCAGCGGGCGATCGCCGTATTCCTGGCGGGCTCGCGCGGCAACTGCCCGGTCAACTGGCGCCTGGCGCTGCCGTCGGCGTGGGATCAGGACGGCTGTCGCCGGGAAGCCGCCCGGGTGCCGGACAGCGAGCGGTGCCTGCCGGTCTGGCGGCACATCCTCGACGCGCTCGAGGAGATGGTGACCGTATGGGGGCTGCCGCCGGCTCCCGTGGTCGCGGACATCCGCCTGGAGCAGCACGCCGACGCGCTGGTGGCGGGCCTGGAGGCGCTGGGCCTGAATTACGTGGTGCAGGTGGCGGGCAGCAGTGCCGCCATCATCGTGAATTCCGGCACCGCGGCGCCGCGGACCCTGTCGTTCACCGACGTCATCACGCATTCGCTGAACCGCAGCACGATCGCGATGAGCACGTGGCAGCTCCCGGCCGCCCGTCCCGGCAGGTCGCCGTTCATCGTCACCAGCCTGCCCGCCGACGGCCTCGCCGCCATCCCGGCGCCGCGGGCGCGGCCCGCCGCGCCGGCGCCGGTCCGGTACCGGGCGCAGTTCCGCGCGCGGCCGCCGCGTTTCGTCGCGGCCGAATGGTCAACGGTCCGCCGCTGCGCCAAGTCAACCTGGCTGACCACGCTCGACGCCCTCAGGCAGCCAAGCGTGGTCGAGCTGACCGAGCTGAACGCCCATGTCGACGCCGACCTGGACGACTTTTACACCGGCACCGGGCTGCTGCATTTCGAGGGACGCTCGTTCCCGGGATGGCATCACTACGTCACGCTGGTGTCGGTCGCCCGTGCCTGGTCCGCCCTGTGCGAAGCACCCAGCGTAGCCGCACTGACGCTCAACTGACGACGGGGGAGGTCAGGGGTAGCGGCAGTAGGCGCCCCCTTGAGGATTAAGAGATCGCTTAATCCAGGCTCGCCCGGGTCCGGGTCACCGGGTTACAGTCGTGAGCACGCGTACCAGCTGGAGGGATGTCCGATATGAGCGCAGAGCGCGCGGAGGCGCTTGAGGTGCTGCGCGAGGTCTGGCGGAGCCGGGGCCAGAGCGCCGCCGATCTAGAGGACCGCGGCGAGAAGTCCTGCAGGCGGATGACCGACGCCGGGGTCGGGTTCGAGGACTTCGGCGGCGAGACGGACACCGGCCGCATGCAGGCATGGCGGGCGCGGCTGGAGCGCGAGGGCAAGCTCGGCGCGTCGGGCAGCGTGCGCGACCTGGTGCTCGGACAGCGCGATCGCGTCGCGCCTCAGGTTCGCTGAGTGGGGTACCCGGGCACCGTCACCGAGCTCACGCAGGGCCTGCGCCACGGCGGTTACCTGGCCGATCGCGGGCTCGCGACGACGCTGCTCGTGTCGCTGTCGCTGGGCCGGCCCGTGCTGCTCGAGGGCGAGGTCGGCGTCGGGAAGACCGAGGTCGCCAAGGTGCTGGCAGCCAGCTACGGGCGCAAGCTGATCCGGCTGCAGTGCTATGAGGGCATCGACACCAGCCAGGCGCTGTACGAATGGGACTACGCCCGCCAGATGCTGGCGATCCGGGCGCTGTCCGAGCGCCAGCTGGCCGGCGACGAGGCGGTCGAGAAGCTGTTCGGCCCGAAGTTCCTGGTGCAGCGGCCGCTGCTTGAGGCCGTCCAGGCCGGCGAGCAGGCGGTGCTGCTCATCGACGAGATCGACCGGGCCGACGACGAGTTCGAGGCGTTCCTGCTGGAGGTGCTTTCCGACTTCCAGATCACCATCCCTGAGATCGGCACGATCACCGCGCGATCCCGGCCCGCCGTGATCCTGACCTCCAACCGGACCAGGGAACTGCACGACGCGCTGCGCCGGCGCTGCCTGTACCACTGGATCGGGTATCCCGCCGCCGAGCGCGAGGTGGAGATCGTCCTGGCCCGCGAGCCCGGCGCCGCCGAAGAACTCACCAGGAAGGTGGTCCGCGCGGTGCACCGGCTGCGGGAGCTCGACCTCGCCAAGCCGCCCGGGGTGGCCGAGACCATCGACTGGGTGCGCACCCTGGGCTTCCTCGGCGAGCGCGACCTCACGCCGGCGGCGGCCGGCGACACCCTCGGCGCGGTCATCAAGGACCGGGACGACCTCGAGCTCGTCAGGGAGAACCTGGCGGAGATCACCTCCGGTGCCTGACCGGGCCCGCGATCGGTTCGCCGGCGTGCTCGTGGGCTTCGCGCGGGAGCTGCGGGCCGCGGGCCTCGTGGTCGGCACGGGTGACGTGCTGACGTACACCTCGGCGATGACGCCGCTCGACCCGTCGGACCTGGTGGACCTGTACTGGGCGGGGCGGGCCACGCTGGTCAGCCGCCATGAGGACATCGCGGCCTATGACCGGGTGTTCCGCCGGTACTTCCTCGACGAGGGCGCGCCCGGCGCCCGGCAGCTGCTGCTGCCCGCCCGCGCGGCGGCGCAGGCTTCGGCTGCGCTCGTGGTGCCCGAGGTCGAGCCAGGGCCTGCCGCGGATGAGGACAAGCCCGCCCTCGGCTGGATGGCCTCGGACGTGGACGCGCTCAAGCACCGCTCATTCGCGGCCTGCACGCCCGCGGAACTCGCCGCGCTGCGCCGGATCATGGCCAGGATCCGGCTGACCCCGCCGCGGCGGCGCACGCGGCGGACGCGTCCCGCGCCGTCCGGGCGCGTGCCTGACATGCGCAAGACGATCAGGGAGTCGCTGCGCACGCACGGCGATCCGGCCGGGCTGTTCTTCCGGCAGCGCAGGACCCGGCTGCGGCCGCTGATCCTGATACTCGACGTCTCCGGCTCGATGGCCGACTACTCCAGGCACCTGCTGCAGTTCGCGCACTCGGCCAGGCGCGCGGCCGGCCGGGTCGAGGTGTTCTGCTTCGGCACCAGGCTCACCCGCATCACGCGTGCGCTGGACCAGCGGCAGCCGGACGCGGCGCTTTCGCAGGCGGCCCAGGTGGTCGTTGACTGGGACGGCGGGACCAGGATCGGGCAGTCGCTCGACACGTTCATCCGGCGCTGGGGCCGGGGCGGGCTGTGCCGGGGCGGCGTGGTGATCATCTGCTCGGACGGACTCGACCGCGGCGATCCCGAGCTCCTGGCGGCGGCCATGGAACGGCTGTCCCGGCTGTGCTACCGGGTCGTCTGGCTGAACCCGCACAAGGGCGACAACGCGAACTTCCGGCCGAGCACACTGGGCATGATGGTCGCGGCGCCGCACGTGGACCTGCTGCTCTCCGGCCACGACCTGGCTAGCCTGGAGCAGCTCGCGGACATGCTGCCGGCGCTGCGCTGAGTCCTCGCTGACGGTTTGCCTTCAGCCTCGATCTTGGTGGTTAATGCGCCGGGCACTGTCCTGCCCGGTCCGCTTGGGCGCCGGCTGGCGGGGCCCGCGGCCCGGTTCGCCGCGGGCCGGTCTTGGCACGGGACTGCGCGCCGGGCAGGCGGCCGGCGCAGTGCCCGGCGTCGCGGCTGTCATGCACCTTTTATGCGCAAAGTGCCCAACCAAAAAAAGCAGCCTCGCCGCCACCGCGGTCATGCCGGCCGTCGCGGTCACTGTTTGCGGGCGACGCCGGCGATCACGTAGTTATCCCGGCGCGGCGGCTTGGAGAACTCCCAGCCTGGACGCCACTGCCGTCCGTTCACGATCCCGGGCGGCACCAGCTCGAGCCGGCCGAAGAAGCTGGCGATGTCCTCAAGAGGATGGCTGTAGATCGCGGCGGCCCTGGAGGAATACATGCTCAGGCTCTCCTCCGCGGCCTCGTCCTCGTCGGCGTGGATGACGGAGAGCACGAGGTAGCTCCCGGGTGCCAGCGCCGCCGTGTACCTCACTATCAGGTCCCGCGCGGCGTCGGCTTCGAAGAAGTGCAGCAGGAACCCCGCGACCAGGCAGGCCGGCGCCGACAGGTCCAGGCCCGCGCGCACGCCGTCCAGGATCGCCGGCACGTCGCGCACGTCACCGTCCACGACAGACACGCCGGGGTTGCCCTTGGCGAACAGGGCGTCCAGGTGACTGACCACGACCGGGTCGTTGTCGATGTACACGACCCGCGCGTCGCCGATGACCGCCCCGACCGACTCGTGCGTGTTCGGCACCGTGGGCAGCCCGCAGCCCAGGTCGATGAACTGGCTGATCCCCTGGCTGGCGGCCCAGGCCACGGCACGGGAAAGGAACTGGCGGTTCTCGAATGCCTGCTCGGCGATCATCGGGAGCAGGCCGAGCAACTGGTCCCCCAGTTCACGGTCCGCCGCGAAATTGTCCTTGCCGCCGAGGACATAGTCGTAGACACGCGCGATGCTCGGGATATTGGGGTCGAACTGCGTCACGGCGCAATTCTAGAACGAAGTGGCACCGGTCAGGCTCCGTGTTCCCGGCGGCGGCCGGCGTGAACCACAATGGGGAGCAGGATGAGCACACCGGGAGGCGGGGTCGTGCGGTGGAGCATCGGCATCGAGGCGCAGGGCGACCGGGTCCTGACAGCCTCGGACGTGGTCGAGCTGGCGGACGCGGTGGCCGGCTATGCGGGCATCGCCAGCGGGATCGGCAGCACCAGGTACGGCGCGCAGGTCGTGGTCGCCGCGTCCACCCGTGAGGAGGCGATCGCCAGGGCCACCGAGCTGTTCGTGGCCGCGGCGCGGACCGCCGGGCTGGCGGCCGCGCCGATCGTCAGGACCGAGGCGATCAGCGAGGCCGAGGACGAGGAGGAGTCCGGCGGACTGGCCGGGCCCGGCCTCGGCGGGGGCGGCGGGGACGGCCTCGGCGGGGGCCGCGGGTCCGGGCTTGACGGGTCCGGGCTCGGCGGGGACGGCGGGCCGCGGTGATCCGGCTCGGGTCGCTCGCGGGGTATCCGTTCGAGGGACCCCGGCTGCTTGGCGGCTGGACCGCACCGGCGGCCGCCGCGGTGTACGCGATCTGCTACAAGCCTGCCCCCGACGCCAAGCCCGAGCAGTACGCGGTCATGTACGTGGGCCACGCCGACGACCTGTCCGCCTCGGGTTTCCCGTTCAAGCATCCCCGGTCGCCGTGCTGGGTCAGGCGCGCCGGGTCCAAGTGGAAGGTGTACATCTGCAGCTACGAGGCGCCCGGCGGGACGCGCTCGCACCGCGAGCAGATCGCCCGCGAGCTCATCGCCATCTACCGGCCGGGCTGCAATCAGGAGCAGTACGACCCGGCCTGGAAGGAGGAGTGGATCGGCGAGTACTCGGCCCCGACCACCGCCCCGGTCGCGCGGCGCGGTCCGGACCAGCGCCCGCCGCGCTGAGCGCTGGTCCGTAAACGGGGCGCGTACCCCACGGCATCGTGCAGCCGTGAGCGGCGGGTACCGGACGCGGGGCGGGCGGGCTCGGGCTCGGGCGGCGGCTCGGGCCGCGGCGTGACGTCGGCGACGATCTCCTCGGCCATCCCGTACAGCAGCGGCAGCGCGCCGGCGACGACGCCGCCGGCCTCGTTGATGTGCCCGACGCCCGGTCCGATGAGGGCGGCGTCGGCGACGATCGCGCGCACTATCTGCGCGCACTCCTCCAAGTTCACGGCTATCCGCGCGAGCAGGGTGCCGGTCCAGAACAGGTAGAACGCGAGTGCCGCGATCAGCACGACCACCTCGAGGACGGTCAGGACGACAAGCACGGTCATGACTTCACCTTCCCGAGCACCCGGCCGAGGAACAGATGGTGCTGCAGGCCCTCGTGCAGCACGGCGTCCACGCCGGCGGCGACCTGCGGGATCAGGACGGTGCCGGCGGTGTTCGCCTTGGCGGCCTTGAGCGTGTCCCGGACCGCCACCACCCGGCGGTCGATGATCCGCACGAGGTAGATGAGCAGGCTGAGCAGGGCCGCGACCGCCACCAGGACGACGAGGCCGACGATGAGCGCGCTCACCCACAAGGTGTGCTCGGTCGAGTTCATCGCGAGCGCGTGCATGGCTAACCTCCGAGCCTTGCCCGGCCGCGCTGCAGCCCGGCGATGATGATCGTGGCGTGCTCGATCGTGGTGCGCAGCGCGCCCAGCGGCGCGGTGTTGCGCACCGCCTCGGCGAGCGCGTTGTCGATCTTCGGCGCCTCGTTGCCGATCGAGCGTGCGAGCAGCAGGATCGGCACCACGAGCGCCACGACGACGACGACGATCACGCCGCCGATCGTGAAGCCGGCCACCCAGCCGGCGGTGCCGTACCCGGCGGCGAGGACATGTGTTTGCATGGTCGCTCCCCTCACACCGTCTCGCAGAAGTCGCGCACTGGCTTCAGGTTCGCGTTGACCGAGGTGAGGCGCTCGGGCACCGTGCTCGTCAGGCTCGCGACGGCCCGCACGCCGCCGGTGGTGGCGACCAGCGTCCTCCTAATGGAGCGCAGGTGGAAGATGACCCGTAGCAGGCCTACCGCGGTGATCGCGATGATCAGCGCGGCGACGATCAGTGTGAACCAGGCGGCTGCTGGCATGGCCTTACTCCTTTCCGCTTTCGGTCAGCCCGGCTCAGCCGAGGAGCCTGGCGACCGAGTCGGCGTACCGGACCGCGCCGACCTTGACTTCTTCGATGGTCTTGTCAGTTTCGGCCAGCCCGTCAGGTACGCCCTCGAGCTTGCCGACGAGGGCGACGCCGCCGGCCGCGATGTCGTCGGTCGCGCCGCGGATCCTCTCCGCCGCCGCGAGCACGCGGTTCAGCAGGTAGATGACGACGGGCAGCACCACGACGAGCAAAATCACGTTGCCGATCCACCACAGGACCATGGGCCCTCTCCTCTTGTTGCTGTTATCAGCTCAGCTTGCGGCGTGATAGGGGACGAAGAACCGGCGGAAGACCCGGGTCAGGGCCATCAGGGCGGCGCGCAGCCCGAGCGTGAAGCCGCTCGCCGGGCTGGCCGGCGCTTTGATCTGGTCCGGCGACTCGCCGCGGTCGATCCGCTCGATCCGGTCCTTCAGGCTGGCCGAGAAGTCGCGCATCAGCACGGCGGTGACGTCGGAGATCATGCCGCGTCCGTACTGGGCGGCGGCGCCCGCGAGCTGCAGGTCCTGGGTGACGTCGACGCGCGTTCCGCGGCCGGCGCGGACCAGCGTCGCCGTCACCACCATGCTCGCCTGCCCGCGGCCCTTTTCCTCCGCGCCGGCGGCGTTCACGACGATCCGCCTGGCGGCCTCGTCCCGCTCGGTGATGTCGGCCGTGCCCGCGAACTGGAGCCGGACCGGGCCCATCCGGACCGCGACCCGCCCCTTGTACTTGTCGTCCCCCAGATCCTCGGTCAGCTCGGTGCCGGGCAGGCAGGTGGCCACCTGCGGGATGTCCTGGAAGAACTGCCACACCTTCTCGACCGGCTCGGCGACCTCGAACTCGTTCTTGATCAGCATCGGGTCTCTCTTCCCGCCATGGGGTTACCTTGGCGCCCGCGCGTAGGCGGCGGGGTCGTTCTCGAATGCCCGGCGGCAGCCGGCGCAGCAGAAGTAGTAGGCGGTCCCGTCGCGGCTGAGCGTGATCGCGCCACGGCCGGTGCGGACCGTCATGCAGCAGAACGGGTCGGTGGCCTCGGCGGCGCCGGCCGTCTCGGCGGGACCGGCGGCGCCGGCCGTCTCGGCGGG
>DAHVAN010000453.1 GCA_027314595.1 Actinomycetota bacterium | reverse complement strand
GGGCCGGCGCCGGCCTGGCGGGGGACCGGCGCCGCGGCCGGGAGGAACGGCACCGCGGGCAGGCGCGCCAGGATCGCGGCGCGCAGCCGCGCGTCGAGCTCGCCGCCCGCGACCGGGCCGGGCACCAGGTCGAGCAGGCCGTCGCCTGGCCCCAGGCGGGGCAGCAGCCAGGCGTACACCTCGGCGGCCCGCTCGGCCATGAAGTCGGCGAGCGGTCCCGCGGCGACGTGGCGCCTGTCCGGGCCGAGCGGGAACGACGCCAGGAGCAGCGCCGGCAGGCCGAGCGGCTCCTCCGTCGGCGTCGGCGCGTGCACGACAGCGCGCACCTCGCCGGGCAGCGGGACCGGATCGTCCCCGGTGACGGGCACCGCCCAGCTGACCGACCATGACGTGCGCGTCCGCTCCTCGGCCGGCCGGCCCGCGAGCAGCGCCGGGTCGAGCCGCCCGCCCGCCGTGGCCGTGCGCCACGTCTGGACCGTGCCGTCGACGGTGATCGTGACATCGGCGATGTCGCGCCCGCCGGTGAGGTCGTGGTTCGCCGCCGCATCGTGCGAGGCGGTCAGCAGCCGGGTCCCCGCGCCGGTCACGACCGATATCTCCGACAGCGCGGGCAGCGCGAGCAGCAGTGCCTGGCCCGTCTGCGCGAGCAGCGCGCCGGCCAGGTCGCGGGCCGCCGCGTCGCGCAACGGCAGCGTCACCGCCGTCACGAAGCCCTCGGGAACCGTCCCTTCCGCCGCGAACGGCAGGCGCAGCACCGGGACGTGGTCCGACCGCGCGGCCAGTTCGCCGGCCAGGGCCGGGATCTGCCCGGCGAGGTCACGGGTGAGGTCGCGTGACCAGGACACCGCGCCGGTGACGGAGCAGATCCGCGGCGCGTCGCTGACCGCGACCACCGCGGCGAAACCCACGCCGAACCGGCCCACGGTGCCGCCGGGCGCGTCCGCTCCCCGCTTGCCCGAGGCACGCAGCGTGGACAGCGCGGCGACACCCGCCGCGTCGAGCGGCGCCCCGGTGTTCGCCGCCTCGAGTGTCCCGTCGAGCAGCGTCAGCCGCAGCCGCCCGGCCACGCCGGCGCGCGCCGCCGCGTCCGCGGCGTTCTGCGCGAGTTCCACCACGACCCGGTCGCGGTAGTAGCCGAGCGCGTAGTCGTCCTCGGCGTTGGCGTCCTCGCGGAACCGCGCGGGCGAGGCGGCCCAGGCGCGCAGCACCCGCTCGCGCAGCGACGCGGTCTCGAAGGGGTCGGCCGGCACAGCCCGACACTAGTGCACGCCCCGCTGCCCGGGTGCGATCAGGGCCGCCTGCGCTCGCGTCCCGCGCCAGCTCGTTCGCGCGGGCGCCGCTCAAGCCGGTCCCGTCTAGATGATCTATTCCAAGGGGTCAGTGGTCGTAGCCGGTCAGCGAGCGCATGACGGGCTGGCCGGTGGCGTCGTTATGCCAGATGGCGGCGGTCAGGGCGAGGATGCGCTGCAGGACGCGGACGGTTACCCCGTCCACGGTCCGCCCGCCGTGGCGCTCGAGGTCGAGCTGGCCCTTGAGGGTGTCGTTAACGGACTCGATGACTTGCCGCAGGGGCTTGAAGTACTGCCGCCCGGCTGGCTCGGGCTCGCCCTTGCGGGCCGGCCGGAGCAGGGTGACCTGCTCCCCGGCGAGGGCGGCCTCGAAGTCACGGCCGTAGTAGCCCTTGTCGCCGATGATGACCTGCCCGGGCCGCGGCGGCAGGTCGCCCTGGCCGAGGATGGCGAGCAGGACCTGCCGCTCATCGGCCTTCGCGCCGGCCAGCGCGTAGCCGACGGGCAGGCCGTGCAGCGTGCAGACCAGGTGCAGCCGCAGCCCCCAGAAGTACCGCGTATGGCTGGCGCGGTACCCGTACTCCGCCCATCCGGCCAGGTCAGAGCGCTTGACCGTTTCCCGGGAGCGGGCGCACTCGACCGGGGTCGAGTGCACGATCCAGACGTCATCGGTCCATAGGCTGGTGCTGGCGGCCAGTGCCCGGGCGCAGTGCCGGATCAGGCCGCGGGCGGCCCGCAGCCGCTTGTTGTACCCGCTCTGCTGCGGCAGGTACGGAAACAGGTGCCGCAGGTGCGCCCGGGCATGGCGGACCCAGCGAGCCTCGGAAGTGAATCCCAGCAGGGCTTGCAGCACCGCCAGCGTGACCAGCTCAGCGTCGCTGAGCTGGGGGGAGATGCCGGCAGCAGGGCGCCACGGGGCGAGCTGCGGGGATTGCTTCAGCAGGTCATCGGTTACCGCATACAGTGCGGTAGCGAGGGTGTCTAGGTTGTTCGTCACAAAACGATCTTGGACACCCTCGCCTCATCTCCGCAGGCATCCCTTGGACTTACTCATCTAGCCGGGCAGGTCCAGTCTTCGGGGCTGAGCAGCATCCCGCCCGGGTCTTGCCGGGCCGGCCGCCTGGCACCTGCCCGCCCGCGGTCCCGGTCCGCCGCCCGCGGGCCGCCGCGGCCGCCGGCATGGCCTGTCCGCGGTGATAATGGATCGGTTGTCACCCTCTAGGGTGACAACCGATCCATTATCTTTGCCGGGCGGCGCGAGCCGCCCGGCAGGCGGCCGGCCCTGGCCGTCCGTGCGCAGCGCCCGGGCCAGGCGCGGACGTGCCCGTTCCGCGCCCGCTGCGGCAGGAATCTTCGCCTCGCGGCGGGCCGGTCCCGTCACGCGGCCTCCGCGGTTCACGTTAATCGCGCTGCCCGTAATGCCCGATTCAGGGATTCCGGCATTTGCGGCATACCGGGCGGGCGGAGGTGGCGGCGCTAGCCGTCGCACAGCGCCAGCAGCTTGCTGACCGTCGCCCAGTTGCGTGCCGTGCCGACGACGCCGGCGAGGCCGGCCTTCGGCGTGCCGACGAACTTCATCGTCGCCTCGGACACCTCGCTGGTCCCGAATCCATCCGGAGTGTGCAGGTACAGCGTCCGCCCGGCGGCCCGCACCGAGTCCCGCGCGCCCCTGGCCGCGGCCGCGGCGAAGGCGGCATCGATCTTGCCGAGCAGTTCGGGGCCGGCCGGCGCGCTCAGGAACACGGCGTGCACCCGCTTGTGGTCCGGCTCCTCAGGGAACGGGTTGGCCGCGACGATCGCGGCCAGCTCATCGCGGGTGACGACGACGACCGCCGCGCTGACGCCGAGATCGGCGGCGATCGCCTCGGTCATCTCCCGCGCCATCGCGGCGCTGTCCTGGATCGGCGGCGGCGTGAACAGCACGTTCCCGCTGTTGATGTACGTCGACACGTTCGTGTGCCCGAGTCCGCCGATGACGGCCCTCAGGTCCGCCATCGCGACCTTGTTGTTGCCGCCGACGTTGATGCCGCGCAGCAGTGCGACGTGGGTAGGCATGCGGCCATTGTGCCGCAGCCGTAACGCGGTGACCGATTCGGGCGGATCCTGAGCCGCCTGCGTCACGTCGGCCACGACGCACGCGATGTTGTCCGGACCGCCGGCCTCGTTGGCCAGGTCGATCAGCCGCCGTACCACGTCCGCGGGCTGCGAGCCCGGCTCGGTCAGCGTCCGCCTGATGGCGGCGACGGGCAGCACCGCGGTCAGCCCGTCCGAACAGAGCAGGTAGCGGTCTCCTGGCTGCGCGTCGTGCAGCGACAGGTCCGCAGTGCCGGCGTCCGCCGGCGCCGCCGGCGACGCCGCGTCGATGGCGGCGAGCGCCCGCAGCAGCAGCGAGCGCTGCGGATGGGAGGACGCCTCTTCCGGCGTGAGCCGCCCGGCGTCGATCATCGACTGGACCACCGAATGATCGTGCGTGATCTGGAACAGCCCGCCGTCGCGCAGCAGGTAGGCGCGCGTGTCGCCGATGTGCACCAGCGCGAGCTGCGACCCGGACCAGACCATGGCGGTGAGGGTGCTGCCGCTGCCCGCGAACTCGGGGTCGGACCTGGCGGCCTGGCGCAGCGAGGCGGTGGCCGCGGACACCGCGTCGCTCAGCGCGTTGAGCAGGTCGCCCGCCGATTCCATGGACTCAAGCGGCCTGAGCGCCTCGATCACGGCCTCGCTGGCCGGGTCACCGCCGGGGCCCATGCCGTCGGCGACGGCGAGCAGCCTGGCGCCCGCGTACGCGGCGTCCTGGTTGCGCTCACGCTCGCGCCCGATGTCGGACGCGGCGGCGTAGCGGATGGATAGCTGGGCTGCGGACGCGGACATGGCGTCTCCCCTTCCGGACAGATAGCTGATCAGGAGCCGAGCCAGTCCCCTTCGTTCGGCCAGATCTGCCTCTGCCACCGCGAGGAAAGCGCCGACCGTCTGCGCGGCCACGGCCGGCCTGGCGTCGCACACCTGCGCGATCATCGCCAGCGGCATGCCCAGGCGCCGCAGCCAGGCGACGAGCCGTGCCCGCTCCAGCTGGTCAGGCGAGTAGTACCGGTAGCCGGACGCCTCGTCCACCCGGACGGGCCGGAGCAGGCCGAGCTCGTCATAGAGCCGCAGCGCCTTCGGCGTCAGCCGGGCGGCCCTGGCGAACGCGCCGATCGTCAGGAACCTCATGCTGCCCAAGCCTGGGCGTTGCCCCAGGGTGAAGGTCAAGTGCCTACTGCTTGTAGTCGGCGAGGAACGCCGCGAGCCGGCCGATCGCGTCCTCGAGCACCTCGACCGAGGCGAGGAAGACGACCCGCAGATGGTCGGCGGACGGCAGGTTGAACCCGGTGCCGTGGGAGAGCAGCAGGTGCTGCTGCTCGAGCAGGTCGATGACCATCCGCTGGTCATCGACGATCTTGTGCACCTCGGGGTCGAGCCGCGGGAACAGGTACAGCGCGCCGGCCGGCTTGTAGCAGTCGACGCCGGGAATCTCGGTGAGCAGCTGCCAGCCGCGGTCGCGCTGGTCGCGCAGCCGCCCGCCCGGCCGCAGCAGGTGCGAGATGTCGATGCCGCCGTCGAGCGCCGCCGGGATCGCGTGCTGCGCCGGGACGTTGGGGCACAGCCGCATGTTGGCGAGCAGTTCCAGGCCGTCCAGGTACTCGGCGATCGGCTCGCGGGGGCCCGAGACCGCCAGCCACCCGGAACGGAACCCGGCGAGCCGGTAGCTCTTTGACATCCCCCCGAGGGTGAGCACGGGCAGGTCGGGCGCGAGCGCCGCCGCGCAGTAGTGGGTCGCGCCGTCGTAAAGGATCTGGTCGTAGATCTCGTCGGTGAGCACGAGAAGGTCGTTCCGCCTGGCGACGTCGAGCAGGCCCTCAAGCGTGTCCTTGGAGTAGACGGCGCCGGTCGGGTTGTTCGGGTTGATGATCACGATCGCCCGGGTCTTGTCGCTTACCTGTGCCGCGACGTGCTCGACGTCGGGGTTCCAGTCCAGTTCCCCGGCGCACCGGTAGTGCACGGCGCGCCCGCCGCACAGGGTGACCGCGCCGGTCCACAGCGGGTAGTCCGGGCTGGGCACCAGCACCTCGTCGCCGGGGTTGAGCAGCGCCTGCAGCGCCATCACGATCAGCTCGGACACGCCGTTGCCCAGGAAAACATCGTCGGGAGTGACGTTCTCCACGCCGGTCCGCTGGTAGTAGCGGGCCACCGCCTCCCTGGCCGGCGCGATGCCGCGCGCGTCGCTGTACCCCTGCGACGCCCTGATGCTGGCGGCGACGTGGTCCAGTACCGCCTCGGGCGCCACCATCCCGAACGGGGCGGGGTTGCCGAGGTTGAGCTTGAGGATCTCGTGGCCTTCGGCCTCCAGCGTGCGAGCTCGCCGCAGCACCGGTCCCCGTATGTCGTACCGGACATCCGCCAGCCTGCTCGCCTGCAGCACCACCGTGCGCCTCCCAGGTGTCCATGGTGGTTGGGTCGTTGCCCGCATGGTACCGGCTGACCGCGAACGCCCCGCCCATGCCTTGTGCGGCGCCGGAGGCCGGCTGGCCGTCGCCGCCGGGCGGGGAGCGCTCGGCCTCGCCGTCGCGCTGGGCCGCTTCCGCTGGGCCGCTTCCGCTGGGAGGCCCGGCGGAAATGGCTGGCGGCCACGCGCGCGGCCGGAGAAGAATCGGGACGTGACCGACTCGTGGATGCTTGACGAACTCGCGCACGCGGGGCCAGAACACCTCGACGCCGCGGCGGTTCTCGGCTTCGACCGCAAGCAGGGGTACCCCGATGCCGGACCGGACCTGGACGCCTTGGCGGCGCTCGGCCTCGGCCCGTCCTCCCGCGTGGTGGACCTCGGGGCGGGCACCGGGCAGTTCGCGATCCCCGCGGCGGCACGGTTCGGCCAGGTCACCGCGGTCGATGTCTCGCCCGCGATGCTCGCCGCGCTGCGCGAGAAGGCCGCTGCGGCGGGCCTGGCCAACCTGGACTGCGTGCACGCCGGGTTCCTCGGCTACTCCCACGCCGGGCCGCCGGCGGACGGCGTCTACACCCGCAACGCGCTGCACCAGATCCCGGACTTCTTCAAGGCGCTCGCGCTGCACCGGATCGCGGGAATGCTGCGGCCAGGCGGAGTGCTGCGGCTGCGGGACCTGGTCTTCGACTTCGAGCCCGGCCAGGCGAGCGAGACCTTCGCCGGCTGGTTCGCCGCCGCCGCCGCCGACCCGGCGGAGGGCTACACCGCCGGCGACTACGCCGAGCACATCAGGACCGAGTTCAGTACCTACCGCTGGCTGCTCGAGCCGATGCTTGCGGTCGCCGGGTTCGAGATCGTCAGCGTCGAGTTCGAGCGCCGCCTCTACGGCGCCTACACCTGTGTCAGGCGCCTGCCGTGAGCCGCTCGAACAGGCCGGTATAGCGGGCGGTCATCGCGGCGACGACATCGGCCGGGATCTCCGGGCCAGGGGGAGTGCGGTCCCAGCCGATTGTCGCCGACCAGTCGCGCAGGTACTGCTTGTCGAACGAATGCTGCGGCCGGCCCGGCTCGTACTCCTCGGCCGGCCAGAACCGGGACGAGTCCGGGGTGAGCACCTCGTCGGCGAGCACCAGCGTGCCGTCGGCGGCCCGGCCGAACTCCAGCTTCGTGTCGGCGACGATGATGCCGCGCATGGCGGCCAGTTCCGAGCCCCGGCGGTACACCTGCAGCGTGACGCGGCTGAGCTCGCCGGCGGTCTGCGCGCCCGCCAGGTCCGCCACGTCCTGAAAGGTCATCGGCTCGTCATGCCCGGCGGCCGCCTTCGTGGTCGGCGTGAAGATGGGCTCGGGCAGCTGCGACGCCTCGCCGAGGCCAGGCGGCAGGCTCACACCCGAGACGGCGCCGGTCTCCTTGTAGGAGACCAGGCCGAGCCCGGTGAGGTAGCCGCGGGCGATGCACTCCACGGGCACCATATCGAGCCGCCGGCAGCGGATCGCGCGGCCCAGCCATCGCGCGGGCACGTCCGTCGTGGAAATTACATGATTGGGCGTGATGTCTGTCAGCCTGTCGAACCACCATGCCGATAGCTGGGTGAGAATGCGGCCCTTGCCGGGCACCGGCGTCGGCAGCACCACGTCGTAGATGGACACCCGGTCCGAGGCGACGAGCACGATGTCGTCGCCGTCGGCGTAAACGTCGCGAACCTTCCCCGAATGCAGCAGCTCCATCCTGGTCAGCGTACTAGCGCGGCGCCGGCGTACGATCAGGTGGCATGGCGGGAAGCGACGCTGGCCGCGTGCGGAGCGAATACCTGCAGGTACAGACGACCACCGACTCCCGGGCCGAGGCGATGGAACTGGCCAGGGCGGCGGTCCAGGCGCGCCTGGCGGCGTGCGGGCAGGTAGCCGGGCCGGTCGCGTCCACTTACTGGTGGAATGACGAGCTTGAGCGTGCTGAGGAGTGGTTTGTGTTCCTCAAGCTGCCTGCCGACCGGTACGATGAGCTAGCCGCCTTCCTTACCGAGCGGCACAGCTACGACGAGCCGGAGATTGTCGCCACCCCGATCGTCGCGGGCTCGCCGTCGTTCCTTGGCTGGGTCAGGGACGAGACCCGCCCGCGGTCGCGGGCTGACGATGTGGCTGAGAACCCCGAAGGCGAGTCAGGCGAAATCGCTGAGCATAGCGCTCAAGGAGAGATCGGAGCAGGGTAAGCGTGCTGGGTCCCCGGGGGTTCACTGTCCTTTCGCTTGCCGGGATCGTCGGGGTGTGCCTCGCCCTGCTCGGCTGGTCGCAGCGCGGCACGGGCCTGGTCGCCGGGCTGGTCCCGACCTCGGCAACCTCGGCGGCCCCGGCCGCATCGTCAAGTCCTGCCTCGGCCGCTCCCTCGGCCAGCGGGTCCGCCGCCGCGCCGTCCCCAGCCCCGTCGCTCGGGCCGGCGCTAAGCTCCGAGCCGTACGCCTCCTACGCTTACCAGGTGTGGCCGGGACAGGTGAGCTCGAACAACCGGATCGTGATGGCCGGGTTCGGCCTCAATGTCGCCCGCAAGTCGAACGGGATCACCTTGAACGTCGTCATGGATGGGCAGAAGATGACCAGCGGCCCGCAGTTCTTCGCCGGAGGCGCGAAGGTGTACGTGGTCGACACCAACCTCGGCGACGAGGGCGGCAGCGTCGACTACAGCCTCGGCGATGACGGCCTCATCGTCACGAACGCGCAGAACCGGATCCTGCAGTGAGCGACTGGGCGGGCGGCAAGGGCCGTGGCGTCGCAGGCGGACGGTTCCGCTCCCCGGTCGGCAGCAGCGAGGAAGATGTGATCATGCAGGCCACTGGACCCAAGCAGGGCGCCGCGCCCAGGCAGGCCGCCGCGCGCAAGCAGGGCGCCGCGCCCAGGCAGGCGGCCGCCGCGGCTAAGCAGGCCACCGCGCCCAAGGCCGCCGCGCCCAA
>DAHVAN010000444.1 GCA_027314595.1 Actinomycetota bacterium | reverse complement strand
GGACGGCCCGCGAGCTCGGCTCCGGCGCCCGATCCGGCGGGAAACGGCCGCGGCGGCGCCGCGGGCGGCGGGCGCTCGTCGGCTCAGCCGCCGGTCCGGCAGGACTCCCGGGCGGCCGGGAACGCGCCAGCGGGGAACGGGGCGGCAGGCCAGCGGCGGGCGGGGAACAGGCCGGCCGGCGGCGGATCGTCAGCCGGGCCGGGCACCGAGCCCGGCCGTGCGCCCGGCCCGGCCGGGAACAGCGGCTGGTTCGGGACAGGCGCCACCGTCCGTCCGGGCGACCAGGACGGAACCGGCGCGGCGGGAAAGCGCCAGCCGTTGCCGTTCTGGCTGCGGCCGGTCCGCCGGGACAAGTAGCGGAGGCCGGCCATGGAGCTGCCCAACGGCCAGCAGCGCCTGCTGTTCGCCGTCGTCGTCCTCCTCCTCGCCGGGCTCGGCGTCTACGTGCTCGGACCGGGCATGCGCCACGGCCAGGCGGCCGCGCCGCCGCGCCCGTCGCCGCGCCCGTCGCCGAGCGGTTCTCACGCCGCGGCGACGAGCCCGCCGCCGACGACGGTCCCGCCGTCGGCCGTGCCGCCCTATACGCCGCCTCCCGTCACGCCGGCCAGCGCCGGCGGCGTGAACATCTACCAGTGGCTCCCGTTCTCTCAGCAGGACCTGGCCGACGCGGCACAGGCGGCGCTCGCGTTCGCCGCGGACTACGACACCTACAGCTACACCGAGACCCCTCCGGTGTACGCCCGGAAGATGGCCAGCGTGGTCACCAGTGAGTTCGACGCGACGATGGAGAACGACTACGCCACGCTCGATGTGGCGGCGCAGCGGTCCGCGCAGAAGCAGGTGTCGGCGAGCAGCGGCGTGATCGTCTCGATCAGCTCGTTCGGCGCCGGAGAGATCACCTTCGTTGTCGACATCACTGCGCGGCTGACCACCACGAAGGGGACGACGACCAGCACGCACTCCTACGACGTCACGGTCGTCTCGGGTGCCAGCTGGCAGGTCAACAACATCCAGCTGGCCGGGGTGGGGAACCAGTGAACCGCCGGGTCGCCGGGCCGTCGGTCGTCGGGGTGGCAGCGCTGCTGCTGCTCGCCCTGCTCGCCGTGCCGATGCTCGTCATCGGCGGCACCAGCATGCTGTTCGCGGGCAGCGGCGCGAACTGCTCGCCGGCGCCGGCCCAGTCCGCGCAGCCAGGCGTCAGCACGGAGGCGCAGAACTCGATCCCGGCCAATTACCTCCTGTGGTACCGGAAGGTCGGCAAGCAGTACGACGTGCCGTGGACGATCCTGGCCGGGATCGGCAAGGTGGAAAGCGATCACGGGCGCAGCACGCTGCCCGGCGTGCTCAGCGGCGCGAACCCGTACGGCGCCGCCGGGCCGATGCAGATCGGCATCGAGGGCGCGGCCGGCAACCAGTGGGGCGGAAAGCCCATCCACCCGGCGTCGGAGAAGGTCAACGGCGTCGCCACCGACGAGGACGGCAAGTCCACCGTTTCGGTGTACGACCCCGCGGACGCGATCGCGGGGGCGGCCAGGTACCTGATCGAGTACGGCGTGCAGTCCGACCCTTCCGGGGCGATCTTCGCGTACAACCACCTGCAGTCTTATGTCCAGGACGTGCTGTCCTGGGCGTCGGCGTACGCCAGCGGCGGGTACACGGTCAGCGCGGTCACGCCCGGCTCCGGCTCGGCGCCCTCGGGCGGCTCGGGCGGCTCGGGCGGCTCGGGCGGATCGGGCGGGTCCTGCACGGGGACAGGCCAGCTCACCGACGTGGTCGTGCCGAACGCCGCGGTGGGCACCGCAATCAGCTTTGCCGAGGACCAGCTCGGCAAGCCCTACCAGTGGGGCGGCACCGGCCCGGACGCGTTCGACTGCTCGGGGCTGGTGATGATGGCCTACCGGGCGGGCGGCGTCTACATCGCGCGCACGTCGCAGCAGCAGTGGGCGACCGAGCAACGGGTGCCCGCCTCCCTGGTACGGCCGGGCGACCTGGTGTTCTTCGCCGGCGGGGATGGCACGCCCACCGCCCCGGGCCACGTCGGCCTGGTGATCGGCAACGGCCAGATGATCGAGGCGTACGCGACCGGCTTCCCGGTCCGCATCTCCACCTATGGCACGCCGACCTCACCGCCAGGCGACCAGAAGGTCGTCGGCTTCACCCAGCCCTGGGGCCACGGCCAGCCCGGCGGCCAGCCCGGCGGCTAGCTCCGCGTCAGCGGTCGGCGATGTGGATGGTATGGGAGGTTTGTCCGGGTCCTCGCGGTGTTAGTCTGCTATTCAGCAGAGCCTTGCTTGGAAGGCATCACCGTGTGGAGTCACTGGGGGACCCGGGCCGGCGTAGCCGCCGCGGCGGTGGCCGTGGCGCTCCTCGCTGGCTGCCACCCCCCGGCCCGTCCGGCATCCCCCGGCTCCCCGGCCTCTCCGGCCTCTCCGCGCGCTCCGGCGCCGGGCGGCACGCCGACGTCAGCCGGGCCGGCGCTGACCGGGCCGGTCGTGGCGCTCGGCGACTCTTACACCGCGGGCGACCTGATGCCGCTTGGCTTCGCAGGTGCGCCGTTCGGCTGCCTGCGGTCGTCGAGCGGATACGCCGTGCAGGTGGCGAAGGCGCTCGGGGCCTTGGCGGACTTCGTCGACGCGGCCTGCACCAACGCGGGCGTCAAGGACATGACCAGCCCGCAGCGGACGTACCTGGGGACCAACCCGCCCCAGCTGAGCGTGCTCAGGCCGGACGACTCACTGGTCATGCTGACGCTGGGCGGCGACGACATCGGGTTCTTCAACGTGCTGCACAAGTGCATGCTGCTGAGCATCACCGACCCCGGCGGCAGCCCGTGCGAGCGCTACTACACCCGGGGCGGCGCCGACCAGCTCGCCGGGAAGGTCAGGGACGAGGCCGCGAAGATCGTCACGGTGCTTAACGAGATCCGGGCGCGCGCGCCCCGGGCACGCGTGGTGCTCGTCGGGTATCCGGACATGTTCCCCCAGCAGGGGGGCTGCTGGCCGGCCGTCCCGATCACCGATGGCGACATCGGGTACCTGCGCGGCATCCAGACGCAGTACAACGCGATGCTCAGCGGGGCGGCGGCGGCCGCGGGCGTCACCTTCGCGGACACCTACACGCCGACGATCGGGCACGATTTCTGCCAGAGCTCGCAGGTCAAGGACGTAGAGGGCCTCATCCCGACGTCGCTCGCCGCGCCGTTCCACCCGAACGCCCGGGGCCAGGCCGCCATGGCCGCGGCGGTCCTCGCCGTCCTGCGCGCGGGCTAGAGCCAATGACGGGAAGCCTGGCTCCGCCCTCTGTCGTCGACGATTTCCGCCGGCGTGCCGCGGGACGGTGGCAGCCGGGGCCGGCGCGGGTGGACACTGTGAGAGATCGCGGCTGCCGGGGGGCCTGGCGCATATCCCTGGCCGGTAACCGGTGACCGCCTCTAACCTGCGTCCCGTGCGTCCCGCGCGTCCCGCTGGCTCGTGCCGCGTTCCGGGCCAGATGCTCAGCTGCCCCGGTCCTGCCGGGCCAGCTGCGCTAGAACTGCTCAGCGTGCCTGGCGCGGCGCAGCGAGCGCCCGCGCTGGCGCGACTCGGGCAGCTTGCGCGCCAGCTCTTCCGGCAGCCGCAGCAGCGGGTTGGCCGCGCTCGCCACCACATCCTGCGCGATGTCGGTGACCCGCCGCCCCCGCGACCGCGCGGCGCCGCGCAGCAGGTCGAACGCTTCCCTGGGGTGGAGCCTGTGCCGTTCGGCGAGCACGCCGATGGCTTGCTCGACCCGGACTCTGGACGCCAGGGCATGCTCGAGCTGAGCGACCGTCACCGCGAGCCGTGCGGCCTCGTCATTGTCCCGAACGAACCGGGCCGGCTCTCCGGGGGCCCCGCCGGGCCAGGCGGCTGGCCGGCGCGGCACCGGCGGCCTGCCGCCGGCGTGCTGGCCCGCGCGAGGCTGCCTGGCGCCGCGGTCCGGCGCCTGCCGGGGCGCGCCGGTCTCGTCGACGGCCTCGAACACCCTGGTGTCGTCGTCCGCCGCCTGGTCGGCGGCGAACAGGTCGGCGAGCACCATCGCGCTGGTCAGGTCGGAAACGCTCTCGCCGCGGACCACCCAGCCGTGCTCCGCCCTGCGCACCACTACGTCGTCGCGCTCACCTCGACCCGGTGACCCGTTCCTGCTCATGCCAGCCTGTTTCCCCCCTGGTCCTTACCGCCACGATCAAGGCACTGTCTACCACTATGACCGGTAAAGCACTGACTGGTGAAATCATTCGGCAAGGATTTCGCTACCCGCGCACAGACGGCACCCCCGCGTTCGGGATAAATGGTCTTCTGTTCCCATGCTGGGGCTCGTTCAGCCGGGCTGCGGCGCGGCCAGCTCGGCGAGCCGGGCCTGCACCTGCGCGGCTGACGGGTTGACCATGGTGCTGCCGTCGGAGAACAGCAGGGTGGGGACGGTCTGGTTGCCTCCGTTGACGCCCATCACGAACTCCGCCGCGCTGACGTCGCGCTCGATGTCGACCTCGGTGATCTCCACGCCGGCCCGGCCGAGCTGCGCCTTCAGGCGCTTGCAGAACCCGCACCACTGGGTGGTGTACATGGTGAGCGGCACCAGTTGCCTCCTTGTCGTTCTCCTGACCGTGCCCGGTCCGCGCCGGTCCAGCGGATGCAACAACTTCCGGGCGCCGCGCGTTCCCGGGCGCGATGGCGATTCTGGCGGCTGCGCGGCGCCCTGGTGCGGGAGACTGTTACGGATGGACGCGGACGACCTGCTGGCGGCGCTCGACCCCGAGCAGCGTGAGGTGGCGCTGGCCACCAGGGGGCCGGTCTGCGTGCTCGCGGGCGCGGGCACGGGGAAGACACGTGCGGTCACGCACCGCATCGCGTACGCCGTCGCCAGCGGAGTCGTCAATCCCGCGCATGTGCTCGCGCTCACGTTCACCGTGCGCGCGGCGGGCGAGCTGCGCGGCAGGCTGCGCGATCTCGGCGGCGAGCTGGAGGGCGAGCTGGAGGGCGTGCGGGCGAGCACGTTTCATTCGGCCGCACTGCGGCAGCTCACCTACTTCTGGCCGCGCGTGATCGGCGGGCGGCCGCCCAAGCTGATCGAGTCCAAGCTTCCGCTGCTGCGCGAGGCGGCCCGTGACATGCGGCTGCGGCTCGACGGTCCGGCGATCGCGGACGCGGTGACCGAGATCGAGTGGGCCAAGGTCTGCCAGACGCATCCAGACTCCTACCTGCCTGCCGCGGTCGCCGCGGGCCGGACCCCGGCGGCCGGCGTCGAGGAGGTCGCCCGGCTGTACCAGGCGTACGAGCAACTGCGGCGGGACCGGCAGCTCATCGACTTCGAGTCGGTGCTCGAGGTGACCGCGGCGATCTTGTTCACCGAGCCGGCGATGGCGCGCGAGGTGCACGCGGCATTCCGCCACTTCACCGTGGACGAGTTCCAGGACGTCAACCCGCTGCAGAAACTGCTGCTCGACGCCTGGCTCGGCGGGCGTGACGACCTGTGCGTGGTGGGCGACCCGCAGCAGACGATCTACTCGTTCACCGGGGCGACGGCCTCGTACCTGCGGGCGTTCGGTGCGGACTACCCGGGCGCCACGGTGCTGCGGCTGGTGCGCGACTACCGGTCGACGCCGCAGGTGGTGGCGGTCGCCAACCGGCTTGCGGCCGGCGCCGGCGGATCCTGTTCCCTCTCGCTCGTCGCGCAGCGCCCGGCTGGGCCAGAGCCGGCGGTGTCGCGGTACGACGATGACGAGGCCGAGGCCGCCGGCGTCGCCACCCAGGCCGCGATGCTCCTGGGCCAGGGCGTGCCGCCCTGCGAGATCGCGATCCTGGTGCGGGCGAACGCGCACATGGAGCGGTTCGAGCATGCGCTCGCCGCGGCTAAGGTGCCCTTCATCGTGCGCGGCTCCGAGCGCTTCTACGAGCGGCCAGAGGTTCGCCAGGCGCTGGTGCTCATCCGCGGCGCGGCAAGGGCCTCGAGCGCCGGCGCCGACGCGGCGCTCGACGGCATGGCGCTGGACGGGGCCGTCCGGCACGTGCTCGCGGGCGCAGGGCTGACGGCCGAGCCGCCCTCGGCGCGCGGCGCGGCCCGGGAACGCTGGGAGTCGCTCGCCGCGCTCGCGGCGCTTGCCGGGGACCTTGCCGCGGCGCACCCGGCGGCGTCGCTGGCCGACTTCGCCGCCGCGCTCACCCGCCGGGCCGAGACCGGCCACGCTCCCGTCGCGAGCGCGGTGACGCTCGCCACGATGCACGCGGCAAAGGGGCTTGAATGGGACGCGGTTCTGCTGCCCGGGCTGGCTGAAGGCATAATGCCCATCGTGCACGCGCGAACGGCCGAGGCCATCGAGGAGGAGCGGCGGCTGCTCTACGTGGCGGTCACGCGGGCCCGCAGGCACCTGCGGCTGTCCTGGGCACCTGCCCGCGCGCCCGGGGCCGGGCAGGTCCGCCAGCGTTCGCGGTTCCTCGCGGGCCTTTTCCCCGCGGCCGGGGCGGCAAGCCCGTGAGCGACTCCCTTGACAAGCTGGTCGACCTGCTTGACCTGGAGCAGATCGAGGTCGACATCTTCCGTGGCCGCAGCCCGGACGAGAGAATTCAGCGGGTGTTCGGCGGCCAGGTCGCGGGACAGGCGCTGGTCGCCGCCGGGCGGACGGTGCCCGAGGACCGGCCGGTGCACTCGCTGCACGCCTACTTCATCCGCCCGGGTGATCCCGCGGTTCCGCTGGTGTACACGGTGGACCGGGTGCGCGACGGGCGCTCGTTCACCACCCGCCGGGTGGCCGCGGTCCAGCACGGCCGCCCCATCTTCACCCTCTCCGCGTCCTTCCACAAGGCGGAGGAGGGGCTGGTGCACACCATGCCGATGCCGCAGGTGCCGCCGCCGGAGAGCCTGCGGCGCAACGCCGAGCGCCTCCAGGAGGCGCTCGGCGGGAAGCTGCCCAGGCACTTCCTCCGCGACAGGCCGATCGACATGCGGTCGGTCGGCCCGCTGAGCATCGAGGCCGAGCGCGACCCGTCGCTGCGCAGCACGGAGAACCTCATCTGGCTGCGGGTGGAGGGGGACCTGCCCGACGATCCGCTGCTGCACGCGTGCCTGATGACGTACGTCTCGGACCTGACGCTGCTCGACACGGTGCTGATCGGGCACGGGCTCTCCTGGTACGACGGGCGGACCTCGGGGGCGAGCCTGGATCACGCGATGTGGTTCCACCGGCCGTTCCGCGCCGATCGGTGGCTGCTGTACGCGCAGGAGTCGCCGATCGCCACCGGGGCCCGCGGGCTGGCCAGGGGCGAGGTGTTCACGGCCGACGGCGACCTCGTGGTCTCGGTCGTGCAGGAGGGCCTGATCCGCACCACGCCCAGGCCCGGCCCGGAAGCGACCTGACGCGCTCGATCCCGGTTACTCCAGGTGCGTGGTCGCGCACCTGGGACGTGCCGCGCCTTTCGTTCACCGGCGGCGGAAATCTGCACGTCAAAAATGCGTTGCCACGCCGTGGGCGGTTACGTAGGCTTGCGGCATGTCCGTGGGCCACAGTGTCGACCCTTCCGGAAGGAGGTGCCCATCGTGACGACCAACACGCATCACGTCCCGGTTGCCCGGGCGGGCGCCGCGCTTCCTGGTGTCGCCACGCCATGGGCCAGCCTGTCCGGCTCAGGGGCGTGCTCTGCCCTGACGATGAACTTCAGCCCGATCCCCGTCACTATGTCTGGCGGCTTCGCCATGCCGTGGGCTCCCGCGGTTAAGACGCTGCCGCTTGCCGTGACCGCTGCCGGGCTGGCGATCGACATCCGTAAGCAGTACGTGCACAAGACCCGCGTCAACGTCGGCGGCGATGGCGCATCGGGTCCGCATCCAGAACGGGAACCGGCCTAAAAAGGCCGGCCAAGATCCCCTTCAGGCCGCGGACCCCCCAGGGTCCGCGGCCTAGTTGTTTCGTAGGCCCGGTCCCTCGCAACAGGACTACAGGACCAGTAAGCGAGAGGGGATGGCACCGATGCAGTCGCCCGATGCCACCGTGAGCGCGGCAGGCGCTGCGGGGTTCGAGGCAAGTCCGTCCGGGGCGCTGAGGGCGCCAGGGTCGCCGGGGGCGCTCGGGTTCGACGCGGTCGGCGTAGTGGAGCAGGAGACGCCGGCGGTCACCGTCGCGATGCTTTTCAACGTCGCCGGCGTGCCCAGTGGCCTGGACCTTCCCTGCACGGAGGACCCGGAACTGTTCTTCGCGGAGGCTCCAGGTGATGTCGAGCAGGCGAAGGCCCTGTGCCAGGGCTGCCGGGTGAGAATCGCCTGCCTCGAAGGCGCGCTCGAGCGGCGGGAGCCGTGGGGCGTCTGGGGCGGGGAACTGCTTCTGCGCGGCACGATCGTCCCGCGGAAGCGACCGCGCGGCCGCCCGCGCAAGGAGGACGCCGGCATCGCCAAGGCCGGCGATCAGGCGGCCTGACCGCAAACGCCACCGTCAGGATCCACCAGCAGACGTAACCCCGCGAGCCGGACGGGGGTGCTACAGCGCCCCCGCGGGCAAGCGGGCTGACAAAGGAGTCAACCCATGTATCTGTCACAAACCCTGGCCAGAGACCGATATCTGGACAGGCTCGCGCAGGCGCGGGAGGGCAGGATCGCGCGGCAGGCGGCAGAGTTCCGCAGGCTGGAGCGGGTCCGGCGGCGCGCCGAACGCAAGCTGCTGCGCGCCTGGCAGCGCGCTGACGAGTTGCGCGCGACGATCGAGGCGGCCGGGTAGGCGCCACCCCAGCGACCCGGGATGCGCGTGGGCCATCCCGGGCCGCTCCGTCTTCCCGGCCGCGACGCGCCTCAGGAGGCCGCGGGGACGGCCTCCGGCTCGTCGAGCGGATCGTCGTCGTCGGTGTAGCCGGGCACCCAGCGCAGCACTTCGGCCCGGAACGCCCCCTCGCATTCCAGCTGGCACAGCACGCCGATCCCGGCGGTAGAGACCCGGTGGATGAGCACGTACGAGGGCGGCACGTTGAACCTGCGGGAGACGTTGGACGCGTTCAGGTCGGTGATCCGCGCGGCTTCCCCGCGCATCCATTCCCTGCTGAACTTGAACGTCTCCACCGACGACGGCTCGGCGAGCGGCGCGAGGAACGCCCGCAGGGCCTCCAGGTCCACCGAGATGCCCGGCCGCAGGAACCCGTTGGCCCGCAGCTCGCGCTCCACCTGGTCGATGTCGGGCTCGTCGGTGTGCATGACCCGCAGCAGCCGCCCGAAGAACGGGGGCAGCCCGTCAGGCAGCCTGTCCACCGCCCCGAAGTCGAGGACGCCGAGCCGCCCGTCGGCCAGCAGCCGGAAGTTGCCCGGATGCGGGTCGGCGTGCAGCAATCCGGTACGGGCGGGCCCGGAGAACAGGAACCTGGTCAGCAGGATGCCCGCGCGGTCCCGCTCCTGCTTCGACCCGTGGCTGATGATCTTCGAAAGCGGCGCGCCGTCCATCCACTCGGTGACGAGCAGGTGATCGGTGCAGGCCACCACGGGCGGCACGTAGATGTCCGGGTCGTCGGCGTAGGCCACGGCGAACGCCTGCTGTGACTGCGCTTCCCTGCGGTAGTCGAGTTCCTCGGCGACCCGGTTGCGCAGCTCTTCGAGCAGCGGCTTGACCTCCAGCCCGGGCATCAGCACGCCGAAAAGCCGTCCGACCCTGGACAGCTGCGTGAAGTCGCTGATCAGCGCCGGCCCGGCCCCTGGGTACTGGATCTTCACCGCGACCTGCCTGCCGTCCTCCCAGACGGCGCGGTGCACCTGGCCGATGGACGCCGCCGCGGCGGGGGCGTCATCGAAGAAGCTGAACCGGGACCGCCAGTCCTCCCCGAGGTCGGCGGCGAGCACCCGGTGCACGCTGCTGGCCGGCAGCGGCGGCGCGGACTCCTGGAGCTTGGTCAGCGTCGCCCGGTACGGCTCCGCCAGCTCCGGCGGCAGCGCCGCCTCGAAGATGGACAGCGCCTGACCCAGCTTCATCGCGCCGCCCTTGAGCTCTCCGAGCACCCGGAAGACCTGATCGGATGTGCGTTGCTGGATCTCCTGCGCCACGAGCTCCGCGGACCGTCCCCCGATCCGCTTGCCGAGGCCGAGCGCCGTCCGGCCGGCGAATCCGAGGGGCAGTGCGGCCAGCTTGGCGGTCCGGCTCACGGTGTTGCGCGGGACATCGTTCACACTTGCATTCTCCGTCAATCGGCCGCCTTTTAAGCGTGGTAATCGGCGTCACTTATGTGACACCCCGGTGGAGCTCTTCTGACATCGGCACTAACTTGTTACAGCGTGCCTGGCCGCTCGCCCATTCCCGGGCCGGCCGGCGGTCTTCGCCGGGCCAGCCGCGATCTCGCTCCCGCCGGGCCTGATCGCGGCTGCTCCGCAGGTACACGCGGGGTGCGGCGGCCAGCCGCGGCGCCGCCACTGCCAGTCGGGAAGCAGCACCTCGAGCGTCCCGCTGGCCGTGACCGGCGGCTCGGGCCCGGCGCGGTCGATGAACGCCAGCGCCTGCGCCGCCGCCAGCGCCGGATGCTCGCC
>DAHVAN010000443.1 GCA_027314595.1 Actinomycetota bacterium | reverse complement strand
CTGGGCGTGATCGCCGGGCGCGCGGACCGGGTCGCGGTCATGTACGCGGGCCGCGTGGTGGAGACCACGACCACCGAGCGGCTGTTTTCCAACCCCCGCCACCCGTACACCGAGGCGCTGTTCGAGGCTCTCCCCGAGAAGCCGGCCGACGAGGCGGCCGGCATCAAGCGGCTGTACAGCATCCCTGGCCAGCCGCCGGACCTGACGGCGCCGCCGCCGGGCTGCAAGTTCGCCGCCCGCTGCCGGTACGCGACGGACAGGTGCCGGACCTCCGAGCCCGCCCTGACGTCCCAGGCATTCGGGCACGAATTCCGCTGCTACTTCCCGGTGGGGTCCGCCGAGGACACCGCGCAGGCGGCGGTGGCGGCCCGGCCCGCGGCTGACGCGGACGCGGCAGGCCGGGAATCCGCGCTCGCGGCGGGCGCGGCCGCAAACGGGGACGCGGCCGAGATCTTGCGCCTGGACCATCTCATCAAGGACTTCAGCGTCACCGCCGGAGCCGTGCTGCAGCGGAAGGTCGGCGCCGTCTCCGCGGTCGCCGATGTCAGCTTCAGCGTGCCATCCGGGACCACGTTCGGGCTCGTCGGGGAGTCTGGCTGCGGGAAGACGACCATCGGGCGGCTCATCGTCGGGCTGGAAAAGCCGACGAGCGGCTCCATTATCTTCCAGGGCGAAGACCTGGCCAGGCTCGGCCGCGCGGAACGCAAGCGGCAGAGCCGCAAGGTGCAGCTCATGTTCCAGGACTCCTACGCGTCGATGGACCCCCGGATGCGGGTCGGGACCGTGCTGCGCGAGCCGCTGGTCATCCAGCGCCAGGGCAGCCGGTCCGAGCAGCAGCAGAAGATCAGGGCCATCCTGGACGAGGTCGGGCTGCCGGCCGTGGCGGCCGAGCGCTACCCGCACGAGTTTTCCGGCGGGCAGCGGCAGCGCCTGGGGCTGGCCCGGGCGCTGATCCTGCGTCCGGCGATGATCGTGGCCGACGAGCCGGTGTCCGCGCTGGACGTCTCGATCCAGGCGCAGATCCTGAACCTGATGAAGGACCTGCAGCGCGAGCACGGCCTGACCTACCTGTTCATCTCGCACGACCTGTCGGTCATCAACTACATGGCGAACATGATCGGCGTCATGTACCTGGGCAAGCTGGTGGAAGTCGGCCCCGCGGCGGACGTGTACCGCCGCCCGGTCCACCCCTACACCAAGGGCCTGATCGACACCGTGCCGGTGGCCGATCCGCTGCTCGAGCGGTCCAAGGAGCACGAGGGGGTGCGCGGTGAGCTGCCATCGGCGGTGGCCCCCCCGTCCGGCTGCCGGTTCCGGACCCGCTGCCCCTTCGCCCAGGAGATCTGCGCGGCGCAGGAGCCCCCGCTACGCCCGTTCAGCGTGTCCGGTCAGCACGCCGCGTGCCATTTCCCGCTTCGCGAGCCCGAGCCGGCGCTGAGCGGGCCGCTCGCCGCCGAAGCTCAGGGGTAACGGCGCCTGTGCCCGAGCCTGCCTGAGCCCGAGCCTGCCCGAGCCTGCCCGAGCCCGAGCCCGAGCCGCTCAGGCTCTGGCTCAGGCGTTCTCGCGGACGAACACGCGCGACCCCAGCCACAGGCAGGCCAGCGCGAGCCCGAACGCCACCGCGACGCCCTCGAGCATGATCGTGTTCGCGTAGTGCCCGTGGAAGGCCTCGCGCATCGCGTCGATGATGTACCGGAACGGGCTGATCCGGGCGATGCCCTGCAGCCAGCCGGGGCCGAGCGTCAGCGGCAGCATGATCCCGGACAGCAGCACGAGCGGCAGCACGACGGAGTTGAGCATCGGCGCGAACGCGTCCTCGCTCTTGACGAGCAGCGCGGTCGCGTACGACACCGACGCGAGGCCGACGGCGACCAGGACGATGAAGCCGAGCCCGATCAGCACGGCGCTGAACGGCGCGCGCAGCCCGAACGCCACGCCGACGAGCACCAGGAGCACTGCCTGCACCATCAGGACCAGAACGTCCCTGAGCACCCGGCCCGACATGATCGCGAGCCGGCTGACCGGCGTGACACGGAACCGCTCGATGACCCCGGCCCGCCAGTCCGAGATGATGGCGAACCCGACGAACGTCGACCCGAACAGGCCGAGCTGGATCAGCAGGCCCGGCACGAAGAACTTGTACGCCGCGGCCACGCTGCCCGAGGCCGCGCCCGCGGCCTGGCCCGCGGCCTGGCCCGCGGCCGCGCCGCCGAGGTCCGCCACGGGGAGCTTGGTGAGCAGCGGAGCGAACAGCACCAGGTACAGGATCGGCTGCATCAGCGCGATGACCACCCAGGCCGGGTTGCGCAGGCTGAGCCGGAGCTGCCGCTTGAAGACGGTCAGCGTGTCATGGACGAAAGTCATCTCAGCTGTCTCCTTGTCCCCGCCGCGCTTCCCGCGCCGCCCCCGCCCCGCTGCCCGTGCTGTCTCCGCTGCCCGTGCTGCCGGCGGCGCCGGGACCCCGCAGCGTGCTCGCGGAGTCGTCTCGCAGCGACCGCCCGGTCATCGTCAGGAACACGTCGTCGAGCGTCGGCCGCGACAGGTTGATCGAGTGCATCGTGACGCCCGCGTCGTCGAGCACGCGCAGCAGCGCGGGCAGCGCCTCCGCGCCGTGGTAGACGTTCAGCCGCAGCGCCCCGTCCTCGGAGAGCCCGACGCCCTCGACGAGCTCCTGCCCGGCGAGCAGCTCACGGGCCCGCTCCCTGGCGCCGTTGACCTGCAAGGTCACCACGTCCCCCGATATCCGCCGCTTGAGCTCGTCCGGCGTCCCCTCGGCCACGATCACGCCGTGATCGATGATGAACACGCGGTCGCACAGCGCGTCGGCCTCCTCCAGGTAGTGCGTCGTGAGGAAGACCGTGGTCCCGACCTCCGAACGCAGCCGCCTGATGTGGTCCCACAGGTTCGACCGGCTCTGCGGGTCAAGCCCCGTGGTCGGCTCGTCGAGGAAGACCAGCGGCGGCTCGTGCACCAGGCCGAGGGCTATCTCCAGCCGTCGACGCTGCCCGCCGGACAGCGTCTTCACCAGCCGCCTGTCGAGCCCGCCGAGGTCGAGCTGGCCGATGAGCGACCGCGCGCGCCGCGCCGCGTCCGCCCTGTCGAGGCCGTAAAGCGCCGCCTGGTCGGCCAGTTCCTCCCCGACCAGGCAGGCGGGGTCGGTGCCGCCCATGGTCTGCCCGATCGCCTGCGGCACGTAGCCGATCCGCCGCCGCACGCCCACCGGGTCGGCGAGCAGGTCCGCGCCCGCCACGGTGGCGCTGCCGGCGGTGGGCTCGAGCAGCGTGGTGAGCATCCGCAGGGTAGTGGTCTTGCCCGCGCCGTTCGGCCCGAGGAAGCCGACGATCTCCCCCTCCTCGACCCTCAGGTCGACTCCGCGCACCGCCTGCACGGTGCGCTTGCGGCTCCTGAACGTACGGGCGAGGCCCTTGGCCTCGATGATCGGCATGGCTGTGTGTCCCCTTCTGGTCCTTCGATCCTTCGACCCTTCGATCCCCGTCGGGTCACCCCATTATCGAGTAATATCTCGATCTAATTCAAGCCCTGCTTTCCGGCCCCGCCATCCGCGCCGCCGTCCCCGTCTCCCGCGCCGTCCCCGTGGCCCGCGTCCGCGGCGCCGGTCATCGCCAGCAGCGCCTGCCGGGCGGCGGACCCGCGGCGGGCGGCGGACCCGCCGAGCGGCGTGTCGCCAGCGAGCAGCGCGTCCATCTCGTCGTGCCAGCGCACCTCGGTCTCGATGTGCATCTCGCCGCGCCGCATGGTGGCCGACTCAAGCGGGCTCAGGTATCCCCTGGCCAGCCCGCGTTCCCGCTCCGCGGCCAGTTCCCTGCCGGCGATGACCAGCCGGTCGCGCCTCGCGCGCAGGGCGTCCCGCAGTTCGCGGCGGTCGATGTCGTCCGCCGCGAAGATCAGCGCGACTCCCAGCGAGTTCGGGCCCAGTTCCACCGCCGCGATCGCGTGCGCGCGCAGGCTCGTGAGCTCGAGCCTGCCCTCGCCGGTGATCGCGTACACCGTCCGCGCCGGGCGGCGCCCGACCCGCTCGGTGCGCAGCGTCTCCACCAGCCCCTCGCGCTCCATCGCCCGCAGTTCCCTGTACAGTGCCCCGACGCTCACCCCGCCCCACTCGCCGACATCGGTCAGGTCGGCGAGGCGCCTGATCTGGTGCCCGTGCTGCGGCCCGTACCTGGCCAGCGTGCCAAGCGCCATCAGCCGCGTCAGGTTCATGAGATTAGTATCATGAGACTAATCTCGTGTTGTCAAATCAACCGGTCCGCCAGCCCACGCTCCGCCGCCCCGCTCGCCGCACCCGGCCGCCCCGGCAGTTGCAGAAGCTCAGCTCGCGGGACCACGGCCCGGTCGGCGATGATCACGGGCCCGGGATGATCCGGGCGGCGGCCCGGGCAGGGCGGCCGTTGTCCGGGTAGCGGCAGGGCCTGACGTGCGCCGGGTTAAGCACCAGCACCTAGGTGCACTCCAGCCCGTGCCGGCGCAGCGCACCAGCCCGGCGTACACCGCAGTGGGGCAAATCTCTGGCTGGTAGCGATGACCGCCTCTAACCTGCGTCGCGTGCATCCCTCACGACCCACTGGCCACCAGGTCGCCGCGCCGCGTATTGGGCCAGCTGCGCAACTGGCCCAAAACGCGGCGCGCGCCCCCCACCCGGACGGTCGATCGCCCCAATCGCCGCGCCCGGAATGTCCGGATACGCTACCCGCTCATACCGGCCCGGATGGTAGACCCTAGGGCCCGCGGCGGGCTGTCCGGCTCCCGGAGCGGCAAGACCTGGAAGCTGACCGGCGCGGTCTAGCCGGCCTGGGCGGGGGCCGCCTCGGCGGGCCGGCGCTCGGGCAGCGGCGGGAGCGTGCCGCCCCACGCGGGGCACAGCGCCTTGTGCCGGCACCAGTCGCAGAGCCTGCTTGGCCGCGCCCGCCAGTCGCCCGTGGAGCGGGCCTTCCCGATCGCCTCCCAGAGCGCCTCGAGCTTGCGCTGCGTCGCGAGCAGGTCGGCCTCGTCGGGGGAGTACCGCAGCACCTCGCCGTCCGACAGGTACATGAGCTGCAGCACCCGGGGGATCACCCCGCGCAGCCGCCAGATCACCAGCGCGTAGAACTTCATCTGGAACAGCGCGCTCGCCTCGTAGGCCTCCCGCGGCACCCGGCCGGTCTTGTAGTCCACGATCCGGATGTCGCCGGCCGGCGTCATGTCGAGCCGGTCGATGTAGCCGCGCAGCCTGAGCCCGGAGCCGAGTTCGGTCTCCACGTAGCATTCTCGCTCGGCGGGTTCGAGCCGGCGCGGGTCTTCGAGCGTGAAATAACCGTCGACAGCGGCGGACGCCTCGCGGAACCACACCTGCCGTTCGGAATCATCAGCAAAGAGTGCGGCCAGATCGGGGTTCTCGGCGCTCAGCCGGTCCCATTCCGGCGTGATCAGCCCGTGCGCGGCCTGCGGGGTCCTCATCGGGGCCGGGTGGTCGAACAGCCGCTCGAGCACCGCGTGCACCAGCGTGCCGCGGGCCGTCGCCGGCGTCGGCGGCTCGGGGATCTTGTCGATCACCCGGAACCGGTAAAGCAGCGGGCACGTCATGAAGTCGCCGGCCCGCGACGGCGACAGGGTCAGCGGGGGGTCGGCCGTCGGCCCGAAGCCGGCGCCCGCGGGCAGGTATTCGGGGTCCACAGCGCAACCGTAGGGCAAGCCGCCGACATTCCGAAGCCTTACCACGGGCTTGCGCGACCTCAGATGCACGTAGCATCGTGATGTGGCAAGTGGCCAGGAGGACAAGCCGGCGCAGCGGCCCGGACAGCATGGCATCGTGGTGGCACGGCCGTTCGGCATCCCGGTGTACATCTCGCCGTACTGGTTCGTCATCGCCGGCGTCTTCATCGTCATCTACGCCAACGACCTGAGCGCTTCGCTGCACGGCAGCACCAGGTACGTGGTGGCCGCCGCCTTCGTGGTGCTGCTGTACCTGTCGGTGCTCGTGCACGAGCTGAGCCATTCGGTGGTCGCGCTGGGCTACGGGCTGCCGGTGCGCAGGATCCTGCTGTACCCGCTCGGCGGGGTCTCCGAGATCGACAGGGAACCGCAGACGCCGATCAGGGAGTTCTGCGTATCGGCCGCGGGGCCCGTGCTGTCGCTGCTGCTCGGCGTGGCCGGGTGGGGCCTGCACCTGGTCGTCACCGCCGGGGTGTCCGGGTCGCTCGTCAGGCAGCTGATGGTCGCCAACTTCATCGTCGGGTTCTTCAACCTGCTGCCCGGGCTGCCGCTCGACGGCGGCAGGATGCTGCGGGCGGTGCTGTGGAAGCTGACGGGGCGGCCCGCCACCGCCACCATCGCCGCCGCCTGGGTGGGCCGGGCGCTGGCGGTCGCGCTGCTTGTCATCCCGTTCTACTCCGGCAGGCTGACCGGCGGGGACATGGTCAGCATTATGTGGGTGGCGGTGATCGCCGCGTTCATGTGGATCGGCGCCGGGCAGTCCATCCGCGCCACCAGGTTCCGCGAGCGGCTGCCGGCGCTGCAGGCCCGCCGCCTGGCCAGGCGCGCGATCTCGGTGCCGGCGAGCACGCCACTCGCCGAGGCGATCAGGCAGGCCGACGAGTCCAGGGCCCGGGCGGTCGTGGTCGTCGATCACGACAACAGGCCGATCGCGATCGTGAACGAGGCCGCGGTGATGGCCACGCCGCCGCAGCGCAGGCCGTGGGTCGACGCGGGCTCGATGGCCAGGACGATCGAGCCGAACCTGATCCTGCCCGCCGACCTGTCGGGCATGGCGCTGCTCGAGGCCATACGGAAGGCGCCCGCCAGCGAGTACCTGCTCGTCGAGCCGTCCGGGCAGGTCTACGGCGTGCTCGCCGCCCGTGACCTTGATCACGTCTTCGCCGGGGTCTGACCGGCGACTGCCCGGGCCTGACCGGCGGGCGAGTCGCTAACCTAGCCGGATGACGCAGCCTTCCGCCAGGACACAGCGCGGGCCATTCGAGGCCGGGGACCAGGTGCAGCTCACCGACACCAAGGGCCGCATGCATCAGGTCGTCCTTTCCCCCGGCGGCACGTTCCACACCCACCGCGGCTCGCTGCGGCACGACGACCTGATCGGGGCGCCCGAGGGCAGCGTGATAACAGCAACAAGCGGTGCCGCCTACGTGGCGCTGCGGCCGCTGCTCGCCGACTACACCCTCGCCATGAAGCGCGGCGCCACGATCGTGTACCCGAAGGACGCGGCGCAGATCGTCGCGTACGCCGACGTCTTCCCCGGCGCCCGGGTGCTCGAGGCCGGCGCCGGGTCCGGCGCGCTGTCGTGCTGGCTGCTGCGCGCGCTCGGGCCCGACGGGGAGCTGGTCTCGTTCGAGGCCCGCGCCGACTTCGCCGAGATCGCCCGGGCGAACGTGTCCCGCTTCTACGGCGCTCTGCCGCCGTGCTGGCAGTTGCGGACGGGGGAGTTCTCCGCCGCGGACGCGGGGGAGCCCGGCTCGTTCGACCGGGTGATCCTGGACATGCTCGCGCCCTGGGAGTGCGTGCCCGGCGCGGCGCTCGCCCTGACCGGCGGCGGTCTCATCTGCTGCTACGTGGCGACCACCACGCAGCTGTCGAGGATCGTGGAGGAACTGCGCGGGCACGGCGGGTTCTTCGAGCCCGCCGCCTGGGAGACGCTGGTGCGCGGCTGGCACGTGGACGGCCTGGCGGTGCGGCCCGACCACCGGATGATCGGGCACACCGGCTTCCTGGTGACCGCGCGGCGCCTGGCCGCCGGGGTGACCGCGCCGCCGCGCCGCCGCCGCCCGGCCAAGGGCGCGCACCCGGAGGAAGGCACATGACGAGGCTGCCGGGAGAGAGAAAGCTACAGTACGCGACGGAAAAATGACTCTGCGGGCAGAAGTAGGCTCTACGCAGCGGATGCTTTCCCGAAACGGGCGGACGTGATCAATTGGATAGGCGCCGGCAGGTTTGGAGCAGGCCATCAGATAGGTAGGGTCTAGATAGTTTTCATGCTCCCCGGGAGGAGGTGAGGGCCGTGGCAGCTAGGGAAGACGGCGGGCGGGCTTCGCGGCACGAGGATGAGGTGGGCAGCCTTACCGCGCAGATCTCCTTCCTCGACGAGGAGATCGCGGTGCTGCGCAGGCGGCTCGCGGATTCACCACGCCAGGTCCGTTTGCTCGAGGAACGGCTCCGCGAGACAGAGGCGAGCCTTACGTCGGTCACCGCCCAGAATGAACGGCTGGCGTCGACGCTGCGCGAGGCCAGGGACCAGATCGTCGCGCTCAAGGAAGAGGTCGACAGGCTGGCGCAGCCGCCGTCGGGCTTCGGGGTGTTCCTCGCGGTGCGCGAGGACAACACGGCGGACGTGTTCACCGGCGGCCGCAAGATGCGGGTGAACGTGAGCCCTAACGTCGAGCTCGAAGAGCTGCGGCCCGGCCAGGAGGTCGTGCTCAACGAGGCGCTGAACATCGTCATCGCCCAGGGCTACGAGACCGTGGGCGAGATCGTCATGCTCAAGGAGGTGCTCGCCGACGGCGACCGCGCCCTGGTGATCTCGCACGCGGACGAGGAGCGGGTCGTCAGGCTCGCCGAGCCGCTGCTCAACCAGACGCTGCGCGGCGGCGACTCGCTGCTGCTCGAGCCGCGGTCCGGCTACGTCTACGAGCGGATACCGAAGGCCGAGGTCGAGGAGCTCATCCTCGAAGAGGTCCCGGACATCTCCTACGACGACATCGGCGGCCTGGCGTCGCAGATCGAGCAGATCCGCGACGCCATCGAGCTGCCCTACCTGCACGCGGACCTGTTCCGTGAGCACCAGCTGCGGCCGCCCAAGGGCGTGCTGCTCTACGGCCCGCCCGGCTGCGGCAAGACGCTCATCGCGAAGGCGGTCGCGAACTCCCTGGCCAAGCAGGTGGCGGCGAAGACCGCCGCGGACGCGGCCGAGGGCGACGGCGGCAAGAAGCAGGAGGGGAAGAGCTTCTTCCTCAACATCAAGGGCCCCGAGCTGCTGAACAAGTACGTCGGCGAGACCGAGCGGCACATCAGGCTCGTCTTCCAGCGGGCCCGTGAGAAGGCCAGCGAGGGCATGCCGGTCATCGTGTTCTTCGACGAGATGGACTCGATCTTCCGCACCCGCGGCTCGGGCGTGTCGTCCGACGTGGAGAACACGATCGTGCCGCAGCTGCTGTCCGAGATCGACGGCGTGGAGGGCCTGGAGAACGTCATCGTCATCGGCGCCTCCAACCGCGAGGACATGATCGACCCGGCGATCCTGCGGCCAGGCCGCCTGGACGTCAAGATCAAGATCGAGCGGCCGGACGCCGAGGCGGCCAGGGACATCTTCTCCAAGTACGTGCTGACCGAACTGCCGCTGCACCCCGACGACCTGACCGAGCACGGCGGCTCGCGGGAGTCCACGGTCGACGGCATGATCCAGCGCGTCGTCGAGCGGATGTACAGCGAGTCCGAGGAGAACCGCTTCCTCGAGGTCACCTACGCCAACGGCGACAAGGAGGTCCTGTACTTCAAGGACTTCAACTCCGGCGCCATGATCGAGAACATCGTGGCCCGCGCCAAGAAGATGGCCATCAAGGAATTCCTCGACACCAGGCAGAAGGGCATCCGGGTATCCCACCTGCTCGCCGCCTGCCTGGACGAGTTCAGCGAGAACGAGGACCTGCCGAACACCACGAACCCGGACGACTGGGCCCGCATCTCCGGCAAGAAGGGCGAGCGCATCGTCTACATCAGGACCCTCGTCTCGGGCAAGCAGGGCACGGAGGCGGGCCGTTCCATCGACACCGTCGCGAATACCGGTCAGTACCTTTGATTGACTCCCTGGCGACGGTGGCGGCACGGCGCGGGCTTAACCGGCATTACGCTGAACAACTATGAGTGTGCTGCGAGTCATGGGCACCGAGACCGAGTACGGCATCGCCGTACCGGGTCAGCCGGGTGCCAACGCGATGGTGACGTCGTCGCAGATCGTCAACGCGTACCAGGCGGCTACCGCCGCCCGGGCGCGGCGTGCCCGCTGGGACTTCGAGGAGGAGAACCCGCTGCGCGACGCGCGCGGGTTCGACCTCGCCAGGGAGGCCGCGGACTCCACTCAGCTCACCGACGAGGACCTGGGGCTGGCCAACGTCATCTTGACCAACGGCGCGCGGCTGTACGTCGATCACGCGCACCCCGAGTATTCGGCGCCCGAATGCACGAACCCGCTGTCGGTGGTGATCTGGGACAAGGCGGGGGAGCGGATCATGGCGGAGGCGGCCGCGAGGGCCGCGACGGTGCCCGGCAGCCACGGCATCCAGCTGTACAAGAACAACACCGACAACAAGGGCGCCTCCTACGGCTGCCACGAGAACTACCTGATGCGCCGGTCCACGCCGTTCGCCGACATCGTGCGGTACCTGACGCCGTTCTTCGTCACACGCCAGGTGGTCTGCGGCGCGGGCCGGGTCGGCATCGGCGCCGACGGCCGCACGTCCGGCTTCCAGATCAGCCAGCGCGCTGACTTCTTCGAGGTGGAGGTCGGCCTCGAGACGACGCTGAAGCGCCCGATCATCAACACCCGCGACGAGCCGCACGCCGACCCGGAGAAGTACCGGCGGCTGCACGTGATCATCGGCGACGCGAACATGAGCGAGGTGGCCACCTACCTGAAGATGGGCACGACCGCGCTTGTGCTCGCCATGATCGAGGACAAGTTCCTCAGCGGCGACCTTTCCGTCGAGGCGCCGGTCGCGGACCTGCGCGCGGTGTCGCACGACTGGTCGCTCAGGCACCTGGTGACGCTGCGTGACGGCCGGAAGATGACCGCCGTCCAGCTGCAGACCGAGTACCTGGAACTCGCCCGCAAGTACGTCGAGGACAAGTACGGCACCGACGTGGACGAGATGACCTGCGACGTGCTCGACCGCTGGGAGTCGGTGCTCAACCGGCTGGCCGAGGACCCCATGCAGCTGTCCCGCGAACTGGACTGGGTGGCCAAGCTGGAGCTCCTCGAGGGATACCGCTCCAGGGACGGGCTGAGCTGGGATCATCCCCGGCTCCAGCTCGTCGACCTGCAGTACTCCGACGTGCGGCAGGAAAGGGGCCTGTACAACAGGCTCGCCGCGCGCGGCCGGATGGCCCGGATGTCCGACGACCGCGCGGTCGGCTGGGCGGTCGATAACCCGCCCGAGGACACCAGGGCGTACTTCCGCGGCCGGTGCCTGCGCCAGTACGCGGACTCCGTGGCGGCCGCGTCCTGGGATTCGGTGATCTTCGACATCCCGGGCAGGGAATCGCTGCAGCGGGTGCCCACGCTCGAGCCGCTGCGCGGCACCCGGGCGCACGTCGGCGGGCTGCTCGACCGCTGCCGCACCGCCTCGGATCTCGTCGCCGCGCTGACCGCCCAGGAGTAGCGACTTGGCGCCAATCCCCGCGCGGAGGATTGGGCGGGCCCGGTGCGGGCGACGATAACGTTGGAGGTGTCGGGGGCCCAATCCCCGCAACGACGGAGGTACCACAGTGGAAACGAAGGACACCGGAGGCCAGCGGCAGACCACGCGGCGCGCGGAAGAGGCCGAACAGGACCAGGCCGCGTCCACCGAGGAGGTCAAGGAGCGGCACGAGAAGCTGTCCGACGACGTGGACGCCATCCTCGACGAGATCGACGAGGTGCTCGAGGAGAACGCCGAGGAGTTCGTCCGCTCCTACGTCCAGAAGGGCGGCCAGTGACCCCTCCCGCGACCCGGAGGTGGTTCGCGGTGGGCGGAAAAAGGCGGGCGGCCGCTCGTTCGCTTCATACTCCGAACGGGCAGTAGTGTCTGCTCAGGAGACCGGATTCTGCAGGGAGGCGGCGGCGTGGGCGGAGATGTCGGCGGCACGGCACGGCAGCAGGCGGCCTTCATGGCCGCGCGGATTTCGTCCTTTACGGACTTTCTCGCCTGCTACGCTCCTGACCTGCTGCCAGGGTTCCGGCTGAGCGGGTCGCTGCCATCGCGGTCCTGGCTGCCTGAGCTGCCCGGCGGCAGCGACGTCATCAAGAACCTCCCGCACGCCACCACGATCGTGGCCGCCGCGTGCGAGCATGGCGTCATGCTCGCCGGTGACCGGCGCTCCACGGCGGGCAACATGATCGCCAAGCGGGACGTGGAGAAGGTGTTCCGCAGCGACGAGTTCTCCGCCATGGGCATCGCCGGCGTGGCCAGCGTGGGCCTTGAGTTCGTCCGGCTGTTCCAGGTCGAGCTCGAGCACTACGAGAAGATGGAGGGCCGGTCGCTGTCCCTGGAGGGCAAGGCGAACCGGCTCGCGACGATGATCCGCGGCAACCTCGGCGGCGCCATGCAGGGGCTCGCGGTCGTCCCGCTGTTCGTCGGCTACGACGAGGAGACCGGCGCCGGGCGGATCTTCAGCTACGACGTGGCCGGCGGCCCGTACGAGGAGCACCGCTACCACTCCATAGGCTCGGGCTCGGTCTTCGCCCGGGGCGCACTCAAGAAGCTCTATTCCGACGACATGCCGTTGAGCGACGCGGTGCTCGCCTGCGTGCAGGCGCTGTACGACGCGGCCGACGACGACTCCGCCACCGGCGGGCCCGACCTGACCAGGCGGATCTTCCCGGTGGTCGCCACGATCACCGAGGACGGCTTCAGGCGGCTGCCTGATGCCGAGTCCGCCGAGTACGCGCAGCAGGTCGTGGACAGCCGGATGCGCTCGCCCGACGGTCCGCCCGCCCCGCTGCGGACAGCCGGCTAGCGGCTGCCCGTCCCACCCTCCCCCCTCCCCGACGACAGCAAAGGAAGCGCCTGCGGTGACCATGCCGTTTTACGTGTCGCCAGAACAGCTGATGCGCGACAAGGCCGACTACGCGCGCAAGGGCGTCGCGCGCAGCCGCAGTTCCGTGGTGCTCCAGTACGCGGGCGGCATCCTGATGGTCACGCCGAACGCCTCCAGCGTGCTGCACAAGATCAGCGAGCTCTACGACCGGATCGCGTTCGCCGCCGTCGGGCGGTACAACGAGTACGAGACCCTGCGCAAGGCGGGCGTGACCTACGCCGACGTGACCGGCTACCAGTTCGACCGGGGCGACGTCACCGCGCGCGGCGTCGCGAACTGGTACGCGCAGACGCTTGGCGGGATCGCCACCGACAGCAGCAAGCCCTACGAGGTCGAGATCGTGGTCGCCGAGGTCGGCGCCGCGCCCGACGCCGACCAGATCTACCGCATCACCTGGGACGGATCGGTGACCGACGAGCCGGGGTTCGTCGCCTTCGGCGGGCAGGCCGACCAGGTGGCGGCCGCGCTGAAGGAGAAGTTCTCCGACGGGATGTCGCTGGCCGAGGCGCTGGGCGCCGCGCTCGACGCGCTCGCCGCCCCGTCGTCGGGCGGGTCGGGCGCGTCCGGCGCGCCGGGCTCGTCCGGGCAGGCGAACGGCGAGGCGGCCGGGCTGACCGCCGCGCAGCTCGAGGTCGCGATCCTGGACCGGGCCCGCGCGCACCGCACGTTCCGCCGGCTGCGCGGGGCGCGCCTGGAGGAACTCCTCGCCGAAGGCCGCGCCCCCTCGGCGTCCTCCGCCCCCTCGGCGTCCTCCGCCCCCTCCGCCGCGGGCGATGACGCCTCCGCCGCGTCCTCCGCCCCCTCGGCCTCCGCCGCGGGCGATGACGCCTCCGCCGCGTCCTCGGCCCCCTCCGGCGCGGGCGATGACGCCTCCGGCGCGGGCGATGACGCCTCCGGTTCCGGGTCAGCCGGTGATTCCGGTTCCGGCCCCGCCTCGCCGCCAAAGCCGGGCCCGCGCTCGGACGAGCCGCCCACCGGCCCGGCGGCCGGCGGCACGGACGGCATCCCGAGGCCCCCGGCCAGGTAAGGGCATGCCCGGGGCCGGGCCGGCAGGGACCGTACCCGGCAGGGAGGCGGCGTCACTCACCGCGCGGCTTGCTGCTGGCGGCTCGGCTCCGCCGCGGCGCGCTGGGCGGACTGAGGAGCGTGCCGGGCGGTGATGACGATCCCCCCGGCCATTACAAGCAGCGATGCCAGCTGGCCGGCGATAGCCCCGGGGCTGTCGCGCACCGTGACGTCCAGCCACGCGATGCCCAGTGCGATGGAGATGACCGGGTCGGCGGCGGTGATGATCGCCTGCACAGGCGCCAGGAATGTGCCCTGCTGGAAGGCGTCCTGATTGAGCAGGTAACCGACCGGGCCGACCACCAGCAGGACATAGACCGGCCAGTCGGTGAAAGGCCCGGCGGGGCCGTGGCCGACTTCGGAGGTGACGAGCTTGACGCAGAACGCGGCGGCCCCGTAGCAGACGCCGCAGGCCATCGCCATCGCCAGCGGCCGCAGGTTCCGGTTCCGTGACGCCACGGCCAGGCACCCGCCCACCGCCACGATGAGCCCGGTCACCAGCGGCGGGAACATGCCGAAGCTGGCGTGGGTGGTGCCGGCCGACGGCCGCCCGACGGCGAGGAAGCCGGCCACGCCAGCCGCGGCGGCGACGACTCCGCAGAACATCACCAGGTCCGCGTGGCTGCCGCCGGGGCGACGGACGTTCCCGCGTTTACGCAGGTACCAGGAGATCAGCACGGCGAAGATAAGGGCGCAGACGAGGAGCGGCTGGACCAGGGCGAGGCTCCCGAAGCTGAGCGCCACCACCTGCAGCGCGAATCCGGCGATGTTGGCCGCGACCGCCAGCAGCCACAGCGGCTGGCGGAACAGGTCGGCCAGGATCGCGGGCGACAGCGCCCTGCGGGTCTTGACCCGCTTGGTGCTGCGCTGGTCGGCGACCGACGCTACCCCAAGGACCAGCGCCGAGGCGATAGCGGTCACGACAGCCGCGAGCGCGGACAACCGCCTACCCGCCGCCCGCCGGGGCGAAGCGCAGCCCGATGCCCTGCCTGCGCAGCTCATACCGCAGCCATCCGACGCACCCGCCGGCCCCGGCGATCTTCCCGGCCCGGAAGCAGAACCGCTTGTAGAACACCGCGCCGTCCTCGTCGTCAGGGAGCCGCCCGTTCCGCACGGCCTGCCGGTGCAGCTCGGTCCCCGGGTACGGCGGGGCTACCGAGACCGGTCAGGCCTCTTGCGGAATGAACTCGGTGAACGCGAGCGTCACGTTGTGCCCGCCGAAGCCGAACGCGTTGTTCAGCACCGCCATCGGCAGGGCCTCCCCGTTCGCCCCGTCCGCGCTCTTCGCCCGCGGCGCGAGCGGGTGCGCGCAGGTGGCGATCTCGATGGTCACCTCGTCGTCGATGTCCTCGAGGTTGATGGTCGGCGGCGCGACACGCTCGGTGAGAGCCTTGATGGCGGCCACCGTCTCGACCGCGCCGGCCCCGCCGAGCAGGTGCCCTGTCATCGACTTGGTCGAGGTCACCACGCAGCCGGCCGCCGAAGAGCCCAGCGCGTCCGCGATCGCCCGCGCCTCGAGCGGGTCGCCCTCGGGAGTGGACGTCGCGTGCGCGTTGATGTGCACCACCTGCGACGGCGACACGCCCGCGTCGCGCAGGGCAGCGGACATCGCGAAGCGGACTCCGGCCCCGTCCGGCGCGCCGTGGGAGATGTGGAACGCGTCGGAGGAGTACCCGGCGCCGGCCGCCACCGCGTAGATCCGCGCCCCCCGCGCCAGCGCGTGGGACAGGGATTCGAGCACCACGACGCCGGCGCCCTCGCCGAGCACGAACCCGTCCCGGCCCTTGTCGAACGGGCGCGAGGCCCGTTCCGGCTCGTCGTTGCGGGTGGACATCGCGCGCATCACGGCGAACGCGCCGACGTTCAGCGCCATGATCGCGGCCTCGGCGCCGCCGGCCACGACGACGTCGGCGCGGCCGGAACGGATCATGTCGATGCCGTAGGCGATCGACTCAGCGCCGGACGCGCACGCGCTGACCAGCGCGTGCGCCCCGGCCCGGGCCCCGAACTCGATGCTGATCCAGCCCGCGGCGCCGTTCGGCATGAGCATCGGGACCGTGTAGGGCGAGATGCGCTCCCAGCCCTTGTCGCGCAGCGTGTCGTAGGCGCTGAGGGTGGACCCGATCCCGCCGATGCCGCTGGCGACCGCGACCCCGAGCCGCCACGGGTCGACCGTCGGCGCGCCCGCGTCCGCCCAGGCCTCGCGGGCGGCGACCAGCGCGAACTGCTCGCACCGGTCCATCCGCCTTGCTTGCACCCGGCCCACGACGGACACCGGGTCCACCGCGGCGGGCGCGGCGATCTTGACCGGAAGCGACGACACCCAGTCCGCGGTGAGGCGGCGGACCCCGCTTGTCCCGGCGAGCATCGCCGACCAGGTGGACGCGACATCACCGCCGAGCGGCGTCGTCGCGCCCATCCCGGTGACAACGACGCTGCCCCGACCATTGCTGCTCACTGTGTACTCCCCAGACGGCTGTGGCGGCCCTGACGTGCGTCAGGAGTTCTTGCTGACGAAGTTGACCACGTCCTGGACGGTCTTGAGGTCCTTGAGCTGCTCGTCAGGGATCTCGACGCCGAACTTGTCCTGGGCCGCGACGGCGATTTCGACCATGGAAAGCGAGTCGATGTCGAGGTCCTCGACGAAGTTCTTCTCCGGCGTCACCTCGTCGCCCGGCACGCCGGCGATCTCGTCGATGATCTCGGCGAGCCCGGCCAGAATCTCCTGGTCAGTCACTGCTTCTCCTTGTGTGTTCAGTGGTCGCCCCGAGGGCCGGGGCATGCCCGTCAAGGTGGGGCGCGGCTAGGGTACCGTGATCACCTGCGCGGCATAGGACAGACCCGCGCCGAACCCGAGCAGCAGCGCGGGCTTGCCAGGCTGCAGCCGCCCCTGCTCGGCCATCCGGGACAGCGCGAGCGGGATCGACGCCGATGAGGTGTTTCCCGCTGTCACGATGTCGTCGGCGACGCGCTCGCGCGGGATGCCGAGCCTGCGGGCGATGGCCTCGATGATCCGCAGGTTCGCCTGATGGGGGATGAAAGCCGACAGGTCGGCCGGCGCCACCCCCGCTCGCCGGCACGCCTCCAGCGCGATGGGGTGCAGCGCGGTCGTCGCCCAGCGGAACACTGCCTGGCCGTCCTGCCTGATGGCGTGCGTGCCCTCGGGGATGGTGATCTTCTCGGCCTGGTCTCCGGCGCTGCCCCAGACCACCGGGCCGATCCCCTGGGGCTCGCCGTCCGCGGCCGGGCCCACCACCGCGGCGCCCGCGCCGTCGGCGAAGATGATGCAGGTGGACCGGTCGTACCAGTCGAGCCACGCGGTCATTTTCTCCGCGCCGATCACCAGCGCGGTCCGCGCGCTGCCCGCGCGGACCGAATCCGACGCCGCCGCGAGCGCGTAGCAGAACCCGGCGCAGGCCGCGTTGAGGTCATAGGCCCCGGGCGCGACGATGCCGAGCCGGTGCGCGACCGTGGCGGCCACGTTGGGTATCGGCGTCTCGGGCGAGCAGGTCGCGACGATGACGAGGTCGATGGACGCCGGGGTCAGCCCGCTCGCCGCGAGCGCCTTGGCGCCGGCCGCCTCGGCCATGTCGCCGACGGTCTCGTCAGGCCCGGCCACCCGCCTGCTCGCGATGCCGACCCGGCTGCGGATCCACTCGTCGCTGGTCTCGACGATCTTGGCCAGGTCGTCGTTGGTGACCACCTTGTCCGGCTGGTAACCGCCGAACCCGAGGATCTTGGTCGCCGGCATCATCGCGCATCCTTCGGGTCGAGACGGGCGTGCGCCGCGACGAGCTCGCGGGCCGCGTCCAGCTGGTCGGGGGACTTCAGCGCGAGGATCTCCACGCCGGGCAGCGCGCGCCTGGCCATCCCGGCCAGCGTGCCGGCGGGCGGCAGCTCGATCAGGGCGCTCACCCCCATGTCGGACATCGTCGCCATGCACAGGTCCCAGCGGACCGAGGCCGCGACCTGGGCGACAACACGTTCTACCCAGTTCAGCCCCGAGGTAACCACGCCGCCGTCAGCGTTGGAAAGCAGCGTGATCGCGGGGTCCTTGGCCACGATGCCCGCCGCGGCCCGCGCCAGGGCCTCGACCGCGGGCGCCATGTGCCCGGTGTGGAACGCCCCCGCCACGCGCAGCGGCCGCAGCCGTGCGCCGGCGGGCGGGCTGGCGGCGAACGCCTCGAGCTGGGCGAGCGTCCCGCCCGCCACGATCTGGCCGGCGCCGTTGATGTTCGCCGGGGTGAGCCCGTCGTCGGCGATCGCGGCGAGCACCGTCGCCTCCTCGCCGCCGAGCACCGCTATCATCCCGGTCGGTTCGGCGTCGGTGGCAGCCGCCATGGACTCGCCCCGTATCCGGGTGAGCATGATCGCGTCGTCGCCGCCGAGCACGCCGGCGATCGCGCCGGCGGCCAGTTCGCCCACGCTGTGGCCGGCGGCGGCGTCGGGCTCGCCGAGCAGCGCGGCGACCGCCAGCGCCGCCGCGACGAGCAGCGGCTGGGCGACGGAGGTGTCGGTGATCTCGTCCGCGGTGCCGGTCGTGCCGAGCCTGATCAGGTCCCGTCCGGCGAGCTCTGACCAGGCGCCGATCTGCTCGGCGACGCCGGGCAGCTCGAGCCAGGGGGAGAGGAAGCCGGCGGTCTGCGCGCCTTGCCCCGGAGCCGTGAAGATCAGCACGTACTTAACCTTGCCCTGTAGAGGTCCGCCACCCCGATAACGAACAATACGAAGTTCGCCGCCACGTATTTGTAGCTTCTCACCAAAAACGTATACCCGCCAGTGACCGCTCCGTCACATCCGCCCGTCTCGCGGCACTGGCTTCCCCGGTAAACAGCCGTCCCGTCGCGCGCAGCACGCCGCACGCGAACCGGCACCCGTCCGGGGGGCAGGCCGGACCCGCCCGCAGCGAGCCCGGCTTGAAGGATAGTGGATCGGTTGTGACCCTGGAGGGTCACAACCGATCCATTATCATCGCCGCGCAATGCCGAGCGCCCGGATTGTCCGGGTTCTGGCCGCTGTCCGCCGCGGGTCAGCCGTCGGCTGGCTCTCAGCCGTGGCGGGTGGCCAGGCGGCCGATGATGAGGGCTACCCAGAGGGTGAACCCTTCCCTGCCGATCGAAGGGGTGTAGCCGGTGAGCTCGCTGACCCGGCGCAGCCGGTAGCGGACCGTGTTGGCGTGCACGAACAGCATCCGGGCGGTCGCCTCCAGGGACGAGCCCTGCTCCAGGTACGTGGTGAGCGTGTCGAGCAGCGCCGGGCCGCCGGCCAGCAGCGGCTCGTACACCCGCGTGGCGAGCACCCGCACCGCCTCGTCATCGCCGTCGAGGGCACGCTCGGGCAGCAGTTCGTCGGCGCTGACCGGGTTCGGCGCGTCGGGCCAGGCGGGGACGGCGCGCAGCCCGGCGAGCGCGGCGCGCGCCGACACCGACGCCGATCGCAGGTCCCGCACGGGCGGGCCCACGACCACCGGGCCGGAGCCGAACCTGCCGCAGAACCGCTCCGCGGCGGCCAGCGGATCGCCGGTGCCGCCGAGCACCACGATCAGCCTGCTGCCCTGGACGCCGGCCAGCAGGTCCAGCCGCGCCCGGCGGGCCTGGGCGCGCAGTTCGTCGATGACCGGCTCGGCCTCCTCGCCGTCGATGCTGCCCGCGATCACCGCGACGGGGGAGGAGGACCAGTTGAGCGCCGAGGCCCACGAGTTCAGCGCTTCCTGCGCCTCGCCGCGCACCAGCGAGTCGACGACGAGCGCCTCCAGCCTGGCGTCCCACGCGCCGCGCGCCTCCGCGGTCCGCGCGTACACCTGCGCCGCGCTGAACGCGATCTCCCGCGCGTAGACGAGCACCGCCTCGCGCAGTTCGGCCTCGGCGCCCGGCGCGGCGAGCGTGTCGACCTGGGTCTCCACCACGTCGATGAGCACCCGGACCATCTCCACCGCGTGCTGCAGGCTGACCGCCCGCGCGAGCTCGCGCGGCGCGGTGCCGAAGACCTCGGTGACGGCCGGGCGGGATCGTTCGGGATGCTTGATCCAGTCGGCGAACGCGGCGATGCCCGCCTGCGCCACTAGGCCGAGCCAGGACCTGTTCTCCGCGGACATCTTGCGGAACCACGGCAGCCGCTCGTCCATCGCCGCGATCGCCGCGGTGCCGAGCGCGCCCATCGACCGCTCCAGCCGCCGCACCGTCTCCGGGTGCACCCTGGCCCGCGCGCCGAGGTGGCCGTCCGCCGTGGCCTGCCGCTTCGCCTGCATCCCTTCAGGGTGCCACGTCGGCGTGGCCCGCGCGAAGGCGCGCGCCCGCCTGGATGACACCGTGGCCGCGGGACCGCCCTATTGGCCGGCCCCGTGCCTGATCCAGTGGGCCGAGCCCAGCGGAAGAGGTGCCATGACGCTGTAGCGAGCGGGCAGCGTGGCGGGCCGGGAAGCGGGGAACCCGGCCCACGCGCTCACCAGCACGACCACGCGGTACAGCGCGCGGTGGTTCCAGACCGCCGTCCAGTCGGGGGACGGGCACTGGCTGACCCGCGGTCGCCCCTGCCGCACCTGGCTCGCGGTAACGTCCATCGAGGGCGCCGGGATCTGCGCCGCGTCCGCGGGCGGCGGCGCCTGCAGCGCCGCGACGACGGTGCCGTCGTCGTTCACGACGAGGACGACGGCGCGCAACGCCCCGAACACCGGCCAGGCGCTGCCGGGCCGCGGGGCCAGGGTCCAGGTGACCGCCGGCGCGCCGGCGGGGGCAACTGAAGGCGGAAGGACCGACTGGACCGATACCTTCAGCCCGAAACCGGACGAGCCGGGCAGTGCGGAGGACAGCGGGCGCCCGCAGCTGAAGGGCGCGGGCCAGGGCCCTGCCCCGGGGGCTGGCGACGGGCTCAGGGACACGACCGCGGGCGGCGCTGGCCGCGCCGCGACGGCCGGCACCGTCACCGCCGCCGCGATGAGCGCGACCGCGCAGCACCCGGCGGCCGCGGTGAACCGGGCCCGGCGCCGCGCGGCCTTCCTGATGAGCGGTTCCGCCCCGAACCCGGCGGGCTCAGCCTGGTCGGCCAGGTCGCGCAGCCCGCTCCGGAGCAGGTCATCAAAGGTCTGCATGAGTCCGCTCGCCTTCTTCGGCGCCCGCGCGGGTGACCAGGCCGTGAAGCGCCGACCTGGCGTCGTGCAAGGTGCGCTTGACTGTGCCCGCACTGCAGCCAAGAGCCCGCGCGATCTGCGGGACCGACAGGTCCTCGTAGTAGTACAGGACGACGCAGGCGCGCTGCCTGGCGGTGAGCGCGCCGAGCGCGGCCCGCAGATCGGCGCGCAGGGCCACCCCGGCCGCCAGATCGGGCGCCACGGGCACGTCGGACTCGAGCCGGACGACGGCACGCCGCAGGGACGCGCGCCGCCGCGCCAGGTCGATGAAGCGGTTGGTGATGATGACCCGGACGTACGCCTCGGCCTCGGCAGGTGAGGGGGACCGGAGCGGCCGTGAAAACGCCCGCACCAGCGCATCCTGCACGAGATCCTCGGCGTCGCCCGGGTCACCGCAGAGCAGGACGGCGAAACGCTTGAGCGGGGTCGCTCGACTGGACGCCAGGTCGCCGAGGACCTGCTTCCAGTCGGCCATGCGCTCGCCCTCCCGAACTCCTGACAGGTAAACGAAATACCCGGAATGACGGTTGGGCGCGCGCCGTCACTTTTTTTGGCGTGCGGTCCGGACCGAGTCCGGACCGCGCTCATCGGCACTGTCGCCGGCGGGTCGATCATCGCGCTGAGCGTGCTGTCCCGGCAGGCCGCCGTCGGCGAGGGGGACGGCCAGGCCGCCACGCGGCGGCCGGGTTCGCTTGTCTCCCTCGATAAACGCTGGGCGGGACCGGGCAGTTGGGGAGCCGCGGGCGTGCCCGCCCCGCCCGCGGGCGGGGCGGGCACGGGCGACGTGCTAGCCGAGCGCCTCCGACACCGGAAGGTCCAGCTTGTACTTGGCGATCGCCTGGCCCGGCAGCGACGGGTCCACCTCACCCGAGCGCGCCAGCGACGCCAGCACGGCCAGCGCGATCGACTCCGCGTCCACGTTGAAGAACCGGCGGGCGGCAGGGCGGGTGTCGGAGAACCCGAACCCGTCGGTGCCCAGCGAGGTGTACGGCGCCGGCACCCAGCGGGCGATCTGGTCGGGCACGGCCCGCATCCAGTCCGACACCGCCACCACCGGCCCGGCGGAGCCGGACAGCGCGGACGTGACGTACGGCACCCGGTCCGAGCCGGGGTTCAGCATGTTGTGCGACTCGCAGGCCAGCGCTTCGCGGCGCAGCTCGGTCCACGAGGTCACCGACCACACGTCGGCGGCCACGCCCCAGTCGGCGGCCAGCAGCGAGGCGGCGGCGAGCGCCTGCCTCATGGCCACCCCCGAGGCCAGGATGCGTGCCCGCGGGGCAGGCGCCCCGCTTCGTTCGGGAGAAGAGATCTCCGAAGCCTCCGCATAGCGGTACAGCCCTGCGATGATGGCCGCGTCCAGCGCCGTCGGCCCGCCCTCCGCAGCGGGAGCGGGCGGCTGCGGGTACGGCTCGTTGTAGACGGTGAGGTAGTAGAAGATGTTCTCGCCGTCCGGGTTCTCGGGCGTCGGGTCGTACATCCGGCGCAGCGCGTCGCGCACGATCACCGCCACCTCGTAGGCCCAGGCCGGGTCGTAGGACAGGCACGCCTGCGACACCGAGGCAAGCAGCTGGGAGTGGCCGTCGTTGTGCTGCAGCCCCTCGCCGGTCAGGGTCGTGCGGCCGGCGGTCGCGCCCAGCAGGAAGCCCCGCCCCAGCTGGTCGCCGAGCGCCCACATCTGGTCGCCGGTCCGCTGCCAGCCGAACATCGAGTAGAACACGTACACCGGGATCATGTGCGTGCCGTGCGTGGCGTAGGAGGTGCCGGCCGCGATCACCGAGCCCATCGCGCCGGACTCGGTGATGCCCTCGTGCAGCATCTGCCCGCTCTCGGACTCCTTGTACGACAGCAGCAGGTTGCGGTCCACCGCCTCGTACGTCTGGCCGTGCGGCGAGTAGATCTTCGCGGTCGGGAACAGCGAGTCCATGCCGAACGTCCGGGCCTCGTCGGGGATGATCGGCACGAACCTGTCGCCGATGACGGGGTCCTTCATCAGGTCCTTGAGCAGCCGGACGAACGCCATCGTGGTGGCGACCGACTGCTTGCCCGATCCCTTGCGCAGCTCGTCGTAGATCGAGTCGGGCGGCTGCGGCAGCGGCTTGGCGCGCACGACCCGGCGGGGGAGCATGCCGCCGAGGGCGGCCCGCCGCTCCTTCATGTACCGGATCTCGTCGGAGTCCGGGCCGGGGTGGTAGTAGGGCGGGAGCTCGGCCTCCAAAGCGGAGTCGGGGATCGGCAGGTAGAGCCGGTCGCGGAACTCCTTCAGCTCGGCCACGGTGAGCTTTTTCATCTGGTGCGTGGCGTTGCGCGCCTCGAAGTCCTTGCCGAGCGTCCAGCCCTTGATCGTGTGGGTGAGGATCACGGTCGGCTGGCCCACGTGCTCGCGCGCGGCCTTGAACGCCGCGTACACCTTGTGGTAGTCGTGCCCGCCGCGGGACAGGTTGCGGATCTGTTCGTCGGACAGGTGCTCGACCATCTTGCGCAGCCGCGGGTCGGACCCGAAGAAGTGCTCGCGCGTGTAGCCGCCCGACTCCACGCTGTAGGTCTGGAACTGCCCGTCCGGCGTGGTGTTCATCGTGTTGACGAGCACGCCGTCGGTGTCCTGGGCGAGCAGCGGGTCCCAGTCGCGGCCCCAGATCACCTTGATCACGTTCCAGCCGGCGCCGCGGAAGAACGCCTCGAGCTCCTGGATGATCTTGCCGTTGCCGCGGACGGGGCCGTCAAGCCGCTGCAGGTTGCAGTTGATCACGAAGGTGAGGTTGTCGAGCTCCTCGCGGGCGGCCAGGCCGATCGCGCCGAGCGCCTCGGGCTCGTCCATCTCGCCGTCGCCGCAGAACGCCCACACGTGCGACCGTGACGTGTCGTGCAGTTCCCGGGCCAGCAGGTACCGGTTGAACCGCGCCTGGTAGATGGCGTTCAACGGCCCGAGGCCCATGGACACCGTGGGGAACTCCCAGAAGTCGGGCATCAGCCGCGGGTGCGGATAGGAGGGCAGCCCGCCCCCCGGGTGCGAAAGCTCCTGGCGGAACCCGTCGAGCTGGCTCTGCGCCAGCCGTCCTTCCAGGAACGCGCGGGCGTAGATGCCCGGGGCCGCGTGCCCCTGGAAGAACACCTGGTCGCCGGACTCGCCGTGGTCCTTGCCGCGGAAGAAGTGGTTGAACCCCACCTCGTACAGCGACGCCGCGGACGCGTACGTGGCGATGTGCCCGCCTACGCCCAGGCCCGGCCGGTTCGCCCGGGACACCATGATCGCGGCGTTCCACCGGATATAGGCCCTGATGCGGCGCTCGACGTACTCGTCGCCTGGGAACCAGGGCTCGCGCTCGGGCGGGATCGTGTTGATGTAGTCGGTGCTGCGCAGGCCCGGCACGCCGACCTGCTGCTCGCGCGCCCGCTCGAGCAGCCGCAGCATGAGGTAGCGCGCGCGGCCGCGGCCACGGGTGCGCGTGACCGAGTCGAAGGAATCGACCCATTCCCGTGTCTCGTCCGGGTCGATGTCCGGGAGCTGCGTGGGCAGCCCGTCGCTGATGATCGAGTAACGCTGACGTCCGGAAGCCACGGGTGTAGCCTCGCCTTCCGCAGTTCGGCGGCTGTTGGCCGCGAGTCGTTCGGCTAACTTGTCCAGACCAATCGTCGTACGTCTTGGCCTGTTTTTCATCCCACTCAAACCGTAACCGGGCCGGCCCACTCAAACGGTAACCGGGCTGGCCGCCCGGACGGGGCGGGGGGCCGGGGAAAGGCGCGCCCGCGCGCGGCGCGGTCCCGGTCCGGCGAGGCGCCGGACCTGCCGTGCGTGACGGAAGTCACTGTCACCGGTTACGTTACGTGCCGGCAGGCGGACCGGAATACCGCGGGTGCCTGTCGGGAAGGTCAATATATGGCGGCGGTTTGCCAGCCCGGGAAAATTGCCACTTGCGCATAGGGCCGACCCAGTGTGAACTGTCCCAACAAGAAGTACTGACGCGGCCACGGCCGCCGCAAGCGCGGCAGGGGACGCGGGGAAGGACTGGGGAGGAACGTCAGTGAGCGCGACCGCGCGCCAGGCGCAGGATGAACGCGGCCAGGCCGAGCGGCTCGGGATAAAGCCGGGCCAGGTGGTGCAGGAAATCGGCTATGACACGGATTGCGACGAGCAGCTGCGCGGCGCGATCTCGGCCATCGAGGGCGTCGAGCTCGTCGATGAGGACTACGAGGACGTGGTCGATGTGGTCCTCATGTGGTGGCGGGAGGAAGACGGCGATCTCGTGGACGCGCTGGTCGACGCGCTGACACCGCTGGCCGACGGGGGCTATATCTGGCTCCTTACTCCCAAGGCGGGCCGGCCGGGACATGTCGAGCCGAGCGACATCGGCGAGGCGGCGCCCACCGCGGGGCTCGCCCAGACCTCGAGCGTGAGCGCGGGCAGGGACTGGTCGGGGTCCCGGCTCGTCGCGCCGAAGGCTCGCCGCTGATCGGCTTTCAGCTCGTTTGCATACTCAGAACGGGCCGCGGCGCCTGTGCGAGCCCGCAGTGGCACACTTAGCCGTAGCAGGCCTTCGCGCAGTGTTCGTTGAGAGGATCAGCATGGCAGTTGAGATCGGGGACGAAGCCCCGGACTTCGAGCTTCCCGACCAGCACGGCACCCCGGTGAGGCTGTCGAGCTTCCGCGGCAGCAAGAACGTGGTGCTCGTGTTCTACCCGCTGGCGTTCAGCCCGGTGTGCAGCACCGAACTGTGCGGGATGCGCGACGACTTCCCCGAGGTCAGCCGCGACGACGTGGAACTGCTCACGGTCTCGGTGGACTCCTTCTTCACGCACCGGGCCTGGGCCGACGCGGAGAACTTCCAGTTCTCCCTGCTGGCGGACTTCTGGCCGCACGGCGCGGCCGCCAGGGCCTACGGGGTGTTCGACGAGGAACGCGGCCTGGCGATCCGCGGCACGTTCATCATCGACAAGGAAGGCGTGGTGCGCTGGAAGGTGGTCAACCCCATCCCGCAGGCGCGCGACATCGCCGACTACTCCAAGGCACTCGCCGCCTTGGCCTGACCCCGTCAGCGCGCCCTTGGACAGGAGGGGTTTCGAGGTGCCGTGTTTCCGGTGCGGCACGAGGCAGACCGATCCCGAGGCCGGGAAAAGCAGCCCGTGGCGCCGGGGCGTGATCGGCGAGCATCAGGTGCTTGTCTGCCCCGCCTGCGCGCCAGCCGCGCTCGGCGACCTCTCGCGCTGCGCCCGTTGCGCGAGCGCGCACCTGATCAGGCGGCTGGACCAGGTCGAATGCCTGGACTGCCGCCTGATCAGGGACGCCGAACCCGAGTCGCCGCCCGCGCGTTCCGCGCGGCCGGCCACCCCAGCCGCCTCGCCCGCCGCCCCCGCCGGTGCCAGCCCCCCGGCCCCCGCCGCCTCGCCCGTCCCGCGCGCCC
>DAHVAN010000442.1 GCA_027314595.1 Actinomycetota bacterium | reverse complement strand
CGGGAAGCGCGCCCGCGCCGGGCGCCCCGGCCCCGGCCTGCGCCGCCGCCGGGCAGCCCGCGGTCACGGCCGGGCCCGGGGCCCGTACCGTGTCCGGGAACTGGCGGCTGCGCCATGAGGGGACTCCTGCCTGACGAGAGGGGGAGACTCGAGCGAATACGCTCTGACATTCGAATCATATCATATCCGGCGACAAAATACCGCTACTGCGAGCTATCGTGAAGACTTGATTGGGAATTAGGTTGCTGATGTCCGGTTTCCGTCGTGCGCCATCCCGTAAGCGTGCCGCGGCGCTGCCTCATCCGTGAGGCGGCAGTGGCACAGGAGCTCGCACCGGGCAGGCTGCCGCCTAAATGTCCGGTCGCTGAGACACGGTCACCGACTTCTGAGACCAGACAGGACGATGGCCCGTGACGCGCATCTCGGCCCGGTCAGGCACCGGTGAGGCGGCTGACCTGGGCGGGCCTTGTTGGGTGGCAGACGGCTGCGGCGGAGCACTGGCCAGCCGGACCCTGACCACAAGGGGACCCGCCGAGACGGTCAGCGTTGAAGTTCGCCGTTGCGAGTCCTGCCGTCGTCTGGCCCGGCGGCCGGAAGGGACGTCGGGCGGGTGGGCTGACGCCGGCACCGACCCGTCAGTTGACTACCTTCTCGACTGGCGGCCGGAACCCTTGCCCTCCCCATGGGTGCTGGTGACTGCGGACAAACGGCCTGTGCTTGAGCCTGAGTTGCTGGCGGAGGTGTCCCGGGAGCACTCGTTGTTCGGTGCCCGGGTCATGGGAGTCGAAGGAAAGGCGCGCCAAGTAATGGCAGCCGAAGTCCGCGAATCAGGACGCGAGGTGCGCCTCAGGACGGTCGAAGATCAGGACATCGACGTGTTCTTTGACCACCAGGCCGACCCGGAAGCGAGCGAGATGGCGGCGTTCCCCGCGCGCGACAAGGATCAGTTCGCGGGGCACTGGGCGAAGATCCGCGCCGACGGCACCGCAGTCCAGCGCACGATCGTGGCGGATGGCGCCGTGGCGGGTTATATCGGGAGCTGGGAGCAGGACGGGCAGCGCCTGGTCGGCTACTGGATCGGTCGCGAGCACTGGGGCCGCGGCGTCGCGACGGGGGCGCTCGCGCAGTTCGCCGGTCAGGTGACGGCCCGGCCGCTGCATGCCCACGTCGCGGTCCACAACATCGGCTCGATCCGGGTCCTGGAGAAGTGCGGCTTCAGGCGGGATCGCGTGCAGGAGGCGAAGGCGCCCGCACCCGACGACGGCGTCGAGGAGTTCATCTTCGTCCTCGGCGAGTAGGCATGAGCCGCGTCTACTTGTCAGCTGGACGCTAGCCTAGCGTATAGTCGACTGCAGTCGATAGCGAGATAGTGATACCTTCATGGCCAAGGACGTCTACTTCCTGACAGTGCACGAACCGCGGGACTACCCCGGCGCTCCGGCTCCGGTCAACGGCGTGATCGTGCATGCCCTGACCCTCCTGCACCCGGACCTGCCCCAGCCGGACGCGGGGAGGATCTACCGGTGCCTGACCGAGTTCCCGGGCCGTTCGCCCGGCTGCCTGGTCCCGTTGTCCACGCTGAACTACGAACTGGACGACGGCCGCCTGTGGCCCCAGGTCGCCGACTGGAAAACCGTCGTCCGCGCTCTCATCGCACTGACCAGGGCACCCGGAGGGTGCGAGTCGATGCCGTTCGCCTTGCCCTCGATCGACGCCGCCCTGCTCGCCGTCGGCCCGTTCGCGCCGGTCCCTCCTGGTCTCGGCATTCCCGAACGAAGCCAGCTGCTGGACACGCTCGCCAGCGGACTGCCCGAAGCGACCGGCGCGCCGCCGCTGTGGCCGGGAGACAACCTCATCGCCCCGCCCGGACACCCCGTCACCCTGCCCTATCTGCCGCACGGCAGCTAGCCGGCCCGGCCCCCTGCCCCGCTGGTCCGGCGACCTAGCCCGCCCGGCCGCCGGTCAGCCGCCCTCGCCTGTCCCGCGGAAAAGCCGTTGGACGGCAGCGCGCGCTGGCGTCGTTAGGTGCCATGCAACAGAAGGACATCTGGGATCACGAGGCGGCCCAGGGATATGACACGCCGGGCACGACGGCAACCCCGTGATCGATCTGGTCCTGTTCGACCTCGACGGCACGCTGGCCGACCATCGGGAACTGAAGTTTTTTGATCCTGGTGGCTTATTCGTCCGGTGTGGCAGGCCCGCATGCCCGCCGCGCGCCGCGCGCGCCGCGCCCGCCGGCGGCCCCGGCGCCTGAGGCGGGTGGCGAAGTGCCCGGCGCATTAACCACCAAGATCTTTTTTTTCTTCAAAACCGATCGTGGCGCCCGCAGTCGGCCGCGCTGGCTGTCATGAAGGCCATCCACTGGCGGCCCGCAGTCTCCCGGACCGGCTTGGACCCGCTCCCCGAGCCGTTCAAGCCGTGAGACCAGCAGCCAGCTCGCGCCCAGGCTTGCCGCGACGCCCGCGGCGAACAGGAGCAGCCAGGTGGAGGCGGCCAGCGCCGTCACGAATGATGATCGCTCCTGTCGCTGCCGGGCGCGGTGGTGAGCAGGCTGATGCGGTCGCCCGGGGCAAGGGTGAGCTCGGGCTGGGGTGAGCGGAGCTGGCGGCCGCGCAGGACATTGACAAGGACGCTGCCCGGTGGCCAGGTGAGGTCGGCGAGCTTGCGTCCCGCCGCCGGGGAGCCGCCGGTGACGGTGATCTCGACGAACTGGTAGCCTGGCAGCGGGGTAGGCGGGTGCTGGAGCGTGCCCGGCTCGGCGTGCTCCCAGTCGGCGCTGACCTGCGCCTGCTGGGTCTGGGCCTGCGCCGTGGTGATCTGGCGGGCGATGGCCCGCAGCACGTCGGGGGCGGTGACCCAGCCCGGTACCTGCTGGCCGTCCGCGGCCAGGACGGGCAGCCCGTCGCGGCCGTAGACCGCTAGCTGCCGCAGGGCCTGGGCGACGGACTCGGTGGCGAACAGGGCCTGCGGCTCCGCCTGGTAGACGACCGGCCCGGGCAGCGCGGCGGGGTTAGGCGCCTGGCGGCTGCCGTTGGCCGGCGGGACGGGCAGCGGCGGGCGGAACGGCCGCATGGCGTCGGCGATCTTCAGGTCCGCCAGCGCCCGCCAGGGGGTGGTGCGGTCGATGTCGGTGCCGCGGCGCAGCAGCTTGGTGGTGTAGATGGTGCCGTAGCTTGCCGCCCGGGAGATGGTCGAGGCGATGGCGACCGCGAGCATCACCGGCAGGGTGAGGGCGAAGTCGCCGGACATCTCGACCACGGAGGCCAGCGAGGTCAGCGGGGCGCGGGCGGCGGAGGCGAACACCGCGCCCATCGCGATCACCGCGTACAGGGCGGGCTGCCCGGCGCTTGCCCCGAAGATATGGTTGACGATCTCGCCGTAGGCCATGCCGGAGGTGACCCCGATGAACAGCGACGGGGCGAAGATGCCGCCCGACCCGCCGATCCCGAGCGTCGTGCCGCACGCGCCGATCTTGCCGAACGACAGCAGGAGCAGGAACCACAGCGCGTACTGGCCCGCGGTGGCCTTGTACATCACCGGGTACCCGACCCCGTACATCTGCGGGATGGCCAGCAGCAGCAGCCCGAGCGCGATCCCGCCGACCGCCGGCCTGGCCCACTCCGGGCGGCCCTTCCACAGCACGTCCCACAGGTCCTCGGCCTTGTACACCACGGCCTTGAACGCCAGGCCGATCAGCGCCGCGACGACCGCAAGGACCGCGACCAGCAGGTAGTTCTGCGCGTGGTGCAACACGATGCCCGGCGGGAAGCCGGACAGGAACGGCTTGTCGCCCAGGAACGGGATGGCGGTGATGTCGGCGATCATCGCCGACATCATCACGGTGAACAGCGCGTCGATGGCGAACTCCCGCAAGATGATCTCCACGCCGAAGAACACCCCGGTGATGGGCGCGTTGAAGGTCGCCGAGATGCCGCCGGCGGCGCCGCAGGCGACCAGGATCCGCAGCCGGTTCTCCGGCATCTTCACCCACTGGCCCAGGCTGGAGGCGAGCGCCGAGCCGATCTGCACGATCGGCCCCTCCCGGCCGACCGACCCGCCGACCCCGATGCACATGGCCGAGGCGGCCGCCTTGACGACGCTGACCTGCGGCCGGATCCGCCCGCCGTTGTCGGCGACCGCGATCATCACCTCCGGCACCCCGTGGCCGCGGGCCTCCCGGGCGTACCGGTAGATCAGCGGGCCGTACAGCAGCCCGCCGATGACCGGGATCACCACGAAGAACGCCAGGCCCAGCCAGGGCAGGTGGCTGCTGCCCACATAGCCCTGCTGGCCGAACTGGCCGTGGCCGGTGGCCGCCCAGGTGAAGAAGGAGATCAGGTACCGGAACCCCAGCGCGCCCAGCCCCGACCCCACCCCCACCAGCAGGGCCAGCAGGAACATGCCGCCGCGGCCTGCCCGCAGCCAGCCGGCCGCCCGACCGCGCCATGTGGTCCCGGGCGACAGCGGCGTGCCCGCCGTCGTCGTGCCCGTCATCGGCCTTCCCTCGCGCTGGTCCGGACGCGTCGCCTGGGCTGGGCGGGTACCCCCAGGCCGGTCCCGGCCGCCTCGCCGGCCGCCCCGGGCGACGGCCACTGGCTGTCCGGCACCTCGCCGGCCGCGTCCGCGAACGCCCGCAGCGCCTCCGCGACCGCCCGCTGGGTGTCCGCCGGCAGCTTGGCCAGGATGTCCTCGATCAGCGCGCGGCGCCGCGCGGTGGCCTGGCCGACCACCTGCCTGCCCGCCGCCGTGACCGACACAAGCACCGCGCGCCGGTCCGCCCGGGCCCGGTGCCGGCGGATCAGGCCCTTGCGGACCAGCCGGTCGCACATCCGCCCCGCGGTCGACGGCGCCACATCCAGCGCGCTCGCCAGGTCCGCCATCCGCTGCGGCCCTCGCGAGGCCAGCACCACGAGCGCCCGGTACTGCGCGATCGTGGTCTCCTCCGCCGCCGCGCCGAGCGATCGGGTCGCCACCGCGATCAGCGACCGGCTCGCCGTCAGCACCGCGTCCACCGCGGACGCGTCCACCGGGTCCTCCCGTGCCGTGCGCTCGCCGGCATCCTGTGCGCCTGGCAATACTTGTTGCATGCAAGTATTGTATCTCGCAAGAATCGAGAGCTGGCGTGGCCGGACAGGCATGGCCTGCGCACGGTACCTGCCGTGGCCCCCGGTCGCCGTGCTGGCGCGGCATCCCGCCCGTTCCAGGACGATAATCCGCCGTGAGACAGGCCGGCAGCCTCCTCGCTCAGGCCCCGGCCGCGTTCGCGCGGGGAGCAGTGCTCACAGCGGTACGGGGCGGTGGGCGGTGACTCCGTACTCCTCGCCAGCCGCCCTCACCAGCAGGCCGAGCGTGACGGTCTCCGGCGGACGGGCGAACAGGCACCCCGGCCCGTTCGGGATAGAAGGTGACCGCCTGCGGGCGCCGCGGCCAGGGGCCGGTCAGTTCCCGGGGACGGGCCGGCTGATCCGGGAGGCGGCAAGGTCACGCAGGCTGACCACGCCGCGCACCTCGCGTCCTTCGAGCACCGGCAGGTGCCTGAAGCCGTGCAGCAGCATGAGCTGGGCGGCGTCCTGGACCGTGGTGTCCGGGGACGCCTGCTCGGGGTCCTTCGTCATCCACGCGGCCACCGGGGAGTTCGTCAGGTCGCTGCCGGACGCCGCGGCGCGCAGCACGTCCCGCTCGGTGAGAATGCCGGCCAGGAAGCGCCCCTGCATGATCAGCGCCGATCCGACCCTGCGCTGGACCATGGCCGCCGCGGCGTTCGCCACGGGGTCCTCGGGGCTGGTCACGACCACCCGGGTGGTCATCACGTCGCGGACGGTCAGCGTACGGCGGGTGCGATCAGCCACTTTCGCCCACCTCGTCGAGTTCCGGGTCCGCGTGCGGCGCGGACGGGCCGGACAGTTCCTCCGAGAGCATCCGCCACAGCGACCCGGCCCATGAGGAAACCTGCGGCCAGCGCATCCAGAACAGCTGCAGGGTTGTCTGATCGAACTCGATGTGCGCTCGCTCGGGGGAGATCGCGTCGGTGAAGTCCTCGAACTGATGGATGAGTTCGAGGAAGCGGTCCGCGTTAGCTTCCATGTGATCACCTTCGGGCAGGCGAGGGCCAGCAAGCTGGGGCAGGGGCCAAAAGCGGCTGATTGCGCCGATCCATACCCCGAAACAGCGCGGCCGAAAACGGGCAGTTCCAGCGAGGCCGGCCATGGCGCGCCCGGCGTGCTGGGTGCGGGCCCGGGCATCTACACTCCGGCTATGAGCCCGGCGACCCGCCATCCGGCCGGCGGGGAGAACGATGTCCGGCCCGAAGGGCTGGCCGAAGGCATCGCCCGGCTGCGCCGTGCCCTGCGCCGCGGCGCACGCGTGGCCGAACCGGGCAGCACGCTGGCGCTCGCCCAGCTGGAACTGCTCGCCGCCCTCTGCGAGCATCCGGGCTCCCGCCCAGGTCAGCTGGCCCGGCTGCCGCCGCACCGGGCAGGCGTGACGGTCGCCCGTCAGCCGATCTGGGCCAGCGGCCTGACGACCTTCTCGCCGAGCAGGGTCACGTAACGGGCCGGGTCGGGCATCGCGGGCGCGACCTCGACGAGGTCGACCCCGAGCGCGGCGTACCGCTCCATGGCCGACAGGAACTCGCCGACGTCGCCCTGCGGGTCGACCCGGCCGAGGATCGTCTTGGTGATGGTGTCGTAGTCGCGGCCGACGGCGTCGCAGTGCGCGCGCAGGATGTCGAGCTTCGGTAGCGACATTGACCGGCACGACGTCGGCGCCCGAGACGACGTATGCCATCAGGCCGCGCGACGTCCGCGCGAAGGCCATCTGGGACTTCCCTGTCACCCCCGACGTGTAATTTTGGGTCCCGAAGGGGAGCGGCTTGCCGGCGGAAGCGGTGCCGGGCCAGCGGGATCACGGCCATCTGCTCATCGCTGACCTCGGCGCCTGGCGTCCTCAGGCGGTACCGCCGCGACCGTGCAGCGGGGCGTGGAACAGCGGCGCGAGCAGGCACGTGTTCGCGGCCCCGGCAGCCAGCGGGACAAGCCCCACGACGCCTACCACCCACCCGGCGGGCCCGCCGATGAACACGGCGCCCGTGATCAACGCCGCCCCGGCCACGACCCGGGCCATCCGGCCCGTTGGGCTGCCCATGAACTGCACGAACCTCATGACAGGCTCCTCTCGCCACTCCCGGGACCTATACCCCAGGGGGTATTTAGTTCAACCGCCGGGATGGAGCCTCACATTCCACGGCCGGCCAGGATGTGACCTTGGTCCCGACCCGCGCCGGCCGCGGCCGGCGCGGCACGCGGTCCTGGCGAACGCACCTGCGACGGCAGCGGGAACTGGAACAGCCCGCCAACCTCAGCCGGCTTGAACTGGCGTGCGCTTGGTGAGGATTCTTGCGGACGGCCGGCGGAGCGCCCGGCCGGGCGCCAGGCGCCTCAGGCGGGCGTGCCGGTGGCCACCGCCTCGTCCATGCCCGGGTCCGGCTGGCGCAGCGGGAAGTGGCACGCGGCCAGGTGGCCGTAGGCCGAGAACGGGCGCAGCGGCGGCTCCTGCGCCGCGCACAGCTCCTGGGCGAGCGGGCAGCGGGTCCGGAACCGGCAGCCCGACGGCGGCGCCACCGCCGACGGCAGTTCGCCGCGTACGCCCTGGTGCTCCTTGGCGCGCTCGAGCGACGGGTCGGCGACCGGCACCGTGTCGATCAGGCCCTTGGTGTAGGGGTGCACCGGCCGGAAGTACACATCGGAGGCGGGGCCGACCTCGACAAGCTTGCCCAGGTACATGACGCCGATGGCGGACGACATGTACCGCACCACCGAAAGGTCGTGCGAGATGAACAGGTACGTCAGGCCGTGCTCGCGCTGCAGGTCGCGCATCAGGTTGAGGATCTGCGCCTGGATCGACACGTCGAGGGCGGACACCGGCTCGTCGGCGACGATCATCGACGGGCGCAGGATCAGCGCCCGCGCCAGGCCGAGCCGCTGCCGCTGCCCGCCGGAGAACTCGTGCGGGTACCGCTCAGCGGCCGCCGCCGGCAGCCCGACCTCGTCCAGGATCGCCGAGATCCGCTTGGCCTGCGACGACCGGTTCCCGTCACGCTGGATGACCATCGGCTCGCGCAAGATGGTGCTGACCCGCATCCGCGGGTCCATCGAGGCATAGGAGTCCTGGAACATCAGCTGCACCATCCGGCTGTTGCGCCGCCGCTCCCGGGTGGACATCTTCGCCAGGTTCCTGCCGGCCAGCACGATCGACCCGGCGCTGGGCTTTTCCAGGCCCACGATGAGCCGCCCGATCGTCGTCTTGCCGCAGCCGGACTCGCCGACCAGGCCGAACGTCGATCCCGGCGGCACGGCGAACGAGACGTCGGCCACGGCCGACACCTGGCCGACCTTGCGCTGCATGACGGCGCCCGCGGTCACGGTGAAGTTCTTGACCAGGTGATCCACGGTCAGCAGCGGGGCGGGCGACGGCCCGCGGCCCGCCCGCGCCCCGTCCGGGGCGGCGACCACCGGCTGCTGCGCCGGGACCGAGGTGAACGGGGTGCCGGGGTCCTTGACCTCTTCCGGGCTGCCCACCGGGAAGAAGCAGCGGAACTCGTGCGAGTCACCACCCATCGTTAGGGATGGCTCTATCTCTTTGCATTTCGGCTGGGCGTACCGGCAGCGGGGAGCGAACTTGCAGCCCGGCGGCGGCGCCGTCAGGTCCGGCGGCTGGCCAGGGATGTTGTACAGCCGCTTGATGCCGGCCGCCTCGTCGGCCGCCTTCTCGGGGAGAGCCTCGAACAGCGCCTCGGTGTACGGGTGGCGGGGGTTGGAAAACAGCCGCTCGGTGGTCGTGGTCTCCACCACGCGGCCCGCGTACATGACCGCGACCCGGTCCGCGCGCCCGGCGATCACGCCCAG
>DAHVAN010000439.1 GCA_027314595.1 Actinomycetota bacterium | reverse complement strand
CCCGCCGCCGAGGGCCCCGCCCCCGGGCGTCCCCTCGCGGCCGGATGTGCTCCTCCCATCACATCCTGGCCGGGAGGCGAAGGGAGCCGGCCTGCCGCACGGCGCCCACGATGGATTCCACATCACGCTCGTTCAGGGCGTAGTGGAGGGCGCACGAGCGCAGGGCGAACCGGCCGCGGACGTCGGTTCCCGCGAGGAATGCCTGGCCGCCCGTCTGGACGTCCTCCATGATCGCCTTGTTCAGCAGGTCCAGGCCCTGGTCGTCGCCGTGCCAGTTCGCGGGCACGTACCTGAAGCACACGGCGGTCAGCGGCCCCGTCGCCATCAGCTCCATGTCCGGGCTCGAATCGACGACGTGCTCCATGTACCGCGCCAGGTCGATGTGCCGCCTGACGTGGCTCACCAGGCCGGCCCTGCCCGCCTGCTGGATGTTCCAGAAGGTCTTGAGCGCCCTGCCGGAATCCCTGGTCTGCTCGGCGCTGCGGTGGGAGTACCAGAGGGGGCCGGCGAAGCCCTTCCCCGGCGTCGCGCTGAGGTAAGAGGGGACGAGCTTGTACGTCTGCAGCAGGAGCTCACCGCGGCGCACGATGGCGCAGCTGCAGCCGATGGCTACCGCCATCCACTTGTGCGGGTCGATGGCGACGGAATCGGCCTGATCCATGCCCGCGAACGCCTGCGCCAGGCGCGCATCGAGCGCTCCGAACCCGCCGTAGGCGCCGTCCACGTGCAGCCACAGGCCCTCACTGTGGCAGAACCGCGCGAGGTCCTCGAGCGGGTCGATGGCTCCCGTCTTCACGCTGCCGGCGTTCGCCGCGACGAGGAAGGGCAGGTGACCTGCCCGGCGGTCGGCCGCGACCGCCGCGCGCAGGTCATCCAGGCTGATCCGGAAGTCCCGGCCGACGGGAACCTTGCGCGGGCTGCCGAGCCCGAGAGTGAACGCGGCCTTCTCCAGGCAGGAGTGCCCCTCTTCGGACATGTACATGGTGAGCCGGGGATGTCCCTGGAGGCCGTCCTCCCTGATGTCCCAGCCGTTGACCTGGGCGCCCCAGTAGCGTGCGACCTCGACGCAGTGCCGGTTCGCGTCCGATCCGCCGCCGAGGAGGACACCGTCACTGCCGTCACGCGGGAAGCCGATGAGTTCCATGAGCCAGCGGACGGCCGTCTGTTCCAGGTATATGGCCGCGTACTCACCTCCGGCCCCGCTGGTGTTCACCGCCGCCGCGGCGAAGGCCGCCAGCATGCTCATCTTGGATGCCGCCGGGTCCACGAAGGCCGCGAAGCGGGGGTGGTTCTGGCCGCGTCCGTACGGCAGCACGCGCTCCCTGAAGAATTCCAGGATCTCCCCGGGCGCCATCGGCCCGGCGGGAAGCCTCATCTGCTCGATCTCCCGCCGCACCTCGTCGGGGAGCGGCCGGTACACCGGGCTCTCGGGCAGCGTCTGGAGGTAGGCCCCCAGGATGTCCACGAGCTCGCGAGCCAGGTCGCGGAAGACCTGGTCGTCCATCGCGAACGGCGACGGAATGCCGCCGTAGCCCACCGGGCTCCGCAAGCCTGCAGATACTGTCATCCGCCGACCTCCTTTGCTAGCAGAGAATTCATCCGGAACGGAAGGCACGGGAAGCGGCAGGCGCCCGATCGCGGCGCTCACCCGCCCGCGGCCTGGGCGGGGGACGCCAGATTCTGCTCGGTCATCTCCCGCGGCACCGTGGCGTCGTCGAACCAGCGGCCGCCGAAGGGGCGCTTCACGGGAATGATCTGGTCGCTGGAATAGGCGAGGATCTTGCGGTTGTACGCGCGCACCTCGTCCCGCAGCGCGGCCGGCAGCGTGCCGTAGAGCAGCAGCGCCCGTTCCGTTTCCCGCAGATCGAGGTACGCTGCGCCGCCTCCTTCATCGTGCGAAGCTCATCGATGATAAGGCCGTCGTCTTTTTGGATGAGTGTCTTGCGGACGCCCATGATATTGCGGTAGGCGAACCGCTTGTAATTCGCGGCCGGATTGTGCGTGAAGCCGGTGGCCTGGACCTCATCGCCGGCTTTGTGCAGCAGGTCCGGGATGGACGCGAAGTCCCGGCTGCCGCGGCGGACCCGGGCGACCAGTTCGGTGACCGGATCGAGGGTGTCGTAACCCTGCACGACGACGTTGACGCCGGGATACGTGATGAGCTTGCTGGCGTAGTAGGTCGCCGGGATGCCGCCGAATATGGTGAGCGCGTCAGGGCGCTCTTCCTTCAGCGGCGCCGCGAGCTCGACGGCGCCCTGACACTGCGTCATCCAGTGCAGGTCGAACCCGAACACCGGGGCTTCGAGCCGCCTGAGCAGCCGCCCGACGTCCAGGTCCGGGTGCATGAGCATCAGCGAGGCGACGTTGACGATCTTCGCGTCGAATCCATGGCCGGCCAGCCGCTGCCTTATCGAGAACCAGCCGACGGGATACATCTCGTAGACCGACGTGACGTTGACGCTGTCGCTCAGGTAGGCGAACAGGATGTCGTCGCGCTCGCGGAAGTCGTAGACGCTCGGCGCGTGCAGCAGGAACAGGTCAGCTTTGAGCTGCGACGTTATCTGCCGATCCATCGCGTGTGAATCCCCCGTCTTTCAGAAGAACCGGCTCCACGGCGGCCCCGTCCGGCTCCACGGCGGCCCCGTCCGGCTCCGGCGGGATCAGCCCCAGGCCGGCCAGATCGGCGCGGCTCGCCCAGCAGGCCCAGTGGGCGGGGCTGCGCCGGACAGCGGCGCTCACCTGTTCGGCGCGACGCGCGAATGCCGTCGCGGTGCCCCGCCGACCGGCAACGGCGCGGAGATCTCAGGCACCTGGCGGCAGCGGCGCCGGGTCCTGGACGATTTCGCGGCTAATGTACCCGATGACAACGTTCTCCACGCAAGCCCCCTTACCTGCTTTGTCGCAGTCGCGCCTGTTTCGCCCGGCTCATCCAGATGAATAGTCCGTCGAGAGCGGCACGGGCGCGGCGGGCGGCCCATTTCGTGAAAAGAAGCTGCTCGCCCCAGGAATTCATCTCGCGGCATCCATCCTCGGATGACGGCCATGCCCGTGCCAGGCGGCGGTTAAACCGCGGTCCGCGGATATCTTTTCCCAGCGCGGGTGTGAAGCCATCGACGTGTGCCGGAACAATAAATGCACTTCGCCCGGATGGAGTATTTTAGCTGAAAGCGCAAATCGACCCGCGGTGCTGCCAGCGGCACGGCACTGGGGCACGGCCGCTGCTACGACCTCGCGCCCCGTTCGGGATGACGATCAAGATCCATATTCCGGACGGACCGTGGCGGCTGCCCGCGCCGCGCCTCCTCCCCGGGTGCGCGGCCGTCCGCGGCGCGGCTCACAGTTCCCGGGCCAGCCGCCTGAAGAAGCCGAGCAGACCGGTGAGCCCGGCCGCCCACGAGGCGCGAGCGGCGGCGCGGACGGGCGCTGAGCCCGGCGGACGTGGCCGGGCACCTGCCCGGCGAGCCGGCGGACGTGGCCGGCCGCCGCCATCAGCGCCAGCGAGTCGCCGGTCTGCTCGGCGTAGCTCAGCAGGAACTCGGTGGTGCCCGCGAGCCCGTGAGCGAGCCCGTGAGCGAGCCCGGCGGAGGTGTCGTCCGTCCGCCGCCCCGGCGGCTTGCCGCCGGTGAGGATGGCCTGGCCGCAGCGGCGCTACCAGGGCCGAACGGGTCGGCGGCCCACGGCGGCTGGCGATAGCGCAGCGTCGCCACCGCGTCGAACGGCTCGCCGTCCGGGCCGTGCAGTCGGTTTATCAGCCGTCCCCGCTCGTCTGCCTCCCAAGCTCGGGATCCTCAGCGCGATCGAGATGGCCTGCTGGGACATCATCGGCAAGGACTGCGGGCAGCCGGTGTACAAGCTGCTCGGCGGGCAGATGCGCGACCGCGTCCGCACCGCTGGTCCTGACCCACGACCAGAGCCTGGGGCAGAACGTCCCGCTGCAGTTTTCCCTGCCGGCGGCCGCCACCGCCGAGCGGGTCATCGGCGCCATCCGCGACGAGGTGGGAACCGCCTGCGACATCATCATCGGCACGCACGGCCAGATGACCGCGGCGGGGGCGCTGCGGATCGCCCGGCGGCTGGAGAAGTTCGATCCCCTGTGGTTCGAGGAGCCCTGCCCGCCGGAGAACATCAAAGCCCTGGCGGACGTGGCGCGGCGCACCACCATACCGATCGCGACCGGCGAGCGGCTGACGACCAAGTTCGACTTCGCTCGCCTGCTCGAGCACCGGGCCGCGGCGATCTTCAACTTCGCCTTCCCGCCGGTCCCGACGGCTTGCGCGGCCCAGATCGACAGCAAGGTGTTCACCTACATCGCCGCCATCGACGACCGGCGGGTCTTCGCGGCCGACCCGGTGACAGGCCTGGTGATGGGCCTGTCGATGTTCCGCCATCCGATGGACAACGTCCCGTACGAGGTCACCCTGGGCGACGGCACCACCACGATGTTCGCGCCGGCCTTCGCCCCGTTCGACCTGCCGGCCGCGCACATCTTCAAGATCAGGCCTGACCGCCAGATCCACGAGATCGAAGCGATGGGTTTCGTCGCGCCCTACGGCTCAGCGTCCGCGCGATAGCCAACCGGATCCGGGCATTTTGGGGTCCGTCAGCCAGCGCGCCCAGTTTTCGTGTGTAGTTTGACCCCCTGGCAGGGGTCAAACTACACACAAAGATCGGAGAACCCGAAAGGCTGCGCGGCTGGCCGGGCGGTTCCTCGGTCCGCCCCTGATGCGGCTGGAACCCGCCGACTTCCTCGCCAGCCGCGTGTTCGCCGCGTCCCCGTGACAGCCGTGCCGGCGCCCCAGGTTCAGCCGGCGGCTGCCAGGCAGACGCGCCGCAGGCCGCATCCGGGGCACTGCCGCGGGCTGACCCGCTCGACGCCGCCCGCGACCGGGTGCCAGCAGCTGCCGCAGGTCTTGCACAAGAGGTTCTCCTGGGCCGGCGCGCTTACCCGGGCGGTGCGGGTGCTGCCGCAGCCGGGGCAGCGGGCCGCGGTGGCGGAGAATACCGGGGGTTCCATCAGGCTGGCGGTCATCGCGGCCTCCTCCGGAGAGGTATCTGTGCCTGCAGATAACCACCGGGGCGCGGGGCGGACGAGGGCCGAACGCCCGGGGGACCGCAGGACGAACGGCCCGCGATCGTGATCCGCCCCGCCCGGCGCGGGCCGGGCGGGGCGGGCATCACGGCGGACGGGCGCGTGCCAGGGTGGCGCGCCACCGGTTTTGGACGTAGTGTCACCTCACGCTCAGGTGCGGGAAATGCCCGGAAGTACGGTCCGGGCATGTCGGCATGCCGGGGCAGGAAGGGGAAGCGGGTGGCACGGATGGATGCGGCGGGGATCAGCGAACTGCATGCCCGCGTATGCAAGGCGCTGGCGGATCCGAACCGCCTGCTGATCATCAACGAACTGCGCGATGGCCCGCGGTCCGTAGGAGACCTGGCCGAGGCGCTTGGCATCTCCCAGCCGAACGTCAGCCGCCATCTGGCCATGCTGCGCGACCGGGGGTTCGTCACCGCCGCGCGCTATGGCAGCAGCGTGCATTACGAGCTGGCCAGCCTCAAGGTAGTGCGCGCGATGGACCTGCTGCGGGAGTTCATGACCGAGGAACTTGGCGGGCATCCCGCCGCGCGGCTGGCGGCAGTCGGGCAGGCGGATGCCGGCCGGTAACCGGCGCCGGGTCACGTTCATGGCCGGCGGGGCCGGAATGGGTACACTGTCGCCAGTGCATTTGCGCAGGAAGGATTCGCGCCGCCGTGGCAAGGGTTGACGCTGGGGAAATCTACGAGCTGCACGCCCGGGTGTGCAAGGCGATCGCGGACGGCAAGCGCCTGCTGATCATCAGCGAGCTCAGGGACGGCCCGCGTACGGTGGGAGAGCTAGCCGCCGCGCTCGGGGTCCCTCAGGCCAACGCCAGCCAGCATCTGGCGATCCTGCGGGACCGGGGAATCGTGGCCGCCCGGCGGTCCGGCAGCAACATCTGGTACTCCCTGACCAGCGAGAAGATCACCGAGGCCATCGACCTGATGTGCGAGTTCATGGCCGAGCAGGCGCAGAGCCGGCGTTCGCTGGCAGGCTGAACCGCGGGTCAGGCGCCCTTCGCGGTCCCCGGGAACCGGAACGCCGCCGGGTCCAGTTTCGGCTGCACCGTCCGCAGCGAGTTCAGGAAGCCGACCGCGTCCGATGCGCACAGCCGCCACGATCCGGGCTGGCCGAACCGGCGCACCTGCAGGCTCTGGCCGCGGGGAGCCGGCTCTCCGCAGGCGGCGCAGCCCGTGGCGGCGGTGCGGTCCAGCGCCCGGGTGAGCCTGTCCCAGCAGGCGGTGCAGGCCAGGCCGGAGTCGTCGCGCAGTTCCGGCACTCCCGGGTGGTAGACGAAGCGCTCCCCCGCGGCCGGGCCGGACAGGAAGCGTCCGCACACGTCGCACCGCAGGTCATGGATTGTCACCGGGAACTCGCCCCCCGTCAATCTTGCCGTAACACTAGACACGCGCATGTTTCACGGATAAGGATATGTGAAAGTTCGAATGTGTCCTACGTCTCATTGAGCCTACCCCGAAGGGGGACGCCGTGGCCGACCCGTCACTCACCGCCGACCAGGTGCTCGATTGCACCGGCATGGCCTGCCCGCTCCCGGTGGTCAAGACCTCCCAGGCGATCAAGAAGATCGAGCCGGGTCAGGTGCTTGAGCTGCTGGCCACCGATCCCGGAGTGGAGCCCGACATGAAGGCCTGGTCCGGCCGCACGGGCAATGAGCTGCTGAACATCGCCCGCGAAGGCGACGTCTTCCACGTGCTCATCCGCCGGGTGAAGTGAGGCCGCGGCGATGTGGTCCGGCGAGCTCGACTCCAAGATCCTCTACGTGCAGACCCACGGGATCGGCGACCCCGGGCGGTCCGCGACCCCGTTCTTCCTGGCGGCCTCGGCGGCGGCGATGGAGTGCGAGGTCATGATCTACTTCACGATGTACGGGCCGACGCTGCTGCGCAAGGACATGGTGGACAAGATCGGGCCCAAGGGCGAGGTCGGCCAGCCGCTGCGGTACTTCATCGAGCAGGCGACCGGGCTTGGCGTGCGGCTGCTGATCTGCCAGCCCTCGCTTGACCTCAACGACCTGCGGCTGGACGAGCTGATCGACGGCGTCGAGATGATCGGCGGCGCCGCGTTCAACGATCTGGCCATCGCCGCCGACGCGGTCATCACCTTCTAGGCGCCGCCATGACCACGACCGGCGCCAGCCAGACGGACGCCCACTACAAGGCACCCGGTGTCGCGGGTTACGCCGACGTGCCCCTCGAAGCGAAGGAGCGGCTGTTCGGCCAGGTCAAGGCCGACCCCCGGTTCAGCGACTATCTCTATGGCTGCTACGAGTGCGGCATCTGCGTGGCGGCCTGCCCGTCCGCCCGGTTCTACGACTTCAGTCCCCGCCGGATCGCCCAGGCGGCGGCCCGCGAAGACGTGGAGCTGATCTACCAGCAGATGCAGGAGGACATCTGGGAGTGCTCCCAGTGCTTCTCCTGCCTGCGCTGCCCGCGGGGCAACAACCCGGGCGGGATCATCACGATCATGCGGGAGGTGGCCGTCAGCAACGGCCTGGCTTCCGCCAGGGAAGCGCTGACCGGCTACTCGCGGATCATCTACAAGATCATGTCCACCGGCACCCAGGTGTCACCGGACATGCTGCAGCAGGACGCGTTCCCCGACTGGGGCCCGGAGACCGCCGACGTCTCGGCCAACCTCGACCTGTGGCGGCGGGCCCTGCCGCCTGAGACGCTGCACACCACGACCACCGGCTGGGCCGTCAGCGACAAGACGCTGATCGAGCTGTACCTCATCTGGCTGCACACCGGCTCCCTGGACATGATCGCGGAGGTCGACGCCAGCCTGCACGCCATCCTCCAGGAGCTCATGGAGGAACGCCTGGAAGACGAAGGGATCGAACTGTGACCATCCCCATCGAGGCTCTCAAGCGCAAGAAGGAACACTTCGAGCGAGGCGAGGACCGGCGGGCGCTCGCGGACCCGCGGGCCGAATTGCTGGCCCTTGAGGAGCAGGGCGAACTAGTGGTGCAGAAGATCGACCGCGAGGCGGTCACCGTTCCCACCAAGTACGGCCGTGCCAAGCGGATCCAGAAGGCGCACCTGTGGCACCACAAGTCATGCGGGCAGTGCGGTCACATCCCTGGCTACTCGACCTCGATCTTCTGGGTGATGCGCAAGCTCGGCTACGACTACCACGACCCCCGCGACCAGACCTCCTGCACGGCCTGGAACTACTACGCCAGCGCCACGTCCAACATGGCCGCCCAGGCGGCCGTGGCCGTGCGCAACTTCGCCGCGGCGAACGAGACCGGCTACTTCCCGCTGATCCACTGCGGCACCTCCTACGGCCACTACAAGGAGGTGCGGGAAGAACTCATCCGCCACCCCGAACTGCGCGCGGAGGTCCGCGCCATCATGGCCAAGCTCGGCAAGCAGCTGGTGCTGCCGGAGGAGATCGTGCACTACTCCGAGTGGTTCCACGCGCTGCGGCACGAGATCGCGGCCAGGCAGGTGCGCGACGTGTCGCAGGTCAAGGTCACCGTCCACCCGGCATGCCACTACTACAAGCTGGTCGAGGGCGACGCCATCTACGATCCCGACGTCTACGGCGGCCAGCGCACCGCGGTGGTCACCGGGCTGGCGCAGGCGCTGGGCGCCGACGTGCGCACGTACTCCACCTGGTTCGACTGCTGCGGCTTCGGCTTCAGGCACATCCTCGTGCAGCGCGGCTTCACCCGGTCCTTCGCCACTCTCCGCAAGATCGAGGTGATGAAGGAGGAGGCGGACCCCGACGTCGTGCTCACCCACGACACCGGCTGCGTGACCACCCTCGACAAGAGCCAGTTCGCCGCCAAGGCGCACGAGCGCAACGTTGGCGTGGGCGTGATGAGCGAGGCCCAGTTCGCCGCCCTGGCCATGGGGGCCCATCCGTACAAGGTCTGCCAGCTGCACTGGCACTCCGCGGACTACCGGCCGGTGCTGGAAAAGATGGGCATCGACTGGGAGAAGGCGTGGGCGGAGTTCCAGGCCGACGTCAAGCGGCTGGAAAGCGGCGAGAAGCGCTTCCTGGACTGGGACGACGTCGACGGCTGACATGCGCGCCGCCACGGCGGGCGAGCGACACGACATTTGAGGTGAACTGACTGATGTCCTCGGACACCATAGCCGTCATCGGCGGCGGCCCGGGCGGCCTGCGGGCGGCCCACGCCATCGCGGAGATCGGCGGCACGGTCGTGCTCATCGAGCAGCGCGACTTTCTCGGCGGCACCCCCATCGCGGAGAACTACGCGGGCCTGACCCCGCACGGGGAGCCGGCCGGCCCCCAGATCCAGCGGATGATCGAGGCGGTGACCGCTCATCCGGGCACCGACGTGCGGCTCGGCTGCGAGGTCACGGCCCTGTCGGGGGAGGCTGGGGCGTTCACGCTCACCGTGCGCGGTCCGGCCGGCGAGCAGCCGGCGCAGTGCGGCGCGATCGTGCTCGCGACCGGCTTCACCCATTTCGACCCGGGCCGGGAAACACAGCTGTACGGGTACTACGAGTACCCGGACGTCATCACGCTGCCGGACCTGGAAGCCATGCTGTCGCAGCACCAGGTGGTGCGGCCGTCGAACGGCCAGCCGCCGGAGCGGGTCTGCTTCATCCAGTGCGTCGGCAGCCGCGACCGGCACATCGGGAACGAGTACTGCTCGAAGGTGTGCTGCGGGGTCGCCTCCAAGGAGGCCATCGAGATCCGCCAGCTTCTGCCCGGTTCCAAGGTCTACATCTTCTACATCGACATGCGGATGTACGGCTACTGGGAGAACGAGATCTACTGGCCCGCCCAGGAGAAACACCACGTCCAGTACGTCAAGGGCATGATCACCGAGGTGATCTCCAAGGGGGAGCGGCTGCTCGTCAGGGGCGAGGACACCACCATGGGCCGGCCGATGGAACTCGAGATGGACATGGTGGTCCTTTCGGTCGGGATGGAGCCGTCGGCGGGCACCAGGCGGATGGCCAGGGTGCTCGGCGTCGCCCAGAACAAGTACGGCTTCATCCACGCGGTCGGCGGCCCGCTCGACACGGTGTCGACGAGCAGGCCGGGCATCTTCGCCTGCGGCGCGGCGCTGGGCCCGGCCGATCTGGAGGACACCGTGTCCTCGGCGGCGGGCGCCGCGATGAAGGCGGTCGGCTTCCTGCGGCGGCACGCCGCCGCCGGCGCGAGCTGATCGGGCGGGCACCGATGACAGGGGCCGTCGTCGACACTCCGAGCGCCCAGGAGTTCGAGCGCGAGATCGCCAGCCGGGTCAGCCACGCCGACCTGGCGGCGATCGCGGGCGACCTGGACCGCAAGTCGCGGTCGCTGCGGGAGCTGCTGGCGCCGGGCGCGGACCGGCTGGACGGGGCCGCGCTGCGGCAGGTGCTGCGGTGGGTGTTCGCCACCCGGCGCCGCGCGGACGCGATCCTCGCGCAAGCCGGCCCTGAGCGCCTCGGCGCCGCCATCGCCAGCCTGCTCGATCCCGGCGAGCCGGTGACGGCGCGCTTGGACCGGTTCGGCGCGTTCGCCGCCGGCCTGCCGGGCGCCGGCTGCGACCTGGCCGGCGAGCTGCTCCACTTCACCGATCCCGGCAGGTACTGGCTGTGGACGCGATGGCTGTGGGACCCGGCCACTGAGACAGGGGCGCTGCGCCTGGTCACCACCGACGACATCGACCTGGGCGAGGGCGCCAGCCGGGGCGAGATGTACCTGACGGTCGGGCGGGCCACCGCGTTCCTCGACGAGACCGGCAAGGCCGCGGGCTTCACCGGCGCCGGGCCCGGCCTGTTCGGCACCGACGTGTTCCTCGCCGCCGTCTACGGCGTCTACATGTTCACCGTGCTGCGGATGCGGATGACGCAGGAGTTCACCCGGCTGGTACCCCCGCTGCCCGACCTGATCCGCCGCCTGCTGGGCGTCTACCACCTGGAGGTCTGACCAATGCCTATCGGAGGGCGCAAGGTCCCGCCCCGGGCCGTGGAGAAGGAGACGGCGACCGTCGCCTCCACCATCTCCGGCCGCGAGGTCGAGCTGCCGGCCATGTGGAACCGGATGTTCGAGCCGCGGGTCCTGACCAGCATCGGCCCGGACGCTTTCGAGCCGATCAGCGCGCTGCCCGGCGGCGAGTCGCTTGAGTGGTGCTACGGCTGCGGCAAGTGCGTCCCGGTCTGCCCGGTCGACGTGGTCGGCGAGTACGCGCCGCGCAAGCTGCACCGCAAGGTGCAGACGGGCACCGACCTGATGGCGGACCCCGACCTGTGGCTGTGCACCACCTGCGGCAACTGCCTGCGGGTCTGCCCGAAGGAGGTCGACATGATCCAGATCATGCCGGCCGTCCGCGAGAAGGCGCTGACCGACGGCCGTGAGGTGCCTGGCGAACTGCAGGACGTGTTCGAGAAGACGTTCCGCTACGGAAACGCCCTCGGCGAGAACCCGCGCCGGCGCGCCCAGTGGACCCGCAAGGCGGGCACGCCGGTCCGTATCCTGGCCGACGACCCCTCGCCGGTGGACGTGCTGTTCTACGTCGAGGACTACTGGAGCTACCACCCGCGCGGCCAGCAGGCGGCGCGGGCGTTCGCCCGGGTCGCCAACGCGCTCGGCATCGACTGGGCCATCCTCGGCCACGAGGAGAAGACCACCGGCGACTCGCAGCGGCTCGCGGGTGAGAAGGGCCTGTTCGACTCCCTGGTCGAGGACGTCACCGCCACCCTGGCCAGGTATGAGTTCGCCCGGATCGCGACCCCCGACCCGCACGCCTTCAACGCGCTGGTCAAGGAGTATCCCAAGCGCGGCCACGAGTTCGACGCGCTGCACTACACCCAGTTGCTGGCGCCGCTGATCCCGGCGATGGGGTGGGCGAAGGAACTCGACCGCACCGTCACCTTCCACGACCCGTGCTACCTCGGCCGCCACAACGGCGAGTACGACGCTCCCCGGAAGCTGATCAGCGCGATCCCGGGGGTGCGGCTGACCGAGATGGGCCGCTGCAAGCAGAACGCCTACTGCTGCGGCGGCGGAGGCGGCGGCATGTGGCTGGACGGGTTCAGCCGCGACCGGACCTCCGAGCGGCTGTCGGAGCGGCGCGTCAGGGAAGCCGCCCAGACCGGCGCGGACATGCTCGTGGTCTGCTGCCCGTACGAGGTGTCCCGGTTCGAGGACGCGGCCAAGTCCACTGGCAACGACCGCCTGCTGGTCCGCGACATCATCGAGCTGATCGACGAGGCGATGGGACTGACCCCCGCCGATGCCTGAGGAACTGATGCCCGGGGAACTGATGCCCGGGGAACTGCGGATCATCGACTTCGGGCGGGTCAGCCCGCTGCGCTCGCAGACGGCCTGGCACGCGGTCGCCCATGGGGTCAGCCAGGGCGCTCCGGCGACCCTGTCGTTCGCCCGCCCGTCCGGTCCGTACGTGTGCGTCGGCTACCACCGCGATCTCGCCGAAGTGGACAGGGACTACTGCCGTCGCCACGGCCTGCCCGTCTACCGGCGAATGGTCGGCGGCGGGCCGGTCTACCTCGATGACGGCCAGCTGTTTTTCCAGATCACGCTGCCCGCAGCCGCCGTCCCGCCGTCCCGGGTGGAGGCGCTGCGGGCGCTGCTCGGGCCGGCCGTGACGGCGTTCCGGGCCGCGGGGGTGGACGCCCGGCTGGACGACGACGGCGAGATCTGCGCCGGGGACCGCAAGATCTGCGGGCACGGCGCGGGCCAGATCGAGGACGCGGTCGTGGTCTGCGGGAACCTCATCGAACGGTTCGACCACGAACGCGCCGCCGCGGTGCTCGCGATGCCCGACGAGGAGCAGCGGGCGCAGACGCTGGTCCTGATGCGCCGGTACGTGTCGGCCACCCCGGTGGACCCGGACCGGTTCCGCGCGGCGATGACCGCGGCCTACGCCGAGGCGCTCGGCCTCGCGCCCGCGCCCGGGACCCTCACCGGCTCCGAGCGTGCCCGCCTGGCCGTCCTGGACGAGCGGTTCGGCGGCCAGGAGTGGCTGGCCGGGCCCGCCCGCCCCCCTGCCGCCCCTGCCGCCTCTGAAACCCCCTACCTCCCGGCCACCCCTGAAACCCCCTATCTCCCGGCCGCCCCTGCCACCTCTGAAACCCCTCACCTGGCCGCCCCTACTGCCCCTACTGCCCCGGCCGCGAGGCCGCGGCAGGTGAAGGTGCGGGCGCGCGTGTGGACGTTCGCGGCCGAGAGCGGCCAGGCGCGGGTGGTCGCGAGCGTGGTCAGGGACGTGGTGACGGCGGCGCGGCTGCAAGCGCCGGGGCTGAACGGCGCCGCCGACGCGGCGCGGGCGGTCGCCGGAGTGCCGCTCGCGCACGTGCCGGATGTGCTCGCCGGGTTCGGGGAGCCCGGACGCCAGCTCGCCGCGGCGTTCGCCGCGGCCGACGGGAAGAGGATCTGATGACGAACGACACCAGCGCACTGGTCCAGGTGGACGGGTTCCCGCTGGCGCTTGACCGGCTGTATCACCCGCAGACCCACATGTGGGTCGCGCTGTCCGGGCCCGCGAGCGCACCCGTCGCGCGGATCGGCATGGACGCGCTCGGCGTGGAGACCAGCGGCACCCTCGCGCAGCTGTCGCTGCCCAGCGCCGGCACCTGGCTCGTGGCCGGCCTGCCATTCGGGCAGCTGGAGGCGGCGAAATTCGTCGGCCCGCTGGTCAGCCCGGTGGCCGGAACCGTGACGGCGGTCAACGACGCGGCCGCCGCCGACCCTGGGCTCGCCGAGCGCGATCCCTACGGGGAAGGCTGGCTGATCGAGGCGCGGCTGACCGGCCCGGCAGGCGAGCAGACGGGGCTGCTCGCCGACCCCGGACAGATCAGGCAGTGGTTCGCCGCCAGACTCGCCGACTACCGGCTCAAAGGCGTGATCGCGCAATGACCGCCATCGAGGCGTCACTCCCGGTCCCTGTCACGGGCACCGCGGCCGGCCCGGACCCCGCGCAGGTGCGCAGGGCCAACTTTCCCGACGTGATGGATTTCTACGCCCCCGGCCTCAAACGCTGGCAGACCCCCGAATGGACACCGCGGAACCCGCGCCGGTTCCTGCCGGTCTCGGTGACCGGGTCGGCCTGCGCGCTGTCCTGCGATCACTGCCAGGCCAAGGTGCTCGACGGGATGATCTCGGTGCGCGCCGGGGAGGACCTGTTCGCCCTGGCCGCGCGGCTGCGCGCGCAGGGCAGCGAGGGCCTGCTTGTCTCGGGCGGCTCCACCCGCACCGGGGGCGTGCCGCTGCTGCCGCACCTGCGCCACGTCCGCAGGATCCGCGAGGAACTGGGCATGAAGGTCATCGTCCACTCCGGCGTGGTCGACCCGAAGCTGGCGGCGGCCCTGGCGCGGGCGGGCGTCGACGGGGTGATGCTCGACGTCATCGGCGCCGACGAGACATTGCGCGACGTCTACCACCTCGACCTGACGGCCGCCGACATGGACCGGTCGCTGCGGCTGCTTGCGGAGCGGGACCTGCGCATCATCCCGCACATCGTGCTCGGCCTGCACTACGGGAAGTTCCTGGGCGAGCACCATGCGCTGGAGATGCTGACCCGGTACCCGGTGGCAACGCTGATCCTGGTGGTGCTGGTGCCGCTGACCGGGACGCCGATGGCGCATCTGCCCCCGCCGCCGCCCGGCGAGGTCATCGACTTCTTCGCCACGGCGCGGCTGGCCGCCCCCGCCACCCCCATCAACCTCGGCTGCGCCCGCCCGCTCGGCCCGGTGAAGACCGAGCTTGACCAGGCCGCCATCGACCTGGGCCTGAACGGCATCGCCTACCCGGCCGACGGGGCCATCGAGTACGCCCGCTCGCGCGGCCTGCAACCCCGCCTGTTCGAGTACTGCTGCTCGCTCACCTGGACCGGCGACGACTACACGAAGGTGGAGGTGAGCTCATGAGCCCGCCATGGCGACTGCTGACCGACGACGGCGCGGGCGCCGCGGACGGGCTCGCGCTCGACGAGGCGCTGATGGCGCGCTACGCGCGGGGCGAACCGGACCGGCCGCCCACCCTGCGGCTGTACACCTACGCCAGCCACTGCGCGCTGATCGGCCGCTACCAGAATCTGCAGGCCGAGGTTGACATCGGCGCCTGTGAGCGGACCGGCACCGCGGTCAGCCGCCGGCCCACCGGCGGCGGCGCGATCATCATGGGGTCGGGCCAGCTCGGGGTGGCCTACCTGACCAGGGCCCCGGCCGGCGCGCGTCCCCGCGAGATCATCGCCGGACTCGCCGGCGCGGTCGCGGCCGGGCTGGCGGGGCTCGGCGTCAGCGCGGTGTTCCGCGGCAAGAACGATCTGGAGACCGGCGGCCGCAAGATCGCGGGCCTCGGCCTGTACGTCGACCCGGCCGGCGGCATGCTGTTCCACGCCAGCATCCTGGCCGGCCTGGACATCCCGTTCATGCTCGAGGTGCTCCGCATCCCCGCGGCGAAACTGGCCGACAAGGCCGCCGCCGCGGTCGCCGAACGCGTCACCACGGTCACCAGGGAGACCGGCCGCCACTGCGATGGCGCGGCGCTGCGCCCCGCGATCGCCGAGGGGTTCGCGGCGACCTTCGGCGCCGCCCTGGAACCGGGCGAGCCCACGCCGGCCGAGCGCTCGCTGGCCGCCACCCTGGCCGCCGGCCGGTACGCGGCCGGCGGCTGGCTGTCCGACCGCAGCATGTCCTGCGACGGCAGCGGCTCCGCAGCGCTCAAGACCCCGGCCGGCCTGGCCCGCATCTACCTCACCACCCACGGCGACCTGGTAAAGAACGCGCTGGTAGTCGGCGACTTCAATGAGCTGCCACCGGCTTTGGCCGAGCTGGAGTCCACGCTTCGCTGGCGCCGCCTCGACGAGCGGTCCGTCATCGAGGCGGTCAGCCGCTCCGGCGCGGCCGCGGCGCTGGGCGTGCCCGGCGAGCAGATCACCGCCGCCGTGCTGAGCGCGGGGGTGCAAGCCCGCGCCCGAGGCCAGGCCGAGCCGGTCCGCGCCTCCGGATCCTGTTACTTCCCCGAGCCAGCCAGGAGCCTGCCGTGACGTCTGCGCTGACGCGGCCCGGAGCGGATGAGAGTCCGCGGGGCGAAGCGGACGCTGTCCCGCCCGGGCGAGCCCTCCCGCTGGCGCCGGCGCGGCCCGCCGAGCGGCAGGTCAGCCCCGACTACGTCCGCGTCTCCATGGCCAGCGCCATCGCCTTGCGGATGAAGTCCGGCCGGTTCAGCCGCGACTTCGAGTTCGGCGGCATCAACCTGCTGCTCAGCTACGACGAGGGCTGCCTGTCCGACTGCGGGTACTGCGGCCTGGCCCGCACCC
>DAHVAN010000437.1 GCA_027314595.1 Actinomycetota bacterium | reverse complement strand
AAGGCCGCGGCTGCGGCTGCCGAGCCGCGCCGAGCGGTCCGCCGTGCGCGCCGCGCGCGCGGCGGACGCCGGGCCGTGGCGCGGGCCGACCAAGCGGTACGACATCGTGAAGGAAGGGTCGATCGCCGCGCTGGTGGTGCTCGTGCTCACGCTGGGGCTGGCCGCCGTGCTCTCCTCGCCCGACGTGCCGCCGGTCACCGTGCAGAGCTGGGCGCAGGTCGCGCCGGCCGACTTCCTGGCCACCTCGGCGACCGAGCTGAACGGCACCAGCTTCACCGCGACATACGGCCCGCCCTACAACACCAACCGCACCCCGCAGAGCCTGCTGTTCGCGCCGGCCAACATCCCCGGGGTGCGTCAGCCGATCGACACCGCGCACACGTTCGTGCTCTCGCCGCTGTCGAAGGCCGCTCCCACAGACCCTCGGCTGGCCGCCGCGCTCGCCACGTACAACGCCGCGCCGGCCGCGCTGCAGCAGAAGTGGGCGACCAACTACGGGAACGCGGTCACTAAGGTCACGTTCGTCGGCGGCAACCCGGTGGTCCCGCCCGCCAACGACGGGCCCGTTCCCACCATGCTGGCCACCGAGCTGGCGCTGGCACGCAACGGCGTGATCGACACCGACCTGCTCGCCCAGCGCTCGTTCTACGGCACTGACTTCACCAAGCCGCTGCTGTTCCTCAACGACGGTCAGTACTACTCCACCCTCGCGGACCAGATGAACCTCACCGGCGGGCAGTGGGGCGTCATGAACGAGACCGGCAGCTACCCTGGCCAGCCATGGCTATGGCTGTACCAGCTCTGGTACCACATACCCGGCTGGAGCAACTCCCTCAACGTGGACCTGATCGCCATCTACATGACGGGCCTCGCCACGCTCCTGCTCCTGCTCGTGCCGTTCATCCCCGGTCTTCGAAACATCCCTCGCCTGATACCGCTGCACCGGCTGATCTGGCGCTCCCCCCGGGGCGAGCAGCCCACCGGTCAACCTGGGGAAGGAATCAGAGAACCATCCGGCCGGTTCTGACGTTTTAATCAGTGACTGTCCGGTAGTTCTGTAGGCTTCGCAGCCTTCAATAGGTGCGTGGCACACACCGGGTGTGTCGTGACGCAGTGGAAAGAGACGAGCTTGGTACTCGGAGCCACCGGCGTTCACTACCATGCGGAGAGGGGAAAACCGATGGTTCGCGCCTGCCACGTCGATGGGGACCTGGCTGCGCCTGGCGGGGGGGGTCACGGGGCCATGGCCATGGGGGCCGCGACCGACGCCGCGCAGGCGACGCAGCTTGAGCTTGCGTATCAACTGACGGCTGACGGCAAGGCGACGGTGCAGGTGAGCGGCGAACTGGACATCGCCACGGCGGACCAGGCGTACGCGTACCTGCGTGACGTCGTGGACAGCCAGGACGGGTCCGTCACCATGAACCTCGCCGGGCTGACGTTCTGCGACGCGGCTGGCCTGGGAGTCCTCGCGAGGCTGGCCGGGCACGCACGGCGCACCGGCCGGTCGCTCAGGCTGACGGCGGCCCGCCCGGCGCTGCTGCGGATCATGCGCATCACCGGGATGGATGAGGCGTTCCCCGAGGTGGGCAGTTCCGCGCTGAGCATCATCGCCTGGCCGCGCCAGGCCACCGTCAGCCCGGGCTGAGCACCCGGGGACCGGGCGTCAGCCGAAGCCTGGCGAGGGCACGATCGCGACGGCCCGCATGGATTCCTCAGAACCGTCTACAGCCACGAGGATCGGCCTGCTCATCATTGTCACCTCCAGCGTCGGAACGCTCGCTCAGAGCATCCGCCACGCCACTGTCGCGCAGGCAGAGGCGTCCGGGGCGGGCCGCCGGGGATCTAGGTCATGCCGGCCCCATGGTGGGCGACGCACGTTGCGCGTTAGATTTGGATTTGCGCACAGTTATCACAAGTGGCAACGCCGCCAGGCGAAGGGATGCGGAGGACGAAAACTGATGGCTGACGATCTCCAAGATATGAACGACGACGAGACTAACGAATCCTCTGAGGCACACATCGCGGTGCACTGGCGCGAAGAGGGCTATTACCCTCCGCCGGCCACGTTCACCGCGCAGGCGAACGCCCCGGACGCCTCCATCCTCGAGCAGTTCACCGAGGACAAGTTCCCTGAGTGCTTCCACGCCTATGCCGACCTGCTGACCTGGTACAAGCCGTGGCACACCACGCTGGACACGTCCGCCGCGCCATTCTGGAAGTGGTTTGTCGGCGGCGAGCTCAACGCCTGTTACAACTGTGTGGACCGCCACCTGGAAACGCAGGCGAACAAGGCGGCGCTGATCTGGGTGCCCGAGCCTGAGGACGAGGCGCACGTGGCCGTCACGTATCGTGACCTGTACGTGCGGGTCAACGAGTTCGCAGCGCTGCTGCGCGACTTCGCCGGGCTCAAGGCCGGCGACCGGGTGACGCTGCACATGCCGATGGTCCCCGAACTGCCGATCGCGATGCTGGCCTGCGCCCGGCTCGGCATCATTCACTCCCAGGTGTTCGCCGGGTTCAGCGGCACCGCCGCCGGGCACCGGATCGCCGACTCGCACAGCCACGTGCTCATCACGATGGACGGCTACTACCGCAGCGGCGACCTGCTCGACCACAAGGTCAAGGCCGACGAGGCGGTCGAGGCTGCGGCGAAGGAAGGCCAGCAGGTCGACAAGGTGCTGGTGTTCCGCCGCTACCCGGGCAAGTACTCAGCCAGGACCCCGATGGTCGACGGCCGTGACTTCTTCGTCGACGACCTGCTCAAAAAGTACAAGGGCGCGCTCGTCGAGCCGGTCTCGATGCCGGCCGAGGCGCCGCTGTTCCTGATGTACACCAGCGGCACCACCGGGCGCCCGAAGGGCTGCCAGCACTCCACCGGCGGCTACCTTTCCTACGTCGCCGGGACGTCCAAGTTCTACCAGGACATACACCCGAACGACACGTACTGGTGCATGGCGGACATCGGCTGGATCACCGGTCACTCCTACATCGTCTACGGGCCGCTTGCGCTCGGCACCACCAGCGTGCTGTACGAGGGCACGCCGAACTACCCGGACGCCGGCCGCCCATGGCGGATCGCGGTGCAACTCGGGGTGAACATCTTCCACACCTCGCCCACGGCGATCCGGATGCTGCGCAAGGTCGGCCCGGCCGAGCCGGCCAAGTACAACTTCCACTTCAAGCACATGACCACGGTCGGCGAGCCGATCGAGCCCGAGGTCTGGCGCTGGTACTACGACAACGTCGGCAAGGGCGAGGCGGCCATCGTCGACACCTGGTGGCAGACGGAGACCGGCGGCTTCCTCGGCTCCACGCTGCCCGGCGTGCACCCGATGAAGCCAGGCAGCTGCGGCCCGGCGGTGCTCGGCGTCTACCCGGTCATCCTCGACGAGGACGGCAACGAGGTGCCGCAGGGCAGCGGGAAGGCAGGCAACATCTGCATCCGCAACCCGTGGCCCGGCGTCTTCCAGACCATCTGGGGCCAGCCAGATCGGTTCGTCTCGACCTACTACGCCAAGTACAACAAGGACCCGGAAAGCACCGACTGGCGCGACTGGCCGTACTTCGCCGGCGACGGCGCGACCCAGGCCGAGGACGGCTACTTCCGCATCCTGGGCCGGGTCGATGACGTGATCAACGTCGCCGGGCACCGGCTCGGCACCAAGGAGCTGGAGTCGGCGGCGCTGACCGTGAACGAGGTCGCCGAGGCGGCGGCGGTCCCGGTCATCGACGACATCCGTGGCCGCGTGGTCGAGATGTACATCTCGCTCAAGCCGGGCTTCGAGGCGACCCCGGCGGTCGAGGAGAAGGTCAAGGCCGCGATCGAGACCGACATCGGCAAGATCGCGCGGCCGAAGAACATCTGGATCGTCCCCGACATGCCGAAGACGCGGTCCGGCAAGATCATGCGCCGGGTCATCGCCGCGACGTCGAACTTCACCGACACCGGCGACATCACGACCCTCGCCAACCCCGAGGTCGTGGAGAAGATCCGGCACCAGGTGCAGAGCACCAAGGTCGCCAAGGGCGAGGTCCCGCGCGAGCTCAGCGAGACCGAGCTCGCGGAGATCGAGGCCTTCGGCAGCGAGTGAAGCGAGCGCAAGTCAAGCCGGCGGCGGGCCCACGGGCCCGCCGCCGGCTCCCGGAGCCCGGGCACCGGGGCACCGGGGCACCGGGGCACCGGCGCACCTGCGCACCGCGGCACCTGCGCATCTGGCCCAATAGGGCCGGGGTAGCCGCGCATCTGGCCCAAAACGCGGCACGAGGGGCGGACGCGGGCGGGCCTGGGCAGCCTGCCTCGTGGTCATCCGCTTCTTCAGCTCGGAACCCCGCCAGGGATAACGGGACTTCCGGCCCCTTGCGGGACGCGGCGTGCCGGAATTAGCTGACAGTGACGGGGGGGATCCGTCATAGACGCGGAGAAGCTGGCTGCGAGGCCCGCGCACCGCGCAATCAGAATCCGCGAGAAGCGGAGTACAGGTCCCTCCCGTCAACGCTTGCGGATTTGGCCACGTCACGGGGCTTTGGCCACGTCAAGGGGCTTTGGTCCCGATATACGGAGGTCTTTTGGCGCTGGGCGCTTGCCTCGGCCTGGCGTGAACTGGAGTCGGCAGCGATGTGTCGAGGAAGGGGCGAATCGCGATGAACGCCACCGTCAAGGACGTCATGACGACCCAAGTGATCGCGGTGCGCAAGAGCGCGCCGTTCAAGGAGATGGCCGCCAGGCTGAGAGTACACCGGGTGAGCGCGTTCCCTGTGCTCGACGACGACGACAAGGTGGTCGGGGTGGTGTCCGAGGCGGACCTGCTGACCAAGGAGGCGCTTGAGTACAACGTCCCTGGCCGGGTCGGCGGCATGCTGCACCACCGCGAGCAGTCGAAGGCGGCCGGCCTGACCGCGTCGGACCTCATGACCACGCCGCCGGTCACCATCAGCCCGAATGAGCTCGTCTCGCATGCCGCGCGCCTGATGTACGCCCGCCGGGTGAAGCGGCTTCCCGTCGTTGACGCCGACGGCCGCCTGGTCGGGATCGTCTCACGGGCCGACGTGCTGAGCGTGTACGGCCGCCCGGACGCGGACATCAGGCACGAGATCATCGAGAGGATCGTACTCGACACCCTGCTGACGGACCCGGAGCGCTTCACGATCACCGTCAAGGACGGCATCGTGACGGTCGAGGGGATGCCGGAGACAGCCGCCGTCGGCCATGACATGATCGAGGAAATACGGCACGTCGAGGGCGTCGTCACGGTTCGTGACCGGCTCAGCTACCCGCCGGCCCAGCGCCGGGCCCCGGTATCTGAGCCGGTCTTCTGAGGCCGCCGCATGCACATCGCATCCGCGTACCCGGACAGCGCACTGGGCAATGCCCGCCGCGAAGGCTGAGGAGGAGCGGATGAGCGCCGGGGTGTACGCGTTGCTCGCCGACGGCACAACGGTGCAGATCAGGCCCGCTGGCCCCGGTGACTTCGAGGCCGTCAAGGCGATGCACGAGGCGATGTCGCAGACGAACTCCTACCTGCGGTTTTTCAGCATGAGCAGCACGGCGGGCGAGCAGGAGGCGCGCCGGGTCAGCCGCGAGCCAGGGCCGGACCACGCGGCACTGCTCGCGCTGTACGGCGACGAGGTCGTCGGCGTCGCCAGCTACGAGGTTTCGCACAGGAACAGCAAGAGCGCCGAGGTCGCGTTCGCCGTCGCTGACACCATGCACCACCGCGGCATCGCGACCCTGCTGCTCGAGCACCTCGTCTCGCTCGCCCGCGCCAGTCACATCGAGGCGTTCACCGCCGAGACGCTGAGCGAGAACATCAGCATGCTGCGGGTCTTCTCCGACGCCGGGCTGCCCACCCGCAGCACGCGCGAGGACGGCGTGGTCTCGGTCACCATCCCGCTGCCGCCCGATGACACCGGCAGGCAGCTCGAGGACTACCTGGACACCGTCGCCCAGCGTGAGCGGTCCGCCAATGTGGCCAGCCTCCGGCCGGTGTTCGCCCCCCAGTCGGTCGCGGTGATCGGAGCGAGCAGACGGCAGAGCACCGTGGGCCGGTCCGTCCTCGACAACATCAAGAGCGGCGGTTACCAGGGCCGCGTCTACGCGGTCAACCCCAACGCCAGGAAGATCGGCGGCACCCCGTGCTACCCGGACGTGGCCAGCCTTCCCGAGACGCCCGATCTCGCGCTCATCGCGGTGCCTCCGGCCGCCGTGCTCGACGTGGCGCAGGCATGCGGCGAGCGCGGCGTGCGCGGCCTCGTGGTGCTGACGGCCGGGCTTGACACCGCCGCCAGCGCCGACCTGCTCGCCGTCTGCCGCAGGCACGGGATGCGGCTGATCGGCCCGAACTGCTTCGGCGTCGCGGTCCCGGGCATCGGTCTCGACGCCACGTTCGCCGCGACCAACCCGGTGCCGGGCACGGCGGGCCTGGTCATGCAGTCCGGCGGGCTCGGCTTCGCGATGGTCGACCACCTGACCAGGCTCGGCATCGGCATCTCGACGTTCGCCTCGGTCGGCAACAAGCTCGACGTCTCAAGCAACGACATGCTGATGTGGTGGGAGCAGGACGAGGTGACCAAGCTCGCCGTGCTGTACATCGAGTCGTTCGGCAACCCGCGCAAGTTCGCGCGCACCGCGCGCCGGGTCAGCGCCCGGATGCCGGTGCTCACCGTGCACGCGGGGCGCAGCGAGGCCGGCCAGCGGGCCGCCGCGTCGCACACCGCCGCGATCGCCACGCCGCTTGTCAGCCGCGAGGCGCTGTTCGAGCAGGCCGGAATCATCGCCACGCCGGGCTTCGGCGAGCTCGTCGAGGCCACCGCGCTGCTCGCGACCCAGCCGCCGCCGGCCGGCCGGACCGTCGCGATCGTGTGCAACGTCGGCGGGGCCGGAGTGCTCGCGGCCGACGCGTGCACCGACCTCGGGCTGACCGTGCACCACCCGCGCGGCCAGCTGAAGCGGCGGCTGCACGCCCTGGTGCCCGGTGGCGGCGCGGTGAGCGGGCCGGTCGACACCACGGCGACCGTCACCCGTGAGGAGTTCCGGCGCGTGCTCGAACTGCTGGCCGCCGACAAGGACGTCAGCGCCGTGATCGCGCTCGTGCTGCCGACCGGCGCGACCGGCGACCTGGCGGGCGCAATCACGGACGCCGACGTGCCTGTCCCGCTCGCCGCCGTCGTGCTCGACCAGGCGGAAGCCGTCCGGCTGCTCGACGGCAGGAACGGGAAGGTCCCGGCGTACGGGTACCCCGAGGCCGCGGCGGGGGCGCTGGCCCGCGCCGCCGCCTACGGGCAATGGCGCTCGGCGCCGCGCACTCTCGTTCCGGCCCTGTCCGACGTGGACGTAGCCGACGCCCGGGCCCTGATCCGGCGGTACCTCGCCGCCTGGCCCGGCGGCGGCTGGCTGCCGCCGGGCCAGGCCATCGCGCTGCTGCGGCTCTACGGGATCGCCCTGGTGACGACGACGACCGCCCGCACCGAGGACGAGGCGGCGGCCGCCGCGAACGCGGACGGGTACCCAGTCGTGCTGAAGGCCGACGTCCCCGGCCTGGTCCACAAGACCGACGCGGGCGGCGTGGTGCTCGACGTGCGCACCGAGGACGGCCTGCGGGCCGGCTACCGGCGGCTGGCCGGCCTGTTCGGCGCGAAGCTGGCGGGAGTGCTCGTCCAGCCGATGATCACCGGCGGGACGGAAGTGATCATCGGGGTGGAGGACGACCAGATGTTCGGGCCGCTCGTGGTGTTCGGGCTCGGCGGAGTCGCCACCGAGGTGCTCGCCGACCACTCGGCACGGCTGGCGCCGCTGACCGAGACCGACGCCGACACGCTGATCAACTCGATCCGCTCCGCGGCTTTGCTGCGGGGCGTGCGGGGAAGCCCGGCGGCCGACCTGGCAGCGCTGCGCGACCTGCTGATGCGGGTGTCCAGGCTGGCCGACGACCTGCCGGAGATCACCGATCTCGACCTCAACCCGGTCATCGCCCGGCCCGACGGAGCGGTCGCTGTCGACGCGCGGATCAGGGTCGCGCCCCAGGTGCCGCAGGACCCGTTCCTGCGACGGCTGCGGTTAGGAAACCTTCTGTTCACCGAGCACGAGTTAGCTAGGCCTCGCCCCCCGGGTAGGGAAGCGGTGACCGCACAGTGCCACCACCGCGCGTTCGGGACAAAGGAAAGGACCGGCATGACAGCGACGGAAACCAGCCCGCTGACCGCAAGCGAGCTGGACCTCATCGACTCCTGGTGGCGCGCCGCCAACTACCTGTCGGTCGGGCAGATATACCTGCTCGACAACCCGCTGCTCAAGCAGGAACTGCGGGCTGAGCACGTGAAGCCGCGGCTGCTCGGGCACTGGGGCACCACACCGGGGCTGAACCTGCTCTACGCGCACCTGAACCGAGTCATCAGGAACTGGGACCTGAACGTCGTCTACGTCGCCGGGCCAGGCCACGGCGGGCCCGGGCTGGTGGCCAACGCCTACCTCGAGGGCACCTACACCGACCGGTACCCGTCGATTACCCAGGACGAGGCGGGGCTGCGGCGGCTGCTGCGGCAGTTCTCCTTCCCCGGCGGCATACCCTCGCACGCGGCGCCCGAGACACCGGGCTCGATCCACGAGGGCGGCGAGCTCGGCTACTCGCTCGCCCACGCCTACGGCGCCGCGTTCGACAACCCGGACCTGCTGGTCGCCTGCGTCATCGGGGACGGCGAGTCGGAGACCGGGCCGCTGGCCGCGAGCTGGCACTCCAACAAGTTCCTCAACCCGGTGACCGACGGCGCGGTGCTGCCGATCCTGCACCTGAACGGGTACAAGATCGCGAACCCGACGGTGCCGGCCCGCATCCCCGCCGGCGAGCTCGAATCGATGCTGACCGGATACGGATACCACGTGTACACGGTCGCCGGCGACGACCCGAAGCCGGTGCACGAGCAGCTTGCCGCGACGTTGGACTCGATCGTGGCCGAGATCCACGACATACAGCGGCGCGCCCGCGAGGGCGGCCAGCGGGAGCGGCCGCGCTGGCCCGCGCTGATCCTGAAGACGCCCAAGGGGTGGACCGGGCCGAAGTACGTCGACGGGCAGCCGGTCGAGGGGACCTGGCGGGCGCACCAGGTGCCGATCAGCCACCCGCGGACCAACCCCGAGCACCTGCGGCAGCTCGAGGAGTGGATGCGCTCCTACCGGCCGGCCGAGCTTTTCGACGCGAACGGCACGCTGATGCCGGAAGTCGCCAGGCTCGCGCCGAGCGACTACCGGCGGATGAGCGACAACCCGCACGCCAACGGCGGGCTGCTGCTGCGCGACCTGAACCTGCCCGAGTTCCGGGACTACGCCGTCGACGTCCCGTCGCCGGGAGGCGTGGAGGCGGAGAGCACCCGCGTGCTCGGCGGCTGGCTGCGGGACATCATCAGGCGCAACCCGTCCACGTTCCGCCTGTTCGGCCCGGACGAGACGGCCTCCAACCGGCTCGACGCGGTGTTCGAGGCCACCGGGCGGGCGTTCGACGGCGTGATCGTGGACGGCGACAACCAGCTCACGCCCGACGGGCGGGTCATGGAGGTGCTGTCCGAGCACCTCTGCCAGGGCTGGCTCGAGGGCTACCTGCTGACCGGGCGGCACGGGCTGTTCAACTGCTACGAGGCGTTCATCCACATCATCGACTCGATGTTCAACCAGCACGCCAAGTGGCTCAAGGTCACCCGCGGCATTGGCTGGCGGCGCCCGGTCGCGTCGCTGAACTACCTGCTGTCCTCCCTGGTCTGGCGGCAGGACCACAACGGGTTCTCGCACCAGGACCCGGGGTTCATCGACCACGTGGTGAACAAGAAGGCCGAGATCATCCGCGTCTACCTGCCGCCGGACGCGAACACGCTGCTGTCCGTCGCCGACCACTGCCTGCGGTCAAGGCACTACGTGAACGTGATCGTGGCGGGCAAGCAGCCGCAGGCGCAGTGGCTGTCGATGCCGCAGGCCGTCATCCACTGCACGCGCGGCGCCGGCATCTGGGAGTGGGCGTCGACCGACGGCGACCCGCAAACCCCGCCGGATGTGGTCATGGCCTGCTGCGGCGACACGCCCACCCTGGAGACGCTGGCCGCGGTGTCCCTGCTCCGCGAGCACCTGCCGGCGCTGCGGGTGCGCGTGGTCAATGTGGTGGACCTGATGCGGCTGCAGCCGGAGTCGGAGCACCCGCACGGGATGTCGGACGCCGAGTTCGACGCGCTGTTCACGACCGACCGGCCGGTCATCTTCGCCTACCACGGCTACCCCTGGCTCATCCACCGGCTGACCTACCGGCGGCACGGCCATCACAACTTCCACGTGCGCGGCTACAAGGAGGAGGGCACCACCACCACGCCGTTCGACATGGTGATGCTCAACGACCTGGACCGGTTCCACCTGGTGATGGACGTGATCGACCGGGTGCCCGGGCTGGCCTCGTCCGCGGGGCACGTCCGGCAGATCATGGCGGACAAGCGGATCACCTGCCGGGAGCACACCAGGGAGTTCGGCGAGGACGCGCCGGAGATCACCGGCTGGACGTGGAATGCCTGACGCCGCGAGCCCGGCGCTCACGGCCCGGGTGCTCATCGTCAACGCCGGATCGAGCAGCCTCAAGCTGCGCCTGCTCGCAGGCGACGACAGCGTCGCGGCGGGCGCCGACCTGCCCGCGCCGCGCGGCGCCGCGGACAGCGCCGAGATCAAGGCGGCTATCGAGTCGTTCGGGCCGGTGAGCGGGGTCGGGCACCGGGTGGTGCACGGCGGGACGCTGTATGCCGCGCCGGTCCTGGTCACCAGCGAGGTGCGGCGGCGCCTTGAGTCGCTTACCGACCTGGCGCCGCTGCACCAGCCCAAGTCGCTGGCCGCGCTCGACGCGGTGCAGGCGGTGCTGCCCGACACGCCCGCGGTGGCCTGCTTCGACACGGCGTTCCACGCCAGCATCGGCGAGGCGGCCGCCACATTCGCGCTGCCCGCCGAATGGCGCTCCAGGTGGACGCTGCGGCGCTACGGATTCCACGGCCTGTCGCACGCCTACGCCTCCCGGCGGGCGGCGGAACTGCTCGGCGCCAGGCCGGCGCAGGACGGGCTGCGCGTCGTCACCTGCCACCTGGGCGCGGGCGCGTCGCTCGCGGCCGTGCATTCCGGCCGCTCGGTGGACACCACGATGGGGTTCACGCCGCTGGACGGACTGGTCATGGCGACCAGGTCCGGGTCGGTCGACCCGGGCCTGGTGCTATGGCTTGAGGAGCACGCTCATACGCCGCCCGCCGAACTGGCGGCCACGCTGGACTACCGGTCCGGCCTGGCGGGCCTGGCCGGCACGGGCGACATGCGGGAGGTGCTGTCGCGCGCCGCGGCCGGCGACCCGCGGGCGGTCCTCGGCCGCGACGTCTACCTGCACCGGCTGCGCGCGTCCGTCGCCGCGATGGCTGCCGCGATGGGCGGGCTCGACGCGCTGGTGTTCACCGGCGGCGTGGGCGAGAACTCGGCCGAGATCCGGTTCCGCGCCGCCGACGGGCTCGGCTTCCTCGGCGTCCGGCTCGACGAGGAGCGCAACGCCGCCGGGGAGCACGGCGAGGACTGGGAGATCAGCGCCGACGGCTCGGCGGTACGCGCGTTCGTGATCGCGGCGCGGGAGGACAAGCAGATGGCCGCCGAGGTCAGGTCGGTGCTCGGCTGAGCGGTCAGCGCATGTCGGCGGGCACCGCGAACGCCAGCAGCCGCGCCTGCCCCGGCTCGGCGCGGGCCCAGTCGCCCGCCAGCCCCAGCACGGCGACCGCCGCGGTGGGGAACGCCGTCGGCGGCTCGGGCGGCGGTGCCGTCATGCCGTGGACCAGTTCGGCGAGTCCGGGGTTGTGCCCCACGATCAGCACCGTCCGTTCCGCGTCGGGGAACTCGCGCACCAGCATGAGCAGGCCGAGCACCGTTGCCTGGTACAGCCGCGGCTCGTAGCGCGCCGGCGGCGGCGCGGCGCCGGCTTCCGCCAGCCCGCCCGCCACAAGCTCCCAGGTCTCCCGTGCCCGGCGCGCCGTCGAGCACAGCACGGCGTCCGGAACGTATCCGGAGCGGCTCAGCCAGCGGCCGGCCCGTGGCGCGTCCCGCCTGCCGCGCTTGGCCAGCGGGCGCTCATGGTCGGCGACGTCCGGCCAGTCCGACTTCGCGTGCCGCAGCAGCACCAGCCGCCGGGCGTGACCGTCGCTCACGGAACCACCGTCACCGGCCAGTTGCCCGCGCGGACAAGGCGCACGGCCAGCGACCCGATCAGCCGGTGCCCGGCCTTCTTCGACGTGCCGACGACGATGGCGTCGGCGCGCACCTCGTCCGCGATACGCCTGATCTCGGTGTACGGGTCGCCGTGCGCGGCGATGAAGCTGATGGCGATGCCCAGGTCACGGCCCACTTCCTGGGCGCGCGCGCGAAGGTCGTCCGCGATGAGGTCGTGCGCCTGCGTCTCGGCGACGATCATGTCCATCGCGGCGGGGCCCGGCGCCAGGACCATCGGCGTCGGCGCGACGTAGACGGCGACCATCCGGGCGCGCTGCCTTCTGGCCAGTCCGGCCGCGTACCAGGTGGCCCGCGCCGCCGTCACCGTGTCATCGACGCCGACGAGGATGGCCGACGGGCCGTCGGTGCCAAGCTCGAACTCGCCGGGCCTGAACTCCCGCCATGGTCCGGCGGGATCGGACTTGCCGCGCTCGGAATCTCGGTGGGCCACGGCAGCAGTCTACGTTCAACGCGCGCCGCGGCCCGCGGCAGTCGCATCCGCCCCTCTGCTGGACTTCCGTCCCGGGGAGTTGGGGGCTGGCCACAAGGCAGGCACACGCCTGCGTTCGGCTTATACGGGGCGGCGCCTTCCGGTTTGACCGCCGGACGCTGGCCAGGAAAGGATCGGGTCTGACGATCACCTGAGGTCGCGAAGGCTGCAGAGGAGCTAAGACCGCGTGAGCATACTGGGCACCCGGGTCCTGCGGACCGAAGATCCCGGCTTCCTGACTACGGGGGCCGTCTACACCGACGACCTTCAGGACGAGCGGCTGGCGGGTGCGTGCTACCTGACCTTCGTCAGGTCGACGGTGGCGCATGCGCGGATCGGCCGCATCGACGCGAGCGCGGCGCTTGACGCCGAGGGCGTGGTGGCGGCGTACACCGGCCGGGACCTGGCCGGGGCCGGGATCGGCCCGGCGCGCCCGATGATGCCGAACATGAACCAGGCGATGCTGCAGCCGCTGCTGGCCACCGACGTGGTCCGGTTCGTCGGCGAGCCGGTCGCCGTGGTCGTCACCGAGCATCCCTACCAGGGCGAGGACGCCGTCGAGCTTGTCGACGTGGACTACGACCAGCTTCCGGCGGTGGTCGGCGTCGCCGATGCCCTGTCCGGCGCGAAGGGCCTGCTGTTCCCGGATGCCCGGACGAACGTCGTGTGCAAGTTCGGCGACGAGAGCGCGCTGGACCCCGGCTTGTTCGACGGCTGCGACGTGGTGGTCAGCGAGACGATCCTGAACCAGCGGGTCGCGCCGGCGCCGATGGAGACCCGGGCCGCGGCGGCGGTGTGGGGCCAGGACGGCCGCCTGACGGCGTGGATCCCCAACCAGGGTGCGCAGGGCACGAAGATGGCGATCGCCGGCCTGCTTGGCCTGCAGCCGGATGCGGTGCGGATCATCACGCCCGACGTCGGCGGGGCGTTCGGCGCCAAGTTCGGCGCCGACCCCGAGCACGCGCTCACCTGCTGGATCGCCCGGCAGCTCGGCCGCCCGGCGCGATGGTCAGAAACCCGCACGGAGAACCTGCTGGCGATGACGCACGGCCGCGGGCAGCGGCAGAAGGTGACGATCGGCGGCACCAGGGACGGCACCGTCCTGGCCTACCGGCTCGAGATCACGCAGGACTGCGGCGCCTACCCGAAGATCGGGGCGTTCCTGCCGCAGCTGACGATCCTGATGGCGCCTGGCCCGTACGCGATCCCCCGCGCCGAGGCGGTCGCCACCTCGGTCGCCACCAACACCACGCCGGTGGGCGCGTACCGGGGAGCGGGCCGCCCCGAGGCGACCGCCGCGATCGACCGCGCCATCGACCTGTTCGCCGCGGCTGCGGGCATCGACCCCGCGCAGGTGCGCCGCAAGAACCTGCTGCCGAAGTTCACCGAGCCGCACAGGACCGCCTTCGGCGCGCTGTACGACTCGGGTGACTACGTGGCCGCGCTGGAGAAGGCGCTCGCCGCCGCGGACTATGACGGGCTGCGCGCAGAGCAGGCCAGGCGGCGCGAATCAGGCGACACGCTGCAGCTGGGCATCGGCCTGTCCAGCTACGTGGAGATCACCGGACCCGGCGGAGAAGCCGGCGGGCCGAACGAGAACAGCACCGTCGAAGTTCACCCCGACGGCACCGCCACGATCCTGACCGGCACGTCCCCGCACGGCCAGGGCCATTCCACGGTGTGGGCGATGCTGGCGAGCGAGGAGCTGGGCATCCCGATCGAGAAGATCACCGTCAAGTGGGGCGACACCGACCTCGTGCCGCGCGGCGGCGGCACCGGCGGCTCGCGCAGCCTGCAGCTCGGCGGCGCCGCCGTGCGGCAAGCCTCGCGCGAACTGCTGGACATCGCCAGGGAGCGCGCCGCCGCCAGCCTTGAGGCCAGCACCGCCGACCTGGTGTTCGACGCCGCGGCCAGTGCTTTCACGGTGAAGGGCGACCCCGAGGTGACCGTGCCGCTCGCGCGGCTCGCCGAGTCCGAGCGGCTGTTCGTGCACAGCGTGTTCACCGCGCCCGGCCCGACGTTCCCGTTCGGCACCCACGTGGCGGTCGTCGAGGTCGACACCGAGACAGGCAAGGTGTTCCTGCGCCGGATGGTCACCGTGGACGACGCGGGCACCGTGGTCAATCCGCTGCTCGCCGAGGGCCAGCGGCACGGCGGCATCGCCCAGGGCGCCGCGCAGGCGTTCCTCGAAGAGGTCGTCTACGACACCGACGGGAACCCGCTGACCGCGACGTTCGCCGACTACCCGTTCCTGTCGGCGACCGAGGTGCCCAGCTTCGACCTGGTGGACATGCAGACGCCGACCAGCTACAACCCGCTGGGCGCCAAGGGAATCGGCGAGGCCGGCACGATCGGCGCGACCCCCGCGGTGCAGAACGCCGTGATCGACGCCGTCTCCCATCTCGGCGTCAGGCACATCGACATGCCGACGTCCCCGCAACGGGTATGGCGGGCGATCAACGGCTCGCCGGCTGGCCTGCGCCGGCAGGTAGGTAAGGAGTCCTGAATGGAGCTCAAGCTCACCGTCAACGGGGTCACGCGCAGCGACGAGGTCGAGCCGCGGCTGCTGCTCGTGCACTACCTGCGTGAGACGTGCGGCCTTCGCGCCGCGAACGTCGGCTGCGACACGACGTCCTGCGGCGCGTGCACCGTCCTGCTCAATGGCGAGTCCGTCAAGTCGTGCACGGTGCTCGCCGCGCAGGCCAGCGGCCAGTCGGTGGTCACCGCCGAGGGGCTCGCCGCCGATGACGGCTCACTGCACCCCGTGCAGCAGGCGTTCCGCGAGCAGCACGGCCTGCAGTGCGGCTTCTGCACCCCGGGCATGGTGATGGCCGCCGCCAGCCTGCTCGCGGAGAACCCGCATCCGACGGAGCAGGAGGTCAGGGAAGGCCTCGAGGGCAACTTCTGCCGCTGCACCGGCTACCACAACATCGTCCGCGCGGTGCTCGCCGCCGCTGGCGCCCTGTCGCCGGGCTCAGGTCCCGCTTCCGCCGGCACCGAGGTGAGCGCATGATCCCTCCGCGAGCACCTGGCACGCGTCCTCACCAGGCGGGCGCTCGAGGGCAGGACCGGCTGACATATGGGGGGGATCCGGCGGGACGGATCCCCTCCCCCGCGATAGCCAGCGCCGGGCGGGTCGCTAGCGCTGGCGGCTTTGCATGTAGGACTGGACCGCGGGCCAGATGACCGGGCCGGCCGCCGCCAGCGCCGCGAGCAGTCCGACGAAGGCACCCCATGCCCAGCCCACCCCCTGGTTGCCGTAGGGGATGTCGGCGAAGGCGATCAGGATCAGCAGCAACTGCAGGCCGGTGCCGATGATCAGCAGCGGCGCGTGCGCGATCGGCAGCCGGACGCCGGATGCCGAACTGGCGCGCAGCGCCAGGTAGCCGATCAGCGCCAGCGCGACCACGAACACCAGCCACAGCCAGCCGTGCCCCGTCGTCCCGCTGATGTCGTACCCGGCGATGCCGTACCACGGCAGCCAGATCGAGATCATCGTGATCAGCGACGCGACGGCCACGGTCTGGTCCACACGCGTCAGTCGCTTCATGTCGAACTGGACGGGCGTGCCGGTCCCGGCCTGACGCGGCTGGTACTGCCCGCCTTGCTGCGGGTAACCGGGGGGCGGCGCGACAGCCTGGGGCGGCGCGGCAGCCTGGGGCGGCGCGAGCCGCGCACCGCAACTCGCGCAGAACGCCGAATCGGGCTGGTTCGGCGCCTGGCACTGAGGACAGTTCATCTAGAGCCTCCTGAAACCCGGGCTAGGGGTAGGTTGAGGAAGTCAATGCCGGTGACATCGTAAATTTCCGGCAAAGGCTCCGTCCAATGTTTGCACCACCAACCGCCGCGTGTCTTCAGCGGATCCCGCACGCGGAATCCATCCCCGGCGCGCTGCGCGAGCTTGGCCTCGCCCCCGCCCGGCCCCTGGAGGACTTACCGCCTTCGCGCTGACCTGCCTCAGGTGGGCAGCCGGGCAGGCCGTGGCGGCCCGGCGAGCGGTGCGCTCGCCGAGGCCGCCACGGACACGATCGCCATGATGCTCCTGCCGCCCGCATGCCTGGGCGACCCTGGCCGGCCTGCCGCGGACGCAGGAGCGCGGCTGAGCGCGCTGGCTACCGCCGGCGGCTCTGTATGAGCGACTGAACCGCGGGCCAGATGACCGGGCCGGCCGCCGCTAGCGCCGCGAGCAGCCCGACGAACGCGCCCCACGCCCATCCGATCGACACGCCCGGGTAGCCGTAGTTGCCCGGCATGTCGAAGAACGCGATCAGGATGAGCAGCAACTGCAGCCCGGTGGCGATGATCAGCAGCGGCGCGTGCGCGATCGGGAACCGCACCCGTGCCTGCTCCCAGCCTGCGCGTATCACGAGGTAGGCGAGTATGAGCAGGTCGAGCACGAACACCAGCCACAGCCAGCCATGCGCCTGGGTCCCGCTGCCCGTTCCGCTGGCGGCGACGCCGAAGGCGCCGGCGCTGAGGGTGACGGTGAACCAGGGGAGGAAGATCGAGATGAGTGCGATCAGGCTCGCGACGCCGACTATCTGGTCCACGCGGGTAAGCCGCTTCAGGTCGAACTGGAACGGGCCCGCAGGCCCGGCCGGCCGCGGCTGGTACTGCCCGCCACCTTGCGGGTACCCTGCCGGCTGCTCTGCCGGCGGCGGGTACTGACTTGCGGGCACGCCCCCCTGCCCGTATCCGCTGGGTACGCCATAGCCGACCGCATCGCCTCCGGCACTGTAACCGACGGGCGTGCCCTGGCCGGGCGGCGGGCTGTAACCGCCGGCCGGAGCGGGCGCTCCGGCCGCCGCGAGTTGCGCTCCGCAACTCGCGCAGAACGCCGAATCCGGTTGATTCGGCGTCTGACACTGAGGACAGTTCATCTCCCGAACCCCTCCTGAAACTGTCTCGGGGAAGTATTCTTCGCTGGACTTCGCCGTACGCCGCGTCACCCGGCGGCGCCCCCGGCCGTGTAGTACATCACATTGTCGTATTGATCGGCCGCCGCACAAGAGTTCTGCTTTACGCAGCTGATCGCGTCAAAAGAGTTGTTGCCGTCGATCTTGGTCTCGGCCGACCAGGAACCCTGCTGGTAGATGAGCGCGCCACCGCTGTTGTCGACCGCGACGCAATAGCCGTCGACCGGGCATGACACGCTGGTCGCCGTGGTCGTAAGCGTCTGCGCGTTCCAGTTCCCGCCGGTCATAACCACCGCGTCCCCTGAGCTGTCAACGGCGGCGCAAAAAGACGCGCTAGGGCACGAGACCTGTGTGAACTGGTTGCCGTTGTCTATGTTCTGGTCGCTTGTCCAGGTGTTCCCGTCGTAGGTATAGGCGTTACCCGACTGGTCCACCACGGCGCAGAAGACTGGGCTCGGGCACGACACCGATGCCAGGCTGTCCCCGTTGGGGTCGATGGTGGCGTGCGACCAGTTCGTCGCCGACCCGGTGAAGGTGAAGCCCTCGCCCTGGTTGTCGACAGCAAGGCAGAACGTCGAAGTAGCGCACGAGACGCTGTTGAGCTGGTTCCCCGGATCGATGTTGACGGGGGCGGTCCAGCTGCTGCCGTTGAAGATGAGCGCCTCACCGGAGTCGTCGACAGCGGCGCAGAACCGCCCGGACGCGCATGAGATGGACGACATGTTCGCCCCGTTGTCGGTGTCCACGACCCGCCAGGAGTTCACCGACGAGGAGTAGAGAATGTCGCCCGCGCTGTCGACCGCGTAGCAGGTCGCGGCGCTCACGCAGGACACCGCGTTGATGGTCGCGTTGTCGTTGGAGTACGCCTGCTGGTCGATGGGCTTGGGGTAGGTCCAGCCGCCTGGCCCGACGGACGCGGCCGCGGTAACCGTGGGACTGGGCGTCAGCGTGGGCGAGGCGCTTGGCGTCAGCGAGGCGCTCGGCGTCGGCGACGCGGCGTGCGAGGCCGAGGTCGCCGGGTGCGCGCGGACCGTGGGCCGCGGCTGCCTCGGTCCCGCCACTTGCTTCGGCGCGTGGTGCAGCAAGGTCAGCGCGGCCGCGGCGCCTCCGCCAGCGGCAAGCAGGACAGCGGCCCCTGCCGCGACCCAGATCATCCGCCGGCGGCGGCCGCCCCCGCCCTTGCGCCGGCTGCCGTGCGAGGCGGCAGCGGACGGCTCCTGTCCCGTGGCGGGACTGGCCTGCGTCGCGGGCAGCTGCCTGGTGGCGTTCCACGAGGACTCGGCCTCAGGCCCGGCTGCCATGGTCTCCCACGGCGCGTTACTGACCTTGGCGCTGGGTTCCCATGGGGACGGCGCTTCGGGCGCATCCGATCGGGGCACCGCCGCTGGCGCAGGCGCGTCCAGCGGGGACGCTGCCGCGGGCACTGGCGGGTCCGAAGGCGACGCCGCTGGCGGTGCGGGCGGATCCCACGGCGAGGGCGGCGACGCGGCCGCCGGGCTTGGCGTCGGGTACGCCGGCCGAGGCGGCGTGTTCACGAGCAGGGCGGTAGCGGCGCCCTGGTCGCTGGTTCCGGCGGGCGGACCGAAAGACGTCCCGCAGGTCCGGCAAAAACGCGCGCCCACGTCATTAACGTGACCTTGCGCGCAGCGCGGTCGCGCATCGGTGCCGCATACGCCGCAGAACGCGGCCCCAGCGGGCAAGCGATGTCCGTTGACACAGGTGGGCATCGTCCGCCCCTCCCCCAAGCTCATACAATGCCGTCCGGCTGATGCTAGAGCAAAAGGAGCTACCCCTTGGGTGGTTGTTACCGAATTTGTGTCACGGTTCGGCAGCTCATTTTCTGACGGGTGTCCCGCATCTGGCGCAAAACGCGTCGTGCATTGACAGCGGCGCGCCGCAGTTAGCACACGCAAGGCGTGTCCTGTGGGGAGCGCTGTCGGGCGCTACCGGCTTGATCGGGGATCCGCACTTGGTGCAGAACTTGTCGCTCGGCAGGGCGTCCTTGCCGCACGAGGAGCAGGTCCAGCCGGTGCGCAGGAATCGCGAGATCCGCGAGCTCACGCTCTCGCCGGAGAACGCGGGCGCCGGGGACACCGGAATGGGCGCCGCCGACTGCTGCCCCTGGTACGCCGGCCAGGGCGCCGCGGCCTGCGGTTCGGCAGGGGGCCCAGGGGTGACCGAGGCCGAGGGCGTGAACGAAGGGGGCGGCGGTGGCGGCTGGGGCGCCGGGGCCGCCGACGCGGCCTGCTGGACCGCGGCAGCGCGGCTGGCGTCGTAGCGCTCCCTGTTCTCCGGCCCGGAGAGCAGGTCGCGCTTAATGGACCGGACGGTCTCGCGAAGCAGCTGCGATCGCTCCGGCGCGGTGGCGGCCAGGGCGGCCGCCTGCCGGCTCAGGCGTTCTACGGCCTGCTCGATCTGCTCCGTCGTCGCCTCAGGCGACAGCCGGAGAAACGCGTACCAGTCTTCCCGCTGCTGCATGACCCTATGGAACCGCATTCCCCGCTTGACGCGCTATTGGACCGGCAGGGTCCTGGCCAGCACGTCGGCCGCGTCGCCGCCGCTGTCGGCCAGGTACTCGTGGACGATCGTCGTGCTCGCCGCGGCACCGGTCGTCATGTCCGTCGCCGAAACCTGCAAGATTCCGTCCCTGTTGAGACTCATCGTAACGCTGACAGGCTGGTGGGCCGGACGGCCGGGCGGGAGGTCCTCGATCACGACAACGCCTACCCGGCGGCACATGTCGGGATCCGCCGACTCCCCCTCGAGGACCGGGACCACGATCCTGGTCTCGCCCGCCCGCATCGTGTAAAAGGTGCGCTCCGCGGAAAACGGCAGCGCGGTGTTCCGCGGCAGCAGCGCCGTCATCACCGGGCGCTGCTGCCCGCCCGCGGACTCGAAGGCGCTGATGCCCAGGCTGTGCGCGGCGACGTCGGTGACAGAAAGCTCTTCCAGGTAGTCCCTGGCCCCCCCGTCCATCACCAGCGCGCCGCCCCGCTCGAGCTGCCGCTGCGCGGCGAACAGCGCCGCGCCGATCGCCACCGCCTCGTCGGGACGGATCGAGGTGTCCGGCTCCACGCCGAAGACCTGCCTGATCCTCGCGCGCACGGCCGGCATCCTCGTGGCCCCGCCGACCGGCAGCACCACGGAGATTTCTGCCGGGGTCACCCCTGCGGCCGCGACGACATCGACCATCTTCTCGGTCATCTCGTCAAGCAGGATGCTGCTGCCGGCGATGAAATCCGCCCTGGTCACGTCGACCCGCAAGGTCAGGCCGGCCGCCTGCAGGGACACGCTGGTGTGCTCGCGCGCGGTGAGATCGTGCTTGGCTCGCGACGCCCTCAGCAGCCAGTCCTGTGACACCAGAGTGCACTCCTCGATCGACAGCGCGTACGGATCGTTGATGTCCACGCCGTGCGCGGCCTCGAACCGTTCCACGAAGTAGTCGAAGAGCACCTTGTCGAAGTTCGCGCCCCCGAGATACGCGTCCCCGCCGGTCGCCCGGACGGTCAGGTCGGCCCCGTCGTACTGCATCACCGTCACGTCGAACGTCCCGCCGCCGAGGTCGATCACCACGCCCGTGGCGCCGACCGGCCGCCTGTCGTAGCCATAGGCCAGTGCGGCGGCGGTGGGCTCGGACAGCAGGCCGAGGACGTCAAGCCCGGCCAGTTCCCCGGCGCGCAGCGTGGCGGCGCGCATCGGGTCGCTGAAGTAGGCGGGCACGGTGATCGCGGCCTGCGTGACGGGCCCGGCGAGCATCTGCGCGTCCTGCACGAGCTTGCGCAGGATCAGGGCGGAGACGTGCTCGGGCCGGTAAGAGACACCGCTGTAGTCAAATGTCCAGCCCGAACCGATGTGCCGCTTGACGAGCTGCACGGCGGAGTCCGGCTCGGTCGCCAGCGACTCCCGGGCGACGGCGCCGACGATCGCGTGGCCGGGCTCGAAGAGCACGATGGACGGCGTGGTGGGCGAGCCCTCCGCGTTCGGCAGCACCACCGGCAGGCCAGCAGCGTTGACCTGGGCGACCACGGACATCGTGGTGCCCAGGTCAATCCCGAACGCGGTCTTCTCAACCACGGCCAACGCTCCAGCCCCGTCCCTGGCGGTACAACCGCCAGACGGCTGCTGCCAGCCCCGCGACGGTCAGGACCACCAACATTACCCAGTTGCCTACCAGCCCGATCGCGCTGTGCGGGTAAAGGCCAGAGGTCTGGTGCAGCAGCGCCGGGTTCAGCCCGGCGATGCCGCCGAGCCCGGACACCGACCATCTGGCCGGCATGATGTACGAGATGAACTTCACGCTGCCCAGCGGGAAAAGCACGCCGCACAGCACGAGCTGGGTGATGAGCAGGTAAGGCACCAGGCTCATCGCCCTGTCGGCGCTCGCCGAGGCCGCCGAGACGAACACGCCCAGCGCCATCCCCGCCAGCGCGGCGAGCCAGACAGTGATGAAGATCGTCACGAACGGCTTGCCGAACGGCCCGCCAGCCGGCAGTCCCATGGTCTTCCAGACCACGAGGGTCAGCGTCGCCGCCTGAATCGCCCCCATCGCGCCGAGCACCACGACCTTCGAGGCGAGGTAGGCGGGCATGCTGCCGCCGGCCAGGTATTCACGGCGCCATATCACCTTCTCCTTGACCAGTTCGCGGACCGCGCCGATCATGCCGAACCACACGGCCGCGCACCCGAAGACGAACATGGGCGCGCTGCTCGTCGCCCAGTGCACAGGCTTCGACACGGCGAGCCAGGTCAGCAGGGCCACCGCGATCCCCTGCAGCAGGCTGAACGCCAGCGCAGCCCTGTCGCGCCCGATCAGCCGCACGTACCTTCCGGCGAAGATCTTGCCCTGGCCGAGCACCAGGCGCCGCCACGCCGGCGACCCGACAGGCGGGCTCGCGCCGCCCATCCCCCCTGTCCGCCCGGCTGCCTGAGCGAAGTAGTTGTCCTGCCCGGCCGGCCGGGACCGCTGGGGCTGGCCGGCCTGACCTTGGTGGGCGCGGGAACGCTGGGCCGCCCGCGCCGCCGCCTGGGGCGTCTCGACCAGAGAGAACACGTCGCCGAGCGTCTGCACGCCGAACCAGTCGAGCGCGGCCTCTGGCGCGCCGGCGTAGATGACGTTCCCGCCGGGGCCGACGAGGACAAGCGTGTCGCACACGTCGACGTGCGCGATCGCGTGGGTGGTCAGCACAACCGTACGGCCCTGGTCCGCGAGCAGCCGGAGCAGCAGCATCATGCGCTTGTCCAGGCCAGGATCGAGTCCGGAGGTCGGCTCGTCGAGGAACAGGATCTGCGGTTCGTTGAGCAGTTCGCAGGCGATCGACACCCTCTTGCGCTGGCCGCCGCTGAGCGTCTTGACCAGCTGGTTCCGCTGGTCGGTCAGGCCGAGCAGGGACAGCACGTAGTCGATCCTCGCGGTCCGGGTCTCGCGAGGCGTCTCCTTGCCGAGCCGCAGCTGGGCCTGATAGTCGAGCGCCTCGTGCACAGTGAGGTCCGCGTGCACGATGTCCTCTTGCGGCACGTACCCCATCAGCGGCGCGTAAGCCTGGCGGCACTCGGCCAGGTCGGTGCCGTTGTAGTCGACGCGGCCCGCCGCGGCGGGCTGCTGGCCGGACAGCAGCCGCATCAGCGTCGTCTTGCCCGCGCCGCTCGGGCCGGCGACCGCGGTCATGCTCGCCGGGGCGAGGTGCAGCGAGACCTCGTTGAGCAGGGCCCGCGTGCCGCCAGCCTTGCCGGCCGGCACCTCGACCCGCGCGTCGCGCACCTGGATATCGACGCCTGCTACCTGCTCTAGCGGCTCGAGCGCCTGCTGGCCGATGCGCGCGCTGTAGGGGCCGACCTGAAGGACGTCGCCAAGCTCGGCGCGCACCGCGCCGCGCACCCGCTGCCCGTTGAGATAGGTGCCCGCGGGCGTCCCGCGGTCCTCAAGCCAGAGCACGCCCGCGGAGTCCCGGCGAACCGCCAGGTGGCGCGCCTGTATCAGCGGGTGGGCCAGCCGGACCTGGCACCGCGGGTCGCTGCCGATGAGGTAGGACTCGTCGCGGCCGGGCAGCGCCGCGCGCAGCGCGCCCACCCGGCCGCCGGCCCGGGCGGTCGAGCTCGCCACCTTGAGCGTGACGAAGTTTCCCACTCGGTCGGCGAGCCGGAACACGTCGCCTTGCGCTATCGGCGCCTGCCTGACGGCCGCGCCGCGCACCATGACGAGGCCCTGCGCCGGGGGCGCGAGCGACTCGACCGCCCAGCCGTCGCCGGAGGGGGCGACACGCGCGTGCACGGGCGCGAGGAAGGGAGCGGGGAGGACCTCGTCGGCGTCGGAGGTCGAGCCGATGGTCGCTCCAGACACCGCAATGGTGAACTGCCTGTGGTCGCGGCCCCAGGCGAGTTCCAGCTGCAACGGGCCGGACGGCATGGTCGTTACGGGCGGCAGCCCAGACGGGCCGGACGGCACGGGCGGCCCGCCCGGCCGGCCGGGCGCAGGCGTCCCGGGCGTC
>DAHVAN010000433.1 GCA_027314595.1 Actinomycetota bacterium | reverse complement strand
GCGGGGTCGGGTGCGGCCGGGATCACGGCGGCGCTTACCGCCGCGGCCCACGGGCTGCGGGTGCTGGTGGTCACCAAGGAGCTCACGGGCGGCGCCACGCCGCTCGCGCAGGGCGGGCTCGCCGCCGCGATCGGGCCCGGCGACAGTGCCGCGGCACACGCGCAGGACACCCTGATCGCCGGCTCCGGGCTCTGCGACCCGGACACGGTGGCCGCGCTCGCCGCGGGCGCCCCGGCGGCGATCACCTGGCTGACCGCCCACGGCGCCCTGCTCGACCAGAGCGCGCTGCGGCTCGAGGGCGGGCACAGCCACCGGCGCATCGTGCACTCGGGCAGCGACGCCACCGGCGCCGAGGTGCACAGGGCGCTGCGGTCGGCGCTGCTCGCCAGCCGCGTCGAGGTGCTCGACGGGGGCGTCGCGCTCGACCTTCTCCTCGGGGAAGAGGGCGCGGCAGCCGGGCTGCTGGCCGCGACCGCCGGAGCCGATGGCGATCTCGCCCCTGGCGTGATCACCGCTGGCTCCGTCGTGCTCGCGGCCGGCGGCCTCGGTCAGGCCTTCGCGACCACGACCAACCCGCCCGGCGCGACGGGGGACGCGGTCGCGATCGCCGTGCGGGCCGGCGCCGAGGTGCGCGACCTGGAGTTCGTCCAGTTCCACCCGACGGTGCTGTGGCTCGACGGGGTGACCGGGCAGTGCCCGCTGATCACCGAGGCGCTGCGCGGCGCCGGGGCCACCCTGCGCGACCTGGCCGGCCGGCCGCTGATGGCCGGCCAGCACCCGCGCGGCGACCTCGCGCCGCGCGACGTCGTCTCCGCCCGGATGCACGAGGTGATCGGCGACGGGGGCGGGCACCTGTGGCTCGACGCCACGATGCTCGGGCGTGACGTCGTCGAGGGCGGCTTCCCGACCGTCACCGCCGCCTGCCGGGAGCACGGCGTCGACCCGGTCACCGACTGGATTCCGGTCGCTCCCGGCGCGCATTACTCCTGCGGCGGCATCCTGGCCGGCCTGGACGGGCGCACGGGCATCCCGGGCCTGTACGCGATCGGCGAGGCCGCGAGCACAGGCGTGCAGGGCGCTAACCGGCTGGCGTCGAACTCGGTCACCGAGGCGGTCATCGCAGGCCAGCGCGCGGGCGCGGCCATCGGCCGCGAACGGCAGGCCGGCCGCGAACGGCAGGCCGGCGGCGAACTGGGCGGGTGGCCGGCGCTGCCGCCCGCCGGGGGCGGGGTCTGTCCGGCCGCGCGTGCCGAGCTCGCGACCGCGATGTCCCGGGACGCGGGAGTGCTGCGCGACCGCGAGGGGCTGGAGCGGCTGGCCCGGGCGCTCGAGCGCGCGGAAGGGGCGCGGCGCGAGCCTGGCGGGACCGGCAGGGACGGCGCCAGCCCGGCCGGCCGGCCCGCGGCGGACGCCTGCCTCGATCTCGCGACCGTGGAGGCGACCAACCTGCACACCGTGTCGGCGGTCATCGCGGCGGCGGCGCTGCGCCGGGAGGAGAGCCGGGGCTGCCACCGGCGGCGCGACGCGCCGCGGACCGCACAGGCCCCCTGGCACACGCTGGTGCGCTGGGACGGCCGGCGGCTGCAGGTGACCGGGGAGGCATCGTGATCCCGCGGGCCATGACGTCAGGGACGGTCGCGGCGCTGCGCGCCGCGGGACTAGACCCCGCCGACGCCGAGCGCGCCGTGCTCACCGCGCTTGACGAGGACTTCAGGTACGGGCCCGACGTGACGAGCGCGGCGACGGCGGGCCAGAGGCGGCTGCGCGCGCAGGTCGTGGCGCGCGAGTCCGGCGTGCTCGCCGGGCTGCCGGTCGCGCTCGCCGTGCTCGACGCGATCGGGGGCATCGCGCACACGGCGCTGCGCCCGGACGGCTCGCGCCTGCGGCGGGACGACGCGGTGCTGCGCGTCAGCGGGCCCGCCGCGGCCGTGCTCGGCGCCGAACGCACCGTGCTCAACTTCCTCACCCACCTGTCCGGCGTCGCCACCGCCACCCGGGCGCTGGCGGACGCGGTGCAGGGAACGGGCGCGAGGATCAGGGACACCCGCAAGACCACGCCCGGCCTGCGCCAGCTTGAGAAGTACGCGGTGCGCTGCGGCGGCGGCGAGAACCACCGGATGGGGCTCGGCGACGCGGCGCTGATCAAGGACAACCACGTCGCCGCGGCCGGCGGGGTGGCGAAGGCGATCGACGCGGTGCGCGCGGCCGCGCCCGGCCTGCCGCTCGAGGTGGAGTGCGACGACCTGGGCGAGGTCGGTGCGGCCCTCGCGGCCGGCGCCCGGTTCCTGCTGCTCGACAACATGCCGGCCGGCATGCTGCGCGCCGCGGTCGCGCAGGCGCGGCGCTACGAGGGCGTCCTGCTCGAGGCCAGCGGCGGCCTGCGGCTGGACAACGCCAGGGAGGTCGCGTCCACCGGCGTGGACTACCTGGCGGTGGGCGCGCTGACCCATTCCAGCCGTGCCCTGGACCTGGGCCTGGACTTCATCGCAGGCGAGTTACCCGGGTATCCCGCTGCCATACGGCTAACTAACTAAAATTGTTCCTCGGCCTGTTCGCGATCTACTTCAGCGATCTCTTCGCCGCGATCGGCGTCCCGCTAGGCGAGCGGGCGCTGGGCTTCTTCCACGTGGTCACGGGCGGCTGGCTGATGTACCTGGCCTACCCGACCGCGGTGGACTTCTCGATCGGATATCACTGGAGGATCTGAACACGGGCCGGCAGGCAGGCCGGGGGCCGGGCGGTGACGGAACGGCGTGCGGCGTCGCGTCACCGCCCGGTCCCCTCCGTACCGAGCAGGGGGCCGGGTGGAGTCGCCCCGGAGCGTTCGGGATGAGCAGGGCAGCGACCGGTGCCGGGACGGGAAGTTCTTGCAGGCGGCGGTGCGGGCCGGTGCCTTGCGCGATTCGCGTCCCGCGGTCGGCCGGCAAGCCGGGCGTCGGCGGGGCGGCGGGCGGCCCGGGGGGCCGGCCGGCCGCGGGGCGGGGGCGATTCCGAATCCGTGTGCGCGGCCAACTTCTGGTAGTCTCTGCGCGTGGCGATGAGCGGGCCCGCATGGCGGGGCTGGCCGTCGGCGCGAATCCCGGGCCGTTAGCTCAGCGGGAGAGCGCTTCCCTGACACGGAAGAGGTCACTGGTTCAAATCCAGTACGGCCCACCAAAGCGGTCTTACTTGAACACTGTGCCCCCAGCGCAGTGGCAAGCAGGCCCACTCTGGAGGCTCCATCGGGGGTGTCCGCCGTCAGGCGGGCACCTTCTCCTTGGGCCAGTCCGGATCGCCGACGAGGTCGAGGTAGCGATCTTCCTGGATGTCCAGCTTGGCGAGCTGCTTGCCAAGCTGGTCTGTTAGCCGCTTGGCCGTGGTGGTCGCACCTTGGCGAGTGGCTTCTAGCCGGGATCGCAGCGCGGCGCAGAAGTGTTCGGAAAGCTGAACCGTGGCATAGTGGTTCTCGACCGCTCGCTCGACCTTGCTTATGTGCAGGTAATCCAGGTCGCAGACGCGATCCTGGCGGCCACGGCAGATGAAGTAGAAGTACACCTGCCCGTTGCGGCTCTTGCCGGGCATCAGGATCAGCCGCCGCTTGCAGCGCTGGCACCACAGCAGGCCCCTGAGGTAGTGGTCGTGGGTCCGCTGGCGGGTACCGGACTGCCGTTCGTTCTGGAGTACGCGTTGTGCCCGGTCGAACAGCTCTTGTGTCACAAGCGGATCGTGCCGCCCCTTGTACTCCACCCCCTCGTACGTCACGTAGCCCAGGTAGTACCGGTCTTGGAGGAGTTCACCGACCTTGGCGGTAGAGACCGGCCGTGGCCCCCAACGCCGGTTCCCTCGCGTGCGCAAGCCCGCGTCAGTCAAGGCATCACGAACGGTCTCGTAGGTGTGCTGACCGGTGGCGTACAGCTCAAAGGCCATCGGGATGTAGCGGGCCCGCTCGGGGTCCACGGCGATGGTGTTGACCTTGTGCCCGTCGAAGTGAACCCTCTCGTTGAGGTAGCCGAGTTTGGCACGGGAGATCGTGCCGCCGTGCTTGGTGACCTTCTGGCCCATCTTGTACTTGATGTCGGCACCGTTCTGGTCAACCTGGTACTCGTTGATCAGCGCGAGCATGCCATGCATCAGCCGTCCGGCCGGGCTGTCGTCGAGGTTCTTCTCAGTCGCGGAGACGAGCTGGACGCCCATCTGCTTGAGGGCCATCATGGTTACCGCGTCGTCGTAGCGGTTGCGTGCGAACCGGGAGAGCGCATAGACGATGACATATCCGACGTTGGGTGCTTGCTCAGGTAGGCAAGCATTTCCTGGAAAGCCGGACGGTTCTCGATCGTTCTAGCGCTGTGGCCCGGCTCGATTAATTCTTCGGCATTGACGCTGCCGAGTTCGTGTTCCCGGTTAATGCACGATTCACGCTGGGCAGGCAGCGAGATACCTTCCGGGTTATATTCGGTCTCGACTTGACCCAATGTCGCTATGACCGTTTGACGCCAAGCGGTCATCTCGATGGGCGTCTGCGCCTCGAGCGGCGGCATGTTCAACAACTACGCGATCGTGCAGGGCATCGACCACATCGTGCCGGTGGACATCTACCTGCCGGGTTGCCCGCCGCGACCGGAGATGCTGATGGACGCCATCCTCAAGCTGCGCGACCAGATCCGGCAGACGAAGCTCGGCGCCAACCGTGACCGGAAGATCACCGAACTCGAGCACGCCGCGCTCCAGCGGCAGCCGCTGTACCATGTCCCGCTCGGAAACTCGGTCTTGTAGTGTGAGCTGGGGTTTTGCTGCGGATCGGTAGCGTGGCTGGCACCATCTCGAGGTGGTGCTGTCGCTGCTCTACCGGCTGGTGAGGTGCTTGTTGGGCGGAGGTCTTCCCGGTCACCGGCCGAGGGGCTGCGGATCATCACTACCTTGCCGAAGACGCCGCGGATGAACGCCATCTGCGAGCGCGTTGATGGGACCCTCCGCCGCGAGCTGCTGGACCGGATCTTGATCGCCGGCGAACGCCACCTGGCTCTGGTGCTCCGCGAGTACGTGGCCCATTACAACTTATAACGGCCACAGGCCGCACCAGTCCCGGCGGCAGCGGCCCCCGGATATGGTGGCCGAGCCTGTCCGGGACGTGGCCGACCTGCGATCGGTCCGTCGAAAACCCGTCGTCACCGGAGTGGTCAACGAGTATCACCACGCCGCATAACCCCAGCTCAGGCCACGTAACTCAATATTCGAGCGGCACGCCGTCCACCTTGGCCTGCCAGCCGTCGGCCCTGGAACGGATCATGAAACTAACACCAGCCGTGACCTTCGCTGACGTCAATCTGGAGACGCGTCACCGGGACAGGCCGCGCCCAGGCTTCCTCGTAGTCCTCGTCGGCGAAAAGCGCCAGCGCCATCACGAAGTACACCATGACCTGCGATCATGCACCCGCGCCCCGCCGCCACAGGCAGGTATCGGCAATTATCAAACAACTAGCTAAGCGACATTGCCCCTCATGACCGCAGGCGTGCCTGGCTTTGTTTCGCTTTGATGATGTCCGGTACGGCCCGGGCCCGCCCCTGCTGCTGCGGCCATCCTCGCCCGCGATGGCTCGGCTGCGGGGCGGTCGGTTTCCGAAGCGTTACCGTCCGGCGCACCCGATTCCGTCAGCTGATGGAGCTTTCGCGGGCCGGTAGGAGAAGAATGTTCCACTTCAGTACGCTTCGCCTGGTGATGTAACCGTATCGGCACGGTACGTGATTGACGCTAGCCTTGTGTTACACCAGCGCGGTGCGCGTAGAGCAGAACTCGGAGGGTGGTCATGACGGCTGTTCCAGCCGAGGTCTCTGACGCGCCAGGCGTGGCCTCACGGAATCAGGATGTGCCGGAACTAGGTCAGTTGGTAAGGGTCCGGGGCCAGCAGTGGGTGGTCAGCGGCGTCAACAGCAGCCGCCAGCCCCAGGACGAGCTCGCCGCCACGCGGATCCCCGGCCGCACCCTTGTCACCCTCACCAGCGTCAGCGACGACGACCTCGGCGACGAGCTGACCGTCGCCTGGGAGATCGAGCCCGGCCGCGAGATCGTCCCCGCCACCCGGCTGCCAGCGGTGACGGAAGGCAACTGGGACGACCCGCAGCAACTCGGCGCCTTCCTCGACGCCGTCCGCTGGGGCACCGTTGCCAGCGCCGACACCCGCACGCTGCAGGCCCCGTTCCGCTCGGGCATCACCATCGAGGAGTACCAGCTCGAACCGGTGGCAAGAGCGCTCGCCATGCCGCGGGTCAACCTGCTCATCGCCGACGACGTGGGCCTGGGCAAGACGATCGAGGCCGGCCTGGTCGTCCAAGAAATGCTCCTACGCCACAGAGCACGGCGCGTGGTAGTCGTCTGCCCGGCGTCGCTCACGCTCAAGTGGCGCGAGGAGATGGAGGCCAAGTTCGGCCTCGGCTTCACGATCGTGGACACCGCACAGCTCAGGGAGCTCCGCCGCTCCCACGGCCTGGAAGCAAACCCTTTCGCCGTTTACCCGAGAACGATCATCAGCCTCCAATGGCTGAGAACGCCACGAGTGCAGCGCATGCTCGACGAGGTCCTGACGAACGAAAGCAGGTTCCCCGGCTTCTTCGACCTGCTGATCGTCGACGAGGTGCACCACTGCGCGCCCGCCGAGCCGCCCAAGCCCACCGGCTACCCGGTCGAGAGCAAGCAGACGCAGGCGGTCAGAAGGCTCACCGAGCACAGCCAGCACCATCTCTTCCTGTCCGCGACCCCGCACAACGGCTACTCGTGGTCGTGGCAGTCGCTGCTTGAGATGCTCGACCCGCAGCGCTTCTTCAAGGGCCAGGAGCCGGACAAGGCGGTACTCGACCAGGTCATGATCCGCCGTCTCAAGACCGACATCAAGAACCCCGACGGCACCGAGCGCTTCCCCGCCCGCACGATCAGCGCGGTCGACATCGCCTACACCGACGCCGAACGCGAGGCCTACGACCTGCTCCAGCGCTACACCGCCGCCCGCCGCGCTAAGCCCGGCGCGGCCCAGGCCCGGGCCGGCGACCTGGTGACGCTCATCCTCAAGAAGCGCCTGTTCTCTTCCCCCGCGGCCTTCGCCCTGACCCTCGAGGCCCATCTCGAAAGCGAAAACCAAGATCATCATGCCGAACGGGTGGTGGTTACTCCGAACACCGCCGATGACCTGGAATGGATGGACGACGTCCTCGGCTGGGACACCGAGCCGTCCGACGACGATCCAGGCAGCGACGACGAGCGCGAGGTCTTCGGCCGTGTCGCCGGCCTGCCCGGCATCTTCGATGACGCGGGCGAATCCGGCGGTTCCGTCATGGAGGCCGCCTACCGCCGCCAGCTAGCCGACTGGGCACAGCGCCACGCCGAGCCCGCCGACACCAAGGCCAAGGCCCTGGTCGCCGAGCTCAACCGGGTCTGCCGCCCGGACGGCGACTGGGACAAGGGCGAGCGCGTCATCGTCTTCACCGAGTACAAGGCCACCCAGCAGTGGCTGGCCGGCATCCTGACGGCCCGCGGCCTGGGCGGGGACCGCCTGGGATTGCTGTTCGGCGGCATGGACGAGAAGAAGCGCGAGCACCTCAAGGCCGCCTTCCAGGCCGGCCTTGACCGCGACCCGGTGCGCATCCTGCTGGCGACCGACGCCGCGAGCGAAGGCATCGACCTGCAGCGGCACTGCCACCGGGTGATCCACTACGACATCCCGTTCAACCCCAACCGGCTCGAACAGCGGATCGGCCGGGTAGACCGGCACGGCCAGACCCACGAGGTGGAGGTCTCCCACTTCGTCGGCGCCGGCTGGGACAAAGAACCCGAAGGCTCCTACGCCGGCGACCTGGAGTACCTGTCCCGGGTCGCGCAGAAGGTCGCGACCGAACGCCAGGACCTCGGCAGCGTCAACCCCGTGCTCGCGCACGCGGTCGAGGCCCGGATGCTCGGCCGCCCGCGGCTCATCGACCCGCTCCAGGTCACCCCCAAGGCATCCACCAGCCTGCTGCGCGCCGAGCGTGATTTGCGCGACCAGGTCCGCAGACTGCATGACCAGCTCGACGCCAGCATCCGGGAACTGCACGTCGCCCCGGGCAACGTTCGTCGCGTCGTGGACACGGCCCTGGCCCTCGCCGGCCAGCCGCCGCTGGCCGACCAGCCGGACGGGCTGATCGCCCCGCCCGCGCTGCGTGCCGGGTGGGAGCGGACCGTGACCGGGCTCGCCGATCCGCTCGACGGGCACCTGCGGCCGTTCACGTTCGACGCGAAGGTCGCCGAGGGCCGCGATGACGTCGTCCTCGCCCACCTGGAGTACCCCCTCGTCTCGCAGGCCACGCGGCTGCTCCGCTCGGCGATCTGGGGCGGGCGCGCCGCCCTCAACCGGGTCGCCGCGCTCAAGTTCACCCCGCCCGCGGACGCCGGGGTCAACGGCCCGCTCGTCGCCGTGTTCGCCCGGCTCGTGCTCGTCGGCGCGGACGGCCGTCGGCTGCACGAGGAGATCATGCTGTCGGCCCGGATCGTCCCGCCGGCCGGCCGGTCCCGGCGGGTGGAGCTGGAAGAACGCCGGCACGAGGCGCTGTACGCCGCCGTCGGGGAAGCCCTCGAACCGGACGCCTGCCGCCTCGCCCCCGAAGCCGCGCGGCTCGACCTCGCCAGCCGGTGGAACGAGCTTGAGCCGCTGCTGGCCGGCGACGTGGAACAGCGCGCGAGGGAACGCAAGGAGCGCCTGCAACGCACCCTGGAGGCGCGCGAGGCCACCGAGCAGCGCAACGTGGACATCGTGTTCACCCAGCTCAAGGCGAACCTGGACACCGCGCTCGACGGACCGGGAGCAGTACAGCTCACCCTTGACCAGCTCGATGAGCTTGAAAAGCACGCCTACGACCGGGACCGGCAGGCGTGGGCCGCGCGCCGCGACGGTCTCGCCGAAGAGAAGCAGCGCGAGCTTGACGCGATCAGGCGGCGCTACCAGAACGTCCGCGAACTGGTCTTCCCGTTCGCGGTGGCGCTGTGTGTTCCAGAGGTACAGGGTGTCCCGGATGAGGTGGCCGAATGAGAGCACACGGTGGTGTCAGCGAGGAGGTCCGCAAGCGGCACGCGTGGCTGGAACTCCTTCAGGTCTCCGGGCCGTTCCTCACGCTGCCGGTGGCGCACCGGGTCTTCCCCAACGGGCTGCCGGAAGTGCCCGTCCAGCAGCGCGCCAGCGTGCGCGCGCTCGTCGCCCAGATGATGGACGACCGCGGCGCCAGCAGGCACGCGGTCATCACGGCAATGCTGCGCGACGTCTTCGACTGGCAGCAGCACCTCGTCATCGACGACGCCATCCCGCAGACCCTCGCCGAGATCGTGGCGGACCACGGGGTCACGCTCCGCCCGGACTTCGGCTACTTCGACGAGACCGATGACGACGCGGATGCCGACGACGAAGACGGCTCAGACCTGTCGGATACATCCGACGATGAGGAGCCGGAGGACGACGGCGACTCCGAAGGCGACGACGCGGAGGCGAGCGGCGACAGCACGAGCAGCGGGCCCTGGAAGCTGCTCGGCATGGTCACCGCCTGGGGAACGCACCCGCTGACCAGGACCACGACCGGCACCTGGACGGCGAACGCCGTCGAGCGCCTCGCCGTGCTGCTCCGCGCCAGGGACGTGCCGACCGGGATCGTCAGCGACGGGCGCTGGTGGGCGCTGGTCACCGCGCCGCGCGGCGCCGCGACCGGCGCCGCCGTCTGGGACGCGTCCCTGTTCAGCGAGGAGCCGAAGTCCCTGGAGGGACTCGTCGCCCTGCTCACCCGCTCCCGCTTCCAGGCCGCGCAGCCCAAGGACAAGCTCCCGGCCCTGTTCGCCGAGTCACTCGAACGCCAGGAAGAGGTCACCGAGCAGCTCGGCCGCCAGGTCCGCGAGGCGGTCGAGCTCCTGGTCACGACGCTCGACCAGCTCGACCGCGAATCGGCCGGAACGCTTCTGGCCGGCGTCAGCGACGACGACTTCTACGCCGGCGTCGTCACGATGATGATGCGCGTCGTGTTCCTGCTGTTCGCCGAGGAACGCCGCCTGCTGCCAAGCGACGACGACCTGTACGTCACCGCCTACAGCGTCGGCCACCTCGTCGAGCAGCTGGAGCAGGCCGACAGCCTCGGCGCCGTGCTCGGCCAGCGCACCGCCGCCTGGCACCGGCTGCTGGCCGTCACCCGCGCCGTCCACTCCGGTGTCGCGCACGAGGACCTGCGGCTGCCCGCCTACGGCGGCGGCCTGTTCGACCCCGACCGCTACCCGTGGCTCGAAGGCCGCACCTATATCGACAACACGGGCGCCGGCACCCCCGCCGCCGCGGCCCGGCCGCCCGCCGTAGACGACCGCACCGTGCTGCGAATGCTGCGCGCGGTCCAGTACGTGGTCATCGGCGGCGAGCGCCGTCGCCTCACCTTCCGCGCCCTGGACGTGGAGCAGATCGGCTACGTCTACGAAGGCCTCCTTGAACTGGAGGTCCGCACCGCCACCGAGACCGTGCTCGGCCTGGCCCGCCCGTCGAAGTGGCCGCAGAAGATCAAGGAAGACGCCGAGGTTGCGCTTTCCCAGGCAACCGGCCTGACGGTCAAGGAGCTGACCGACCGCACCGGCTGGTCGGCCAGGCGGGTCCAGGCCGCGCAGGCCGCCGCCGGCACCGATGCCGAACAGGTCCGAGCGCTCCGTAGCGCCGTGCCCGACTCAGACATCGCGGAAAGCGTCCTGCCCGCCCTCGGCCTGCTCCGCTACGACGACCTCGGCCGCCCCGCCGTCTTCCCGCCGGGCAGCCGGTACATCACCAGCTCGCACCGCCGCGCCGCGACCGGCACCCACTACACGCCCCGGTCCCTCGCGGAAGAGGTCGCCGAAGGCGCGTTGCAGCCGCTCGTCTACCGACCCGGTCCATTGGAGACGTCGGACACTCCGCAGTGGCGGATCCGCCCGTCCACGCAGCTCCTTGACCTGAAGGTCGCGGACATCGCGATGGGGTCCGGGGCGTTCCTCGTCGCCGCCTGCCGCTACCTCGCAGACCGGCTTGTCGAGGCGTGGCTCGCCGAAGGGGACGCGGAAGCCCTCGCCATGGACCTGCACCGCACGGTCGGCCGCGTCGGCGCGGACGCCGAGGCCGACCGGCTGCTGCTCAAGGCGCGCCGGCGGATCACGGAGCACTGCCTGTACGGCGTGGACATCAACCCGCTCGCCGTCGAGATGGCGAAGCTGTCGCTGTGGCTGATCACGATGGACACCGAACGCCCCTTCGGCTTCCTCGACGACCGCCTCGCCGCCGGGGACTCGCTGCTCGGCCTGGTCAGCCTGGAGCAACTGGAGTCACTGCACGTGGATGCGAAGGAGGGCCGCCGCCTGCACCACGGCACCCTCGACTTCGCCTCGGAATGGCGCGACAAGCTCGCCCAGGCCGCCGACCTCCGCCGCAAGATCACCGCGACCGGCGGCGTCACGATCCGCGACATCGAACATAAGGCTCGGCTGCTCGCCCAGGCGAAGAAACTGTCCGGGGAGATTACGACGGTAGCGGACGCGATCACGGCGACGGGCCTTGCGAACGCGAAGCTGAATGGCAAAACACTCGACCATGCATTCCTTAAGCTGTACGTCAGCGTCAGCAACGAGAAGGACCTTGCCCCCTACGTCGAGGAGAACCTACAAGACCCGCGCCCGGTGGGCACGGTTGAACGCGAGCCCTTCCACTGGCCACTGGTGTTCCCCGAGATCTTTGCCGATACGCTGACGCCAGGCTTCGACGCCATCATCGGTAACCCCCCATTTCGGGGCGGCAAGAAGATTTCAGGCCTACACGGCAACGACTATCTAAACTGGCTGCAACGCTGGGACGGCCGGGGTGTAGCGGGCAGCGCCGATCTGGCCGCGCGGTTCGTGCTCCGAGCTGAACGTCTGCTCTCGTCACGCGGGCAGCTCGGCTTCGTTACCGTAAACACTCTCATCGAGGGTCCTACGCTCCGTGTCGGAATGGGACAGGTCGCCGAGAATTCACTTACCATTCACAGCGCTCATTCGCCTCATCCATGGCCGACGAAGAGTGCGAACCTGCAGATTGTCGAGTTCTGGGCTGGTCGCATCCCCCCCTCCAAGTCTGCCGCATTCCGGGTAGACGGCGAAGAGGTGCCCACAATCGGACCCGACCTAGAACCGTACGGGCGCATTCGCGGCCGACCGTACAAGCTCCGCGAGAACGAAGACCGTGCGTTCATCGGTTCGATTATTCTCGGCATAGGGTTCACACTTACCGAAGATCAGAGAGATGAACTCATCACCCGCGACCCTTCCAACGCCGAGATTATCCAGCCGTACCTGATCGGCAGGGATCTAAACCAGCGTCCCGATTGCTCAGCCAGCCGTTGGGTCATTGATTTCCAGGACTGGCCGCTCGCACATGCTGAGGAGTATCCAGACTGCATTGACATTGCACGCAGCCTCGTCAAACCATTTCGCGATCGCAATAAGCGCGCTAACTATCGGGAACTTTGGTGGCGCTTCGGTGAGCGATGCCCTGGGCTATACAGGGCAATCAAGGAACTTGACTACACACTCGTGATCGCGCGTGTGTCAAGCTCGCTCGCTCCGGCTCGTGTTCCGACTAATTTTGTTTACTCTGATAAGTGCGTCGTCTTCGCGACCGGATCACTCGCGCTACTTGCCATGCTGAGTTCGAGCGCTCACATTATTTGGACACTTCGCTACAGCTCGACGTTGAGAACAGATATAAACTATTCGCCGACTGACGTGTTTCAGACACTCCCTCGTTCTCAGCCGACGGCAGAGCTGGAAGCGCTCGGGCGGCAACTCGACACGACCCGCCGCGACCTTATGCTCGCCCGTGCTTGGGGCCTCACCAGTACCTACAATCGGGTCCACGATCCTGACATTCACGATCCCGCGATCCAAGAGCTTCGCGACATTCACGTGGCGATCGATGAGGCGGTCATGCGGGCCTATGGCTGGGATGACCTCGATCTCAAGATCGGGCATCATCCGACGAAGATCGGGATTCGGTGGACGGTCAGTAAGGAAGCACGGTTCGAGTTGCTGGACCGGCTGCTCGAAGAGAATCACCGGCGTTACGCACTGGAGAACCCGTCGTGACCGCGCCCGAGGTCACCTCGTTCCAAGTGCGCGCCGAGCTGGAGGATCTTCTCGAACGGGATCTGCTCGGGCCGTGGGGCGGGCCGGAGGAGGAGCTTCCGCCGGGGACCTCGCCTGCTGAGCGGTACATGCTCGGGCGGCTCGTGCCGCGGCAGCAGCCGGAGGAGCCGGTTGACAACGAGCAGCTAGAGCCGGAGCTTGTCGACCGGGAGGTGGCATCTCCGGCGTCTGGTGACGGCGGCGAGGAAGAGGGCGCTGAGGCAGACGCCACCATCCGTTCGGGATCTATGTCTGCCTCGGCCATCGGGCTGGCGTTCTTCGTGCCGGTGACCGTCGATGTGATCAGCGTGACCGCCATATGGGGCAGGTACGAGCGGTCTCCGTCGGAGACGCACGAGACGCCGACCGGGCGGGCCGCGACCACTTGGCACCGGGTGCAGGCGGGCGGGTCCGTAGAGGTGCGGACGGACGCCGAGGGGTCGGACTCGCTCGTGCCAGACGACGAGCAGCCGGGGGTGGTCGTCCGGTACACGGTGCGGCACCGCGGGGCGCGGCGGGTCGTCGAGCTGTCACTGGTCAACGGGCAGCGGACGCCGGCGCAGACCCAGGACACCGCGCGGCTGTACCAGGTGGGCTTGACCGTGACCGCGCTGGACGGGAACGCCGCGATCTTCTGCGGGCACAACGACCCGGACATCGCGTCGCCGCAGTCGGGGTCTGACGATGAGCGGCTGCACCTCGAGTTGCTGCACGTCAAACGGGCGGCAGTGCGCGGTCGACGCAGCCGTGCGTGACGGCGAGATACGCGCGTGGCGGCTGTCCACGACGTGCTTCCCGGCGGCGGAGGTGCGGCTTGTGGTGCCGGGGAAGGTGCCCGGACTGGTGCTCGACATGGCCAGGCTCGGGTCGCCGGAACTGGGGCGCGATGACCTGGTGCGGGCGCTGCGTCCGCTGGTGACCGGGTACCGGAAGTGGCTGGCCGAGCAGGCGGCCCGGGTGGAATCCGATCCGGAGATCGCCCGGTATGGGGACGCTGGTTCGCGGGCCGTGGCGGCGGCGCGCGACGTCGCAGGGCGGCTGGAGCGGGCGATCGAGCTGCTGCGGACCGACGGGATCGCGCGGGAGGCGTTCCGGTTCGCGAACCAGGCGATGGCGCTGCAGCGGGTGCGGTCTGAGGTGGTGCGGGCGCGGATGTCGGTGCCAGGGACGGACGTGGCCGGGCTGCTGCGCCGCCTGGACGTGCCGGAGAACCGGTCGTGGCGGCCGTTCCAGCTCGCGTTCGTGCTGCTGTGCCTGCCGGGGCTGACGTCGCCGTCTCATGCCGACGCTCATCGCGGTCTTGGCGATCCTTCTAATGCTGAGGTGCAGTTGCTGTTCTTCCCGACCGGCGGCGGAAAGACCGAGGCGTACCTGGGGCTGGCGGCGTACACGTTCGCGATCCGGCGGCTGCAGGGCGTGGTCGGGTCGGGTCCCGACGCCTATGACGGGACGCGCGGGGTCGCGGTGCTGATGCGGTACACGTTGCGGCTGCTGACGGCACAGCAGTTCCAGCGGGCCTCGGCGCTGGTGTGCGCGTGTGAGATGCTGCGCCGGGAGCGGGTCGACGCCGGGGATTCGCGGTGGGGGACGACGCCGTTCCGGATCGGGCTGTGGGTCGGGACTTCGGTGTCGCCGAACTCCTTCGAGGAGGCCGAACGGCAGATCACCGAGTCACGGGGCTCGGAACGGGTGCTGGGCGGCGTGCTGCAGTTGCCGGTGTGCCCGTGGTGCGGGTCGCGGCTGTCGTCGGCGAACGTGCAGACCAGCCGGCTGCGGCGGCGGGTGCTGGTGTACTGTTCGGACCCCGAGGGAGACTGCGCGTTCTCGCCGCGGAACTCTCCGGACGAGGGACTTCCGGTGCTCACCGTGGACGAGGAGATCTACCGGCTGACGCCCGGCCTGGTGATCGCCACGGTGGACAAGCTGGCGCAGCTGCCGTGGAAGGCATCGACCGCGACCCTGTTCGGGCTCGTAGATACGGAGTGCACGCGGCACGGGTGGCAGAACCCCGATTTCCTGTCCTTCTGCGGTCCTGGCGGGCATCCGGCGCGGGGCGACCTGCCGCGCGCGGTGATCCAGCCGGCGATGCGGGTGCGGCCGCCGGACCTGATCATCCAGGACGAATTGCACCTGATCAGCGACGCGCTCGGCTCGATGGTGGGGCTGTACGAGACCGCGATCGACCACTTGAGCTCGCGCGGTCCGGTCCGCCCCGTGCTCGTCGCCTCTACCGCGACCGTGCGGCGGGCACGCGATCAGGTGGAGCAGGTGTTCGCACGCGGCCTTACCGTGTTCCCGCCGCCGGTGCTCGACGCTGGCGAGACGTACTTCTCCGCGACCGTGGATCCGTCGCCGTCCACGCCGGGGCGCCGGTACCGGGGCATCCTCGCGCCCGGCGAGCGGCTCAAGTCCGTGGAGATCCGGGTCGCGTCGGCGCTGCTGGAGCACGCGCAGTTCCTCTTCGACCGGCACGGCGCGGCGGCCGACCCGTACATGACGCTGGTGGACTACTTCACCGCGACCAGGGAGCTGGCCGGCATGCGGCGGCTGGTCGAGGACGACATCACCGACCGGCTGCGCAGCCAGCAGGTCCGCACCCGGCGGCGGGCGCCGATCGTGCAGGAGCTGACGGGACGGATGCCGTCAAGCCGGATCGCGGAGAGCCTGGCCGACCTGGAGCACCGCTTCGACCCGGAGTTCGACTCGACCGCGGCGCTTGACGAGCTGCGCCGGGACCCGGATGCGTTCCGGGCACGGTCCGAGGCACGGGGTCCGCGCCCGATCGACGTGCTGCTCGCCACGTCCATGCTTCAGGTGGGCGTGGACGTGCAGCGCCTGGGGCTGATGGCCGTCACCGGGCAGCCGAAGAACGCGGCCGAGTACATCCAGGCCACGTCCCGCGTCGGCCGCTCGGCGTCGCGGCCGGGGCTCGTGGTGACCATCTACCAGTGGTCGCGGCCCCGCGACCTGGCCCACTATGAATCGTTCGGGTATGACCACGCCACGTTCGGGCTGCGGGTTGAGGGGCTGACCACGACCCCGTTCAGCGACCGGGCCCTGGACCGCGGGCTGACCGGGGTCCTCGTCACGCTGCTGCGGCATTCCGGGGTGTCGGCGCTGCCGAACGTCGCGGCGCACTCGGTGCCGCTGTCCGGGCCGTTCGCCGCCGCGCTGCTCGACGCGGTCGCCGCGCGGGCCGAGGTCGTCACCCACGAGGCGGACCGGGCCGCTGCTGTCCGGGCCGAGCTGCAGCACCGGCTGGACCTGTGGTACGCGCGGCGGCAGGCCGTGCAGACCGGGCGCCTCGGCTACAAGGAGGCGCCGGACGTCAACGGGCTGCTGCGTGACCCGGATGAGGGATCGTGGGACCTGTGGTCCGCGCCGATGTCCATGCGCGAGGTGGAGGCGGAGATCCTCCTGCAGCTTGACCGGGACGATCGCAGCGTGGGTGACGCGCCGGCCTGGAGCTACGAGCGTTCGACCTCTGGAGGTCCCGCATGACCATTCCGGCGGCTGCCGCCTCCGGTGTTTCCGGCGTATCCGGCACCGGGCAGCGCAGCGCTCCCACCCGGATCGGGCAGGCACGGCCGAGCCATCTCATCACGACCGCCGGGGTCGGCGCGACCGTCGACCTGCCGTCGATGAGCGTGATCGTGCGCGGCCTGGACGCATGGAACCCCGAGCGCCAGGACCCGGTCGATGAGCCGCGCCTGCTTGAGGCGGTACAGCGGGTGCTCGGACCGCAGGTCCGGGCGCTGCGGCACGCGCCGTGGGATCCGGGCGCGAACGACGACCCGCTCACCCGCACCGGCGTCCCGGTGACGCCGTTCCCCCGGTGGGTGCGGTGCCCGCGCTGCTACCGGCTAGGCCCGCTGGACCCGCCGGGCCAGTTCGAACTCGTCCACCGATGGGGGCGGCGCCCGGACCTGGCCAAGTACGTCCACGCGCAGTGCCTGCGGCAGGCGTCGCTCCGCGTGGCAAGCAGGCGCGCGTGCGTGCCCGCGCGATTCCTTGTCGTCTGCGAGGACGGTCACCTGGACGACTTCCCGTACGTCGAGTTCGTGCACGCCACCCGCGCCGAAGGCGTCTGCGACGGGCCGCAACTCACCATGTCCGACGCGGCATCCACCCTGGGACCAAGGGTGACGGTCCGCTGCGTGACGTGCGACCACAGCCGGTCCATCCAGGAAGCGGCGGGCAGTGACGGCTGGCAGAAACTCCCTGTCTGCCGGGGCCGTCACCCTCACCTGCAGCGGTTCTACCAGTGCGGCAAGCAGCTGAAGCTGATCGTGCTCGGCGCGAGCAACCTGTGGTTCGCGGTGTCGGCCAGCGCCTTGCACCTGCCGCAGGGGCAGACGGTCGAGGACCTGGTGGCGGCGAATTGGGGCATCCTCGGTTCGCAGCAGGATCCCATCGCCGCCCAGGCCATCATCGACGCCGTGCCCGCGATGCGTGCCCTGCGCGGCTATCCCTTTCACGAGGTGTGGGGATGCATCGAGAAGCTGCGCGGGCAGGGCGGCCCCACCCCGCCGGAATCCCCCGACAACCTGCGGGACGCCGAATGGCAGCTGCTGTCGCGCCCGACGACGGAGCGCCAGGACGCCGACTTCCGCGCGGTGCCGACCGACTCACCGCGCGGCTATGACAGCCTCATCGACCAGGTGGTCCTGGTCTCACGGCTGCGTGAAGTCCGTGCCCTGCTCGGCTTCACCCGGGTAGACGCACCCGAGCGCGACGACCTCCGGCCCGCCAAGCGGATCCGGCTGGCCCGTGGACCAGAGGAGTGGGTGCCTGCGGTTGAGCAGCGCGGCGAGGGCATCTTCCTGGAGTTGCGAGAGCGCCACGTCGCGCGATGGGCGTCATCCGTCGCCGACCACGAGCACATCACCGCACTGGGGCGGGCCTACCGGCAGTGGGCGCTGGACCGGGACCAGACACCGTCGCCGGGGTTCCCGATCTCCCGGTTCCTGCTGATCCACACCCTGAGCCACATGCTGATGCGGCAGGTCGCGCTGGAGTGCGGCTACTCATCGGCGTCGCTGCGGGAGCGGATCTACCTCGGCACCCCGTCGTCCCCCGCGGCCGGCCTGCTGATCTCGACGGCGGCCAGCGACAGCGAGGGCACGCTCGGCGGCCTCGTCGCACTGGGCGAACGGCGGTACCTGGAGCGGATACTGCGCCAGGCGCTGGACGACGCCGCCCACTGCTCCTCGGACCCGCTGTGCGCGGAGCACGTACCGGAGTACCCATCGGCGGTACTGCACAACGCGGCCTGCCACGCGTGCCTGTTCGCCTCGGAGACGAGCTGCGAAGCGGGCAACCGGTGGCTGGACCGCTCAGTGCTTGTCGACCTGACCACAGGCGACGGCTTCGCGTTCCCGGTGCGGTGAGCGGGCCTAACAGCGGGCCAGCCGTCGACCCGCACGACGCCGCGGCGGACTGGGCCTGCCGGACAGCCGAGCGACTTCCGGCCGGCGACGTGCACCGCCTGGCCGAAGCCGCGGCCGCGGGCGCACCGGGCGTCCGGCAGCTGCGCGCCTCCGCTGGCTCCGTGATACTGCGGGACGCGTGCGACCAGCTGCTGCACCGGCTTGGCCACACCGAGCCGGCCTACCTGGCAGGCCTGCTCACCGGCGCCGTCCGGGCCGTCGAGCGGGCGCGGCGGCACCAATCGGTATCGGTCGTGTGGACCGGCCCGGAATCCGGCGTGTCGTCATCCCGGCTCACCGCCGCGACCGTGATCGAGCTGATCAACGCGGCGCAGTCAGAGATCCTGCTAGTCAGCTACGCGACGCACACCGAGCCTTCGATCAACACGGCACTGGCGGCCGCCCTGGCGCGCGGAGTGCTGGTCACGCTGCTCGCCGAACGCCACCAGGACAACCCGTCCTACACGGCGTCGGGCATGCCCTTCCCTGGCCTCAGCGCGTTCCGCCTGCACTGGCCCGCGAGCGCCCGCCCGCCAGGCGCGTCCCTGCACGCGAAGGTCATCGTCGTCGACGACAAGGTCGCGCTCGCCGGCAGCGCCAACCTCACCAGCCGCGCCATGGAATCCAACCTCGAGTGCGGCATCCTCATCCGGGGCGGCCCTCAGCCCCGTGCCATCCGCGACCACATCACCAGCCTGTACGCAGCAGGCCTCTTGCTTCGACTTTGAGATGTTCAAGAATCCGCGAGTTGCGGTTGCCGACCGGGTGAACCCGACACCGTTCGGGCATGACCGGCCTGTCAGATGACGCCAGGAGATGATGACAGTAAGTGACCAGTTCGATCCATTCGGGCCATTTGAGACCGTCGACTCCACAGGGCGCCAGGTCATCATCCGCGGCCGCATGGTGCATGACGAAGAGGCTGCCCGCATATGGGTCATCCTTATGACTGAGGGACGTCTTGCCGTCGTAGACCGGTCCGACTTTGCCTCAACGGCCGTGTTGCATACCTACCGCGATTTTGCCGAGTTTGCGGCAGCCTACGGTGAGGACAACTGGCCCATGGTCGAAGCGGTACGGACCAGGCTGGCCGCTGATCGGTGAACTATCGCACGAAAGCTCGGCACCCAGGTGGTCAAGGTAGCGGGCGAGCAACGTTCAGAGTGCGGTCGCGGCCTCATCCTCGTGCGCTGCCGCTCTGCGCTTGCCGCCGTCCTCCCATGCCGCGACGTAGCCGGACCTCCGCCGCGGCTTGCGGTCCGCGGCGCCGGGCTGGCGCCCGACCGGCTTCCCTTCGGCGCGGCGGCGCTCAAGGCCCGCCCGGATCCGTTCCGAGCGGCGCGCGGACTCCTGCTGCGCCATCCACCCGGCGAACGCGACGAGCACGTCCTGGATCTCCGGCGAGCCGTTCAGCCATGACTCCTTGACCGAAACGACGGTGCAGCCGCGCTCGCGGAACTGGCGGATGATCCGCAGCGCGCCCTCGGCGCCCTCGCGGGTGATCCGGTCGAGCGCCCAGACGATCAGCACGGAGAACTTGCCGGCGTGCGCGTCGTCGAGCGCCTGCTTGAGCGTGCGCCTGTACTCGCCGCCGTCCTTGCCGCCGTTCCATGCCGACTCGCTCACCTCGTAGCGGGCCGCGAGCTCGTATCCGTGGTGCCCGGCGAACCGCTCGACATCAGGCACCTGGTTGTCGGTTTCCTGGTGGCCCGTCGAAACGCGGAGCCAGGCCGCCGCTGCGGTCACGAGCGATCTCGCGGGCCGAGCGGGCGCCACTCGCCGGCCAGCCAGCGGATGAACTGCGCGCTGTGGCCGATGTGCGTCCTGATCGTCTCATCCGAGTAGGGCTGTCCCTTCGCGTTCGTCGCGGTCCGCAGTTCCCGCTCCCACCGCTCCAGCTCGTGCGCGCCGGCTGCTGCCCACACCGAGCGCACGATGGCCGCGGAGGCGGCAGTCAGCGCGGACGGGGCGATGCTCAGCTCGTCGAGCAGGGTGCGCAACAGCCGGAACCAGACCCCGGCGTGCGCGGATCCCCCCGGGCAGGCTGACCCTGCCGGCGGTCAGGGCCTGGAAGGTGAGGCGGTCCAGCGCCGCGGTGGCCGGCGCCGCGGCCTCCGGTTCCACGGAGTTTCCGGCGAGTGCCGCGAACCTGACATCGGACTCGGGTGGATCGGGCGCTTCCTGCTAACCCGACGCGGTCGAGCACGCGGGTGTAAGCACGCAGGGTGTTCGGGTTCGCCGGGCAGCAAGCGGGCTATCGGCACGGGACGTCGGCCAGTTCGGCTTCCGGGATGCCGAAGGTGCTGATGATTCCCGTCTTCCCGTCGTCCGTAAGGGCGATGGCTCGCTGTCTGGCGTCCGGTCTGGTGATCCATCCCTGCCGGAACATGCGCTCGGCCAGGGCGGCACCCAGGGCGCCGGCCAGGTGGTGACGGCGGGCTGTCCAGTCAACGCAGCCGCGGGCCAGCTGTCTTCGTCCCGCCACTGCGGTCGTGGTGATGCCGAGCGGCTGCTGGGAGTCCCACGCCCGGGAATCCACGAGAAGCTGCCCGCCCGGTGACGGGTGAAGCAGCCCCGTCCGGCTTAGCGCGTCGGTGACGGTAACGCCCAGGTGGCCGGCGAGATGGTCATAGCACAGCCGTGCGCGTGCGAGCGCGTCGTGGCGGCGGACGGTGTTGAGGGACGCGGGACTGGTGCGCGGGGCGATCCCGGCCATGGCCTCCAGGGCATGAGCGACACCGGGATCCGCCAGCCAGTAGTAGGTGTGCCGGCCGCATTTCTCGCTCGTCACGAAACCGTGCTCTGAGAGCATGCGGAGGTGCTCGCTGGTGGTGGACTTGGCGGTGCCGCAGATACGGGTCAGCTCGCTGGCCGGCAACCGCAGCCCGTCAAGCAGGGCCATAAGGATCCGGGCGCGGGTCGGCTCCCCGATTACAGCGGCGGCGGCCGCGATGTCCGGGTCCCCCGGCATGACGTTCCTGTCTTGCGTGTTCACTGGCTACCTCGGCGCTGCTACGCGCGGTACGCGTCGTCCCGCGCCCTTTCCCGCTATGACGTTAAGCCGCCTCGTCGGCTCCGTTCCGCTTCCGCGCTCATGTGCCGTCGTCTTCTTTCGCTGCATTCCTGCCTGTGCTGATGGACGGGACGCCGGGAACGGTGACCGCCATCGCGGCGACCCAGAGCGCGGCGGCGAGTACCGCGAGGACATGAAGTCCCGCAACAAACCTACCCGCGTTGCCGGGAGTCCCGGCGATCACGCCGAAGACCGCGATGCCGATGGCCCCGCCCGCCTGCCGGGCGGTGTTGTTGACCCCGCTGGCCAGGCCCTGGCGGGCCGGCGGGCAGGTACGCATGGCGGCGGCGACCACCGACGGGGTGAGCAGGCCCATGCCGGCCCCGACGCCGAGCATGACCGGTAGCAGGTCGGCGTACGGGCTCGCCGGGGTGATGAGGAGCAGGCACAGGCCGCCGGCCGCGCCCAGCGCCAGGCCCGCGAGCATGGGCGGACGCGGCCCGGTGCGAGCGACGATGCGGCCGGTGAGCGGTGCCATGACGGCGAGCGGCACGAACAGCGGCAGCAGCATGGCCCCAGCGGTCAGGGCGTCACGGTGCCGGAGCTCCTGAAGGTAGAGGGTGAGCACGAAGACCACGCCGATTCCGACGAAGTTCATCGCCGCGGCCACGCCGTTGGAGACGACGAACGGCAGATGCCGCAGCAGGTCGAGCGGGAACACCGGTGCCGGCGCCCGGTGCTCGCGGGCCAGGAACCCGGCCGTGGCCGCGGCGCACAAGGCGGCGGCACCGGCCGTCAGGGCAATCGGGCCGGCATTGCCCGCGTTGATGACGGCGAGGACGAGCCCGCTCAGCGAGAGGGCGGCCAGCAGCACGCCGGGCACGTCGAAGCGCGCGGCACCAGATGGCGCGGTGCGCGGCACGAGACGCCAGGTGGCCACGAGCGCCGCCGCCACGACGGGAAGGGGAAGCCAGAAGACCGACCGCCAGCCGGCGAAGGTCACGAGGACGCCGCCGAGCACGGGGCCCGCCGGCAGGGCCGTCGCGGCGACGCCCGCCCAGATGCCGAGCGCCCGGGCCTGCGCGCCGCCATCGGGGAACGTCCTGGTGACCACGGCGAGGGTTCCCGGGAGGAGAGTCGCCGCGCCAAGCCCCTGGGCGGCACGGGCACCAAGCAGGTACCCGAGCGTCGGGGCGGCGGCGCAGGCAAGGGACGCCAGGCCGAATACCGCCAGCCCGGTCAGCACCACACCGCGGTGGCCGAACCGGTCACCGGCAGCGCCGCCGGCCAGCAGGAACGCCGCGAGCACGACAATGTAGGCATCGACTACCCACTGCAGCCCGGCCACGTCAGCGTGCAAGCTCACGCCGATGTGCGGGAGGGCGACATTCACCACAGTCACGTCAAGCTGCACCAGGAACATGCCGGCGCACATGACGGCGAGCACCGCCCCGGCGCGCACGCCACGTGCCGCCGACACGGTCGTGGCTGTCACCGGCCCGCCTGCGGCACGCGGACAAGCTGGGCCTCAATCTCCACCGGCATGTTCCAGGGCAGGCCTGCCACACCGAACGCGACCCGGCTGTGAGCGCCGATCTCCTCTCCGAACAGGCCCACCAGCAACTGCGACACCGGATTGAAGACCGCGGGAAAGTCAGTGAAACCCGGAGCGGCGCGGACCATGCCGCGCAGGAGGCACCAGCCGCGAATCCGGGACAGATCCCCCAGCGCGACGTCGATGTCGGCCAGCAGGCCCAGGGCGGCGCGGAGCGCGGCCTGCTGCGCGGCCGCCAGGTCCAGGTCGGCGCCGACGACCCCGGCCGGGCCAACGGGCTCGCCGTCATCGCCGAGCGGGACGTGCCCGGAGGCGAACACCTGATCCCCCACGACCCGGATGAGCCGGGCTGATGTCACCCCGGCGGGAACACGCCATGGCCGCGGCAATGCCAGCGCACGGGCCTTGAGCCGTTCACCGACTTCCGCCGTGCTGACGCCGGAACCTTCCGGCAGTCCGGTTGCACGCGGCATGCGAGGAACCTCCTATCAATGCAGACTGACGTGCCGTCTCTGACCTCGACCATAGGTGGCCGACGGTTCGGTCCGCGCCGAACCGTGTCTTCGGCGTGCCGCGCGCAGCCTGATTGCCCCGCTTCAGCGGGCGTTGAAGCCGGGCTGCCCGCTAGCCCGAAGTTGCGAGTTGCGCTCGGGTGCGCAGGAGAGCCGGGCGCCCGGGGGAGAGACCGCTGGCGCACGGACTGATCGGCGCGCCAGCGCCGCGCAACTGCTGGGTCCGGCCGCGCAGGCCGGACTGCGCGTGGAGCCACGACCGTGAGATCCCGGCCGCGGTCACGAAGGGTCCGAAGGTAATGGCGTCCTGTGCGATTGAGCACGCACTGGGCCTGGACGGCCTCGGCACTTGCCAGCTCGCGGCCCCCCCGCCGCGGCCCCTGGGGCCAGGGCCCCCGGGGGCTGCCTCTACCGAGTGTGCCGGCGGCCAGGCCCTGGCCGCCGGGCACTCAGCTCAGTGGGGCATGGGTTCAGCGCGTTGGCTGCGGAGCCGGCCGCGAGCGCCGGTCTGCGGCGCTACGCAGGCACCTGGTTGTGCACGGCGGCGAGGATGCCGTCCCACAGGCGGGCGCGCGCACCGAGAGCGAGATTGACCGTCTCGGCGCACTCGGCCCACTTGGCGTCGTCCTCGCCGCAGCGCGTGAACAGGAGCTCCCTCGATGAAGCCCCACGTGATCCGCATGAACTCGGCGGCAGGCCCGGGCACCTTCACCTCTTCCATCGCATCGAGTACCGGCTGCCCGCCTCGGATCCTGTCGATGAAGCCACCGATGACCGACGTGTCGGCCCCGGCCTCCCTCATGCCGTCGAGGTAGAGTTCGAAGTGGCTGATAAAGCCGTCGTGCCGCTCGTCGCTCTCCTCGACCAGGACGATGTCGTTGATGAGCCGGCGGCTGCCAGTCGGCCCTGTAGGCACCCACGGGAGCTCCACGCAGGTGAGGGTGCGCTGCAGGGACTTCAGCAGCGACATGAAGTCCCACACGGCGAAGACGTGATGCTCCATGAACGTCCGGATCGCGGGCGTGCTGTCCAGCGCGGCGTACATCGGATGCCCGATGACTCTGCGCCGCGGCTCGCTGATCCGCTCTTCGAGGTGCTCGATCTCGGCGTTTCGCTGGCCCCAGTCGTAACGGGACATGGTAAACCTCCTGCAGCGTTGTCGGTTGGCCGGAATGGTCTGATCGGGCGGCAAGCCCCGGGCACGGTTCAGGTTCGCCGTCGTGCAGGTGGCGTGCTGGCGGCCCGGCGACCGGCCTACCAAGGCCGGCGAGCACGTCACGGAGACGCGCGCGAGCAGGTTCACGATCGCCGTGTCAACCCCGTCCACCTCAAGCCGCAGCGCCGTCAGCTCAGCGTCACCGGCATGGGGCGTATCCGTCCTGGTCCCCGGCTGGATCATTGCGCCCTACCGCAGGGCCGCCGCGACCCTGACCTGCTCCAGCACCCCGGCGGGCACGTTCGCGGTCCCCGGATCCCAGGACAGGCTGGTCACCTGCAGCCGGCCGTCGCGGGCGCCGACCACCAGGCCGTAGTCGGGGTCGACGGTGATCTCTCCCAGGCGGCCCCGGGGAGGCGGGCCCGGCACCGGCCGGGCGTCCAGGATGCGCACCGCTCCGTCGGCGGACATCGCCGCGCCCGGCTGGGGACTGCACGCCCGGATTACCCGCAAGATCGCCTCCAGTGGCGACGACCACTCCACTGTCATGTCTTCTGGCCTGGGCCTGGAGAAGTAACTGCGCCGACGTGGGTCTTGCGGCCTTCCGCTCAGGTCTCCCTCAACTAGCCGGGGGATCATGTCGTGCAGCAGCTTTCTCGATTCAGCGAACAGCGCATCACGCACCTCGCCGACGGTCTCGGTCCCGGAAAAGGAAACCGGGCGCTGCGCGAGGATAGGGCCGTCGTCGATGCCGCGGGTCGTCAGGAGCGCGGTCACGCCCGAGTCGCGCTCGCCGGCCAGCGTCATCCAGAAGAACGGGGCCAGCCCCGCATAGCGCGGCAGCGGGCTCGGATGGAAGTTGACCACGGCTCGCGCCGGGACATCAAGGAGCTGATCGCGGAATATCTGCTGGTAGTTGGCAATCTGAAGTTTCGCACTTTTGATAGTGGCTGGGGGCCACTGCCCTAAAGTTTTCGGAGTTATGCGGTCTCTTGTCCGGCTTGCGGGAGATTTGAGGGGATGACGTCGATGATGTCGGTGACGTTCTCGGTGCGGGTGGTTCTGCGTTCGGCAGCGGTCCGGCCCGAGGTGCGTTTCCGGCCCGCGCGGTGGCGGGGCAGCGCGAGGATGGCAGTGGTCAGGGCCGTGAGCTGGGCGTTCGCGCTGACGGGGCGGCGGCCGCAGTGCGGGCAGCAGGTATCGGCCGCGACATGGGCCCGGATCAGGGCGAGTACGGGGGCGAACGGGATGAGGTGCGGGCTGACCCCGGCCTCGGCGGCGGCGCGGGCAGCGGCGGGTCGACCGCGCCCAGACCTGCCCGCCGGGGCCGGAGCGGTGCAGGCCCGCCAGGTCGCGCAGGCCGTGCGCGCCGCACCAGGCGTGCAGCGCGCTGGTGAGGTGGTCCTAGCCGGCGTAGCCGCCGCGGACTATGGTGCCGGCATAGCCGGGCAGGATGGCGCCGGAGCCGATGGCCTGGCTGGTCCGGTCGCCGGCGTGCATGGCGGTGAGGAACCCGGTGCAGGCCACGTGGACGTAGC
>DAHVAN010000432.1 GCA_027314595.1 Actinomycetota bacterium | reverse complement strand
TTATTTCTACGGTCATCTCTTCGTCGCCGAGCCAGAGACCGGCTCGATGTTCCCGGCTGCGATGGACGCTCAGCGGCACCGCTTCTACCGGACGCTGCACCGGATCGTCGTCACCAGGGACGGGCGGCTCGACGAGTACCTGGCAGAACTGGGCCGTGCGCACCGGAAGTTCGGGGTGCGGAAAGAGCACTACGCGGCGTTCCGCACCGCGCTGCTGGCGGCGGCGAACCGGTTCACGCCGCCGGGTCCCGCCGCCGGGGAAACCGCCGCGGGGACCGCCTGGCTGGCTGACTTCGACCGGGCGGCCGACCTCATGATCGCCGCGGCGGACGACGGCGGGCTGGTCAGTACCACCCTGGTGCACCACCTCGGGCCGGGCGACACCCTCCTGCTCGGCCAGGCCGAGGGCCGGATGACCGCGGACACCGAATCCAGCCGGCCCGTGCTCTGCCCGGCGCGCGGCGCGGCATCGCGGCGTACCACGGCGCGCGCACCGAAGCCGGGCTGTACGACCTGCCCGCGCCGCGCCGGCTGGAGCTGGAGTACCCGTGGCTCGAGGTGTACCCCGCGACGTCAGCGGAAGAGGCCGAGGGCATCGGGCACGGCACGATCCCGATTCTCGGCGCGAAGGCCGCCTGGGACGACAGCGACGTCTACATCAGCGGCCCGGACGCCATGATCGTCAAGACCGCCAGTGCGCTGCGGACGCTGGGGGCGGATCCGGCGCGGCTGCATTACGACCTGCCTGACGAGAATTAGACCTTCCGCCAGCCCGGCACCCATGCGCCGTCGGTCACCTGGTAGTCGCCGAAGAGGGCGGGCGCCTCGGCGCGCATGATCTCCCCGATCTTGCCGAAGACCAGGCGGATTTCCTCCTCAGCCCCCGGATCGGTGCGCATTTCGATGGTGTGCCGCAGCGCCCTGATGTTCGCGGTCCACACCAGCCCCGTGGCCACGCCGTCCGGCGCGAAGCGGCGCATGAACGACGTCTTGTGCTTCTTCTCGTGGAACGGGACGCCGTCGTCGTCGAGGTGGAAGTGGCCGGCCATCCACTGCTGGAAGGCCTCCATCTCCGTCAGCAGGGCGGTGGCGCGCTTCATGAGCTCGGGATCCTGCTGCGCCCAGTCGGGGAACCAGAAGGGCAGCTCGTCGAGCCTTACGAAGCGGAGCGACTCCTGCGAGATCGCAGTGCCCGCGCGGTGCCTGACCAGTTCGTGGCTGAATACGCGGCTGACATTGTGCAGCACGAAAGTGAAGCTGAGGTGCTCGATGACGGAGCCGTGGCCGCTGCGCAGGATGTTCTCCAGGTACTGAACCTGGTCCTCGCGGATCCGGCTCACGTTCGGATTCAGGCCTGGCTCCCAGGAGCGGTAGCACATGCGGCCGGCGAACTCGGCGAGATTCTGCGCGTCGTTGCCGAGCTGGTCGCGGTCGAGCCGCTCCAGCCAGCTCTCCCCGCCGACCTCGCGCAGGTAGGCGGCGACCGCCTCGTAGTCGACCTCCGGGCGTGCGACGAGGAAGACTCCGGGCTCAACGTTGCGCATACCCGGCACCCTACCTGCTGGAAGGAGAAAATTGCGGGCAGGGAGCAGCGTGGCGCGGCCGGCGGCGTCCGTGTGTCGTGAACCTGGCCCTGGTGGCCTACAGGAGGTCGCGAACCTGGCCCTGGTGGCCTACAGGAGGTCGCGAAGGCGCTGGTTCAGGGTCGCGGCCGCGGCCCTGAGCGCGTTCACGCCGGGGCCGGCGGCGAGCAGGGAGCGTGAGGCGCTCGCCATGACGCGGCCGGGGCAGGCGGCGAAGGTCCGGGCGACGTCGTCGGGGGTGGCGCCCTGAGCGCCGAGGCCGGGGGCGAGGAACAGGGCGTTCGCGGCGACGGTGATGGCGTCGGCCCCGATCGCCGCGCCGGCGCCCAGGTAGCCCGCGCGTAGGCGTCGTTGGTGCTGCCGACGTCGCCGCGCTTGACGTCGGGGATCACCAGCAGGCCCGCGGCCCTGGCGGACGCGAACCGGACGGCGAAAGGCTCTGTCACGGCCGCCGCTATAGTTTCAGCCGTCAGCGGGTGCGGCGGCGCAGCGTGAGCGCGCCGCCGACGAGCGCGGCGGCGGTGAACGCGAGGATGACGGCGATGTCCGCGCCGAGCGCGGCGGTCCATGACGCGCTGGCGCTGATCCGCTGCATGGCGTCGACCGCGTAGGTCAGCGGCAGCACGTCCGACAGCCAGCGCAGCACCGGGGTCATGTCCGCGCGGGTCACGATGAGGCCGCACAGCAGGGTCTGCGGCAGCACGAACGCCGGCATGAACTGGACCGCCTGGAACTCCGAGCGGGCGAACGCGCTGGCGAACAGGCCGAGCGACATGCCCAGGATCGCGTCGAGCACGGCGACGACCGCCAGCGGCACGGCGGATCCGGGCAGGCTCACCCCGAGCCAGGTCAGCGAGATGACCAGCACCACGGTCACCTGGAGGCACGCGACCAGGCCGAACGCGATCCCGTAGCCCGTCAGCAGGTCGAGCTTGCCGAGCGGCATGGCCATCAGCCGTTCCAGGGTGCCGCGGGCGCGCTCGCGCTGCGTGGTGATCGCGGCGACCATGAACATGGTGACGAAGGGGAAGACGCCGATGTACACCGGGGCGAACCGGTTGAGCCCGTGCGGGTTGTCGAGCACGTAGCGCAGCAGGATCATCATCACCGAGGGGACCGCGAGCAGCATGGCGACCGTGCGCCTGTCATGGCGCAGCTGCGCCATGACGCGGCGCGCCGTCGCGCGGGTGAGGGTCCAGCTGATCGCCCCTTCCCCGGTCATCGCCGCCCCGGTCATCGCCGCCCCTCTCATCGCCGCCCCTCTCATTGCTGGGCCGCCGCCGTGCGCGGGCCGCCCGCCAGCCGCAGGAACGCCGCCTCAAGGTCGGGCGCCCCGGTCTGCCGCAGGATCCGCGCGGGCGCCGCCCCGGCGAGGAACCTGCCCTCGCGCATGAACAGCAGGTGGTCGCACCTGGCCGCCTCGTCCATCACGTGGCTGGAGACGATGAGGGCCGTCCCGGCGCCGGCCATGCGGTGGAACATGCTCCACAGGTCATGGCGGAGCACCGGGTCGAGGCCGACCGTCGGCTCGTCGAGCACGAGCAGGTCCGGGCTGCCGAGCAGGGCGACGGCCAGCCCGGCCCGTGCGAGCTGCCCCCCGGAGAACGTGCCGACCAGCCGGTTTTCCAGGCCGCCTAGGTCCAGGTCGGCGACAGTCCTGGCTGTCGCCGCGGTCAGCGTGTCGCGCTTGAGGCGCAAGACAGTGCCGAAGTAGCGCAGGTTCTCACTCAGCGTGAGGTCGAGGTAGACGGCCGGGTCCTGAGTCGAGTAGCCGATCCGGGCGCGCAGCGCCGGATGCCCGGCCGGCAGGCCGAGCAGCGTCACCTGCCCGGCGCTGACCTCCTGGACGCCGACGAGCGTGCGCATCAGCGTGGTCTTGCCGCAGCCGCTCGGCCCGAGCAGCCCGGTGACCTGGCCGCCCGCGACGGCGAACGTCAGGTCGTCGAGGATGATCCGGCCGCCCCTGCGGACCACGAGGCCGTCGGCCCGCACCACCGGATCGGCACGTGTCATGCGTCTATTGGCCCACATCCGGGGCCGGGAAGCCAGGGACGGAGGTCACCGGCCGCGCCCGGCACGGCACTGAGGAAAGAGCCATCCAGGGGCTTGCGCCGGGACTAGCATGGGGCGCCATGCGATCGATGCGCGGCATGGGCATGGTCTTGGGCGGGATTGCCGGGGCGGGCTGCCGGGCGGCCGCGGCCGCCGTCGCGGTCGCGGCGTCAGGCACGGCGGGCACGGCGTCCAGCCGCGCGGCCGTCGCGGCGGG
>DAHVAN010000427.1 GCA_027314595.1 Actinomycetota bacterium | reverse complement strand
ATGGGGGGACTCGTCCCGTCCCCCGGCCGGCCTGGGCACCGCATGGGGGGACTCGTCCCGTCCCGCGGCCGGCCTGGGCACCGCATGGGGGGACTGGGGGGGCGAGTCCACGGACAGCGGTGCGGGGGTGCGGCGGACGCCAGAGGCGTCCGTGGCGGCCAGCCGGGCGCAGACGGGGCCGTGGCCGGGGAGCACCGCGTCCGGATCCACGTCGTGCCACGGGGCAAGCACGAACGCGCGCTCGTGCGCCCGCGGATGAGGCAGCGTCAGCTCCGGGTTGTCGCTGATCTCACCGTCCACGGCGATGATGTCGATATCGAGCGTGCGCGGTCCCCAGCGCACCTCGCGCACCCGGTCGAACGCGGCCTCGATCTCGTGCAACCGGTCGAGCAGTGCCGCCGGCGGCATGGCGGTGCGCGCCAGCAGCACCGCGTTCAGGTAATCCGGTTGCACGGGCCCGCCGACGGGCACCGTCTCGTAAACCGGCGACACCGCCATCAGCTGCACCTCCGGTATCGCGGCGATGGCATCGACGCAGCCTTGCAGGATGTCTGCCCTGTCTCCGAGGTTACTGCCCAGGGCGAGCACAACCGACCGGGCGGGTGGCCTCACGATCGCTGGGCGCCGCGCCTGGCGGTCGCGGACCGCCAGGCGGCCGCGACGCGGACCGCATCGGCGTTCGCCGGGACCTGGTGGACCCGGACGCACCAGGCGCCGGCCGCCGCGGCCAGTGCCGTCACCGCGACCGTGGCGTCATCGCTCTCGGCGAACAGCCGCGGCCTGCCGTCGGGCCCGGCGAGAAGCCTGCCGAGGAACCGCTTGCGGGAGGCGCCGACGAGAACCGGGAAGTCCCGGGCGCCGATCCTGGCCACCTCGGCCAGCCTGGTCAGCAACTCCCAGTTGTTGGCGTCAGGACCTTGCCAGTCGGGAAGCTTGCTGAAGCCGAGTCCGGGGTCGACCACGATCATCGACGGGTCGACGCCCTCCGCCGTCACCGCGTCGATCCGCTGCGCGAGCTCGTCGCGCACCTCGCGGACCACGTCCTGGTAGACGGCCCGGGACTGCATGTCGTGGCTGTGCCCACGCCAGTGCATGACGACGTAGGGAACGCCGGCCTTCGCCACCAGCCGCGGCATGTACGGGTCCGCGAGGCCGCCGCTCACGTCATTGACCAGGCTGACGCCCGCCTCGAGCGCGAACTCGGCGACCTGGGCGCGCATCGTGTCCACGCTGACCACTACCCCGGCCTTGACAAGTTCGGTGATGACCGGCCCCACCCGGCGCAGTTCTTCCCCGGCAGAGACCCGCTGCGCCCCGGGGCGGGTGGACTCGCCGCCGACGTCGACGATGTCCGCGCCCGCGGCGACAAGCTCGAGGCCGTGCTTGATCGCGACCTCGGCGCCATACCACTGGCCGCCGTCCGAGAATGAGTCAGGCGTCACATTGACCACGCCCATCACTAGGCAGCGGTCGGCGGGCGACGATCCGGGCAGGCCCGGCAAGACGGCCATGTCGGTCAGCCTCGCGCCACGGACGTCGGCGTCCGCCGGATGGCGGAACGCGTCCTGCGGCGTAGCCTGCCAAGGCCCAGCTTGCGCGCCATGTGCCTGGCGTACCGCTTGACCTCGAGCTTGGGCCAGACGAGGAACGCTTCGGCCTCCAGGGCCGCGAACGCGATCCGGGGCGCATCCCTGCCGCCCGGGTACACGAAGAACCGGGGCTCCCAGACCGGGGAGAACTTCGCGTTGAACTTGTACAGCGACTCGATCTGGAACCAGCGTGACATGAACAGCAGCAGGGACCGCCAGGCGCGGAGCACCGGGCCTGCGCCGATCCGCTCGCCACGCTCGAGCGCGGCGCGGAACATGGCGAAGTTCAGGGAGACGCGCTTGATGCCCATCCCCGGCGCGGCCTTGATGGACTCCACGATCAGGAAGTCGTTCAGGCCTGGCTGCGCCGACCGATCGCGGCGCATCAGGTCGAGCGACAGGCCGTCGGCACCCCAGGGCACGAAGTGCAGCACGGCGCGGAGCAGGCCGTTCTCCTCGGCGGTCACCAGGACGCAGTCGCCGTCGTCGGGGCCGCCGAGCCGGCCGAGCGCCATGGAGAAGCCCCGCTCCGTGTGGCTGCCCCGCCACGAGTCGGCCACCGCGATGATCTGGTCGAGTTCCGGGCGCGAGATGTCCCGTACCCGGCGCACTTCAGCGGTGTACCCGGCCTTGGCTACCCGGTTGACCATCTGCCTGACGTTGCGCATCGCTCGTCCGGAAAGGGTGAATTCGGGCACGCTGACGATTGCCTCGTCGCCGAGTTCGAGCGCGGTCAGGTCGCCTTCGCGGCACCATACCTCCGCGCCAAGCTCGCTGCACCCCATCACGGCTGGGCGCCAGGCGTGCCTGGCCGCCACGGTGAGGAACTCCGCGATGGCGCCCGGCCAGGCTTCCGGGTCGCCGATCGGGTCGCCCGCGGCCAGCATGACCCCTGACACGACCCGATAGCACACGCATGCCTTGCCCGACGGGGACCAGATCACGCTCTTGTCGTTGCGCAGCGCGAAGTAGCCGAGTGAATCCCTGTCGCCGTGCCTGGCGAGCAGGTCCCTGACCCTGGCCGCGTCCGCCGCGGCCAGGCGGGCGCGCGGCTGCGCCGGGCGGAGGAACAGGTAGACGGTGACGATGAGCGTGAACAGGCCGAGCGCGCTCGTCAGCAGGTGGTAGAGGTCGCCGCGCCCCTCGTCGGCCCACACGACAGGCCCGAAGACCCCGACAAGCTCGTCCACCACGTCCCGGACCCGCTCGGTGAAGGAGTAGTCGCGCGCCAGGGGGCCGACGGCGAGGTAACTGAGCCCGATCGCCAGGTCCGCCATCGCGAGCACGACGAACACGCGCAGCGCGTTCCACCGGGTCCGCGGGTCGCCGACCGCGTAGAACTCCTCGTGGAAGTAAAGCAGCACGGCAAGCAGCCCGATGCCCACGATCGCCGAGTACACCCGCGCCGGGTAGACGTGCGGCACGTGCCAGAAGTGGATGACGATGTCGAACACGAGCAGGGCGATCACCGCCTGCCAGGCGCGCCGCTTGCGCCGCCGCAGCCCGTGCGAAAGCAGCACCAGCATCAGGCCGATGATCACGTCGGCGCTGCGCGTGACGTTGGTCAGCGTGCCAGGGACGAACGCGTTGATCTTGTGCAGCTTCTCGTGCAAGCCCGGCCTGAGGACGGCGAGCACGTCCGAGAGCCCGATCAGCAGGCAGACCAGCGCAGCGACATCGGGAATCCAGGCACGGCGCCGCTGGTACTTGCGCCCGGGCGGCGGACCGGCCCTGCCCCACCGGTTCAGACGATCGGCTGAGTTGCTCTCGGTCATCTCAAATCTCTTGTCAGGCCCCGGATCACGGAGCAGCAGCGCACTCATGACGGACCCGCCATGTGCCGCGACCGTGATCTGCTGAAGATTCTCATACCTCGCCGTAACCGCCACGCACTCCGCTTGACGGCCATCGCCGCCGCATGTCCCCTAGCCACGCTACCTCCATCTGCAAGCAAGGGCCTAACGACTGCGCAAACACCAGGCGGCCATTTAGTTAGACGCACACGCGGCCGTTTTTGTTTAAAGAGAACGGGAGGATTTTCGGCTACCCGCGCAAAGAACCTGACCTGCGCCGCTTCACCGGCGTTGTCACGGGCATGCCCGCGGGGCGGGGCCATTCGCTCAGCGGTGCCGTTCAGCGATGGCCGAAGAGCAGGCTCATGGCCTCGGCGCGAGTCCGCTGGTCGCGGAACATTCCCCGCACAGCCGACGTGACGGTCTTCGCGCCAGGCTTGCGCACGCCGCGCATGGACATGCACAGGTGCTCGGCCTCGAGCACCACGATCACGCCCCTGGGTTCGAGTATGCGCATCAGGGCGTCCGCCACCTGACACGTCATCCGCTCCTGGACCTGCGGCCGCCTGGCGTAGACGTCGACAAGCCGCGCGAGCTTGGACAGACCGGTGATCTCGCCCTTGGCATTCGGGATGTACCCGATGTGCGCCTTCCCGAAGAACGGCACCAGGTGGTGCTCGCACATGCTGTACATCTCGATATCGCGCACCAGCACGATCTCGTCGTGTTCGGCGTCGAACACGGTGGTGAGCACGTCCTCGGGCCGCTGCCGCAGGCCAGCGAACTGTTCGGCATACATCCGCGCGACCCGGGCGGGAGTGTCTATCAGCCCGTCCCGCTCTGGGTCCTCGCCGACGGCCAGCAGGATCTCCCGGACGGCGCGCTGGATGCGTGCCTGATCCACCTCGGGGGCCGTCATCATTGCCACCCTGGGAGACGCCACGGCCTCGGCTTCAGGAGTCGCCATCGCCGCCTGCTCCGGTCAGGCCGTCGGCGCCGAAGCTGAGCCCCTGCCCGTTGGCGCCGTTCACGCTGTCGGTGCCGAGCGGGGAGCTCGCCGCGAGCGCCAGCTCCTTGGGCGAGAGCACCGGCGGACGGTCCGAGGGCAGCCGCTTGCCATAGCCGGTGTAAGAGCCGCGTGCCGGGCGCGTCTGCACCGGGGCGAAGAGCTCGATGACCTCCTTGCGCGACACGGTCTCCTTGTCGAGCAGCCTGAGCACCAGCGCGTCGAGCACGTCGCGGTACTCCACGAGCACCTCCCACGCCTCGTCGTGGGCGGACTCGATCAGCCGCCGGATCTCTTCGTCGATCGCGGACGCGATCTCCTCCGAGTAGTCGCGGCTGTGTGCCATCTCCCTGCCAAGGAACGGCTCGCCGTCACCGCTGCCGAACTTCCTGGCGCCGAGCCGCTCGCTCATGCCGAACTCGGTGACCATGTTCCTGGCGATCTGGGTGGCCTTCTCGATGTCGTTCGCCGCGCCGCTAGTGGGCTCGTGGAAGATGAGTTCCTCGGCCGTGCGGCCGCCGAGCAGCATGGCGAGCTGGTCCTGCATCTCGGCGCGGGTGACGAGGAACTTGTCCTCGGTCGGCAGCGCCTGCGTGTAGCCGAGCGCCCGGCCGCGCGGGATGATCGTCACCTTGTGCACCGGGTCCGCGTGCGGCATCGCGTGCCCCACGAGCGCGTGCCCGCCCTCGTGGTAGGCGATTAGCTTCCGCTCCGATTCGGAAAGGAGCACGCTCTTGCGCTGGGGCCCGGCCATCACGCGGTCGATGGCCTCCTCGAGCGCCGCCATGTGGATCTGCTTGCCGTTGCCGCGCGCGGTCAGCAGCGCCCCCTCGTTGATCACGTTGGCCAGGTCGGCGCCGGTGAAACCAGGCGTCCGCCTGGCGATCACGTCCAGGTCCGCGTCCGGCGCGATCGGCTTGCCCCGCGCGTGCACCTTCAGGATGCCCCTGCGGCCCGCCAGGTCTGGCTGGGCCACGACGATCTGCCTGTCGAAGCGGCCAGGGCGCAGCAGTGCCGGGTCGAGGATGTCGGGCCGGTTGGTGGCGGCGATCACGATCACGCCGCCCTTGACGTCGAAGCCGTCCAGTTCCACAAGCATCTGGTTGAGCGTCTGCTCGCGCTCGTCGTGCCCGCCGCCGAGGCCCGCGCCGCGATGCCGGCCGACCGCGTCGATCTCGTCGACGAACACGATCGCCGGGGCGTTCGCCTTGGCCTGCTCGAACAGGTCGCGTACCCGGGAGGCGCCCACGCCGACGAACATCTCGACGAAGTCCGAGCCCGAGATGGAGTAGAACGGCACGCCGGCCTCGCCGGCCACGGCGCGCGCGAGCAGCGTCTTCCCGGTGCCGGGCGGCCCGTAGAGCAGCACGCCCTTGGGGATCTTGGCGCCGATGGCCTGGAACTTGGCCGGGTTCTGCAGGAACTCCTTGATCTCCTGCAACTCCTCGATGGCCTCGTCGGCGCCTGCCACGTCAGCGAACGTGGTCTTGGGTGTGTCCTTGGTGATCAGCTTGGCGCGCGACTTGCCGAAATTCATCACACGCGACCCGCCGCCCTGCATCTGGGTCAGCAGGAAGAAGAAGAACAACGCGATGATCAGGTACGGGAGGAACGTCTCGAGCAGGCTGAGCAGCGCGCTCGACTTCGGGATCTGGATGTCGTAGCCATCCGGAAGCTTCCCCGCGTCGTACTGCTTCTGCAGCAGTTGCTGGAGCTGCTGGCCCTGGCCGGTAATGAAGTCGGCCTGGTACTGTTGGCCGCTCTTGGTGGTGATCTGGATCGTCTGGTTCTTGTCGGTGAGCACCGCCGAGCGCACCTGGCCGTGCTCGATCAGCTGCACCACCTGCGAGGTGTCTTTTTGCTGGTAATTGGATCCGGAGTTGGCCCACCCAAGCGTGATCGTGATGACCAGCACCGCAAGCAGTACCAGCAGTACCGGTCCGCGGAAAAAGCGCTTCAATTCCATTGCGAGCGACCCCCTCGGCCCGGGGCCGTTCCCTCCTGACCAGCCTCACGTCCCGCCGACCACCGGCGGCACTGCCATGCCTGCCCCGCACTAACGGCCGACCGCGCCGGCCGCGCACTACGCACAAGGATTACCTGACGGTACATCAACGCTACCCGGCTCGGTATGTGTTCCCCCCGTACACGCCGGGGGCTAGCGTCCCGATGAACGGGAGGTTCCGGTAGCGCTCGGCGTAGTCGAGACCATAGCCGACGACGAACTCGTCGGGCACCTCGAATCCGGTGTACGCGACCTCGATATCCATCTGCGCGGACGACGGCTTGCGCAGCATCGCGCATACCGCGACAGACGCGGGCGCGCGTGAGCGCAGGTTGCCGACGAGCCACGACAACGTCAGTCCCGAGTCGATGATGTCTTCCACGATCAGCACGTGCCGGCCGCTGATGTCGGCGTCCAGGTCCTTCAGGATGCGCACCACGCCCGACGACTTCGTGCCCGACCCGTAGGACGAGACCGCCATCCAGTCCATCTCGACGGGCAGGTGCATGGCACGGGCAAGGTCCGCCATCACCATGACCGCACCCTTGAGGACTCCCACAAGCAGCAGTTCGCGGCCCGCGTAATCGGCGTCGATCTTCGCCGCCAGCTCAGCGGTTCTCTTGCTGAGCTGCTCGGACGTGATCAGCACCTCCTTGAGCGCGGGTCCCATGTCGGCGGCTTCCATGCCTTTCCCTCACTTCCCGTGGCAGCTGGGCTCAACCGCCGCGCCGGATATGTCATCGACCCCCGCGGCGCCCGCGAAGCACACCTGGCCTGCCTGGCGCGACGCCCGGACGCCGCCCGGCAGGTCGATCCAGCGCTGGCCGTGCCAGTCCGTCACCAGCTCGCTGAGCCTGGCGACGTGCCCCGCGGTCAGCGCGCCCGCCGGGCAGCCGGCCGCGACGGCCGCGGAACGCAGCAGGCGCGTGCGCACCGCGGCCGGCATCCCGGCCAGGGCGGAGGCGGACAGCGGGGCGCCGCCACCGGATCGCTGCGCGGAAATGCGCTCGAGGACCTCGGCATCGGCGCGCAACTGATCGGCGGTGCGGGCCAGCGCCTCGGCTACCCCGGGCCCCAGCGCGGCCTCCAGGGCGGGCAGCGCGTCGAGCCGGACACGGACCCGCGCGAAGCGCCTGTCGGCGTTGTGCGGGTCGTTCCACACCCGCAGGCCGAGTGCCTGGCACGCGTCGGCCGTGACCTGCCGGCGCAGGCCGAGCAGCGGCCGCAGGAAGACGCCGCGGCTGGGCGGCATGCCGGCCAGGGATCTGGGGCCGGACCCGCGGGCCAGGCCAAGCAGCACGGTTTCGGCCTGGTCGTCCAGCGTGTGGCCGAGCAGCACAGCGCTCGCCCCGGTTTCCGCGGCCACCCGGGCGAGCGCCTCGTATCGCGCCGTGCGCGCGGCCGCCTCCGGGCCGCCCTCGGCGCCGACGTCGATGGCGGCCACGCTCACCGGATGAAGGCCAAGCCCCGACAGCACGCAGGCCAGGTCCGCAGCCCGTGCGGCCGAACCGTCCTGCAGCCGGTGATCGACGGTCACGGCGCCCGCGCGGAGCGCGGAGCGGGGTGCCGCGAAGGCGAGCGCCGCGGCGAGCGCGAGCGAGTCCGCTCCCCCGGAACAGGCGGCGAGCACCAGGTCACCTGGCGCCAGTTCGCGCAGGCAGGCGCGGACTGCGTTGCGGACAGCCGCGACGGCGGGTGCCGGGCCCACCTCAGCGGCCCGCCAGGCCCGGCGGGCCGGACGGGTCAGCCAACCCGTGCCAGCCAGTCCGCGGGGCTGGACAGTTCGGCGCGGGTCGGCAGCGTCTCCGGTGACGTCCACACCTTGTTGAACCCGGCCATCCCGGCCTCATCGACGACCGTGCGAACGAACCGCGACCCCTCCGCGTACTGTTTCATCTTCAGGTCGATGCCGAGGATCCGCCGCAGGATCTGCTCGACCCGGCCAGTCGAGCCGCGCCGGGTGTTGAACTTCTCCCTGATCTCGGCGACCGAGGGCACCACCTGCGGGCCTACCGCGTCCATCACGTAGTCGCCATGGCCCTCGACCAGGGTCATCACGGCGGTGAGCTTATCGAGCAGCGCGCGCTGCGCGGGTGTCTGCATCGCCTCGATGAGCGACTCGCCGTCACCGCCGCGCACCGCGCCCGCCACCGCCACGGCCGCGGCCCGCAGTCGCTCGACAATAGCGCCGGGATCCAGGTCAGAGGCGAGCAGGAATTCGGTCATCATGCCCTGCACGTAACCGCGCAGCCATGGCACCGACGTGAACTGGACCCGGTGCGTCTCTTCGTGCAGGCACACCCAGCGCCGGAAGTCGTGCGGGTCGACGCCTAGCTCGCGCTCGACCATCACGATGTTCGGCGCTACCAGGGTGAGCCGTCCCACGGTCGGCGCCGCGCCCTTCGCGGACGCCCCGTTGGCGGATGTGCCGTTGGCGGACTGGGCGCCTCCCGGACTGTCCGTTCCGCCCTCGCCTGGCGGCAGGAACAGCTCGTACTGGCCGAGCACCCGCGCGGACAGGTACGCGAGGATCAGGCCCGCCTGCACGCCGGTCACCCGCGACCCCACCGAGGCGACCACCGACCCGGGGGCGGGCACGACGTTGCTGCGCTCCGCGAGCTTGTCGGCCAGCGGCTCGAGGACGACACGGAACCCGCCCACGTTCGCCCTTATCCACCCTGGGCGGTCCACCACCGCGACCGGTCCTGCCGCCCCCTGGCTGGTCAGCCCGGTGACCTCGCGTACCGGCTGCTGGACAACGGCGGTCAGGCCGCGCAGTTCGGCCACCACGGCACGGGCGTCGGCCAGGCTCACTTCCGGACCTTGCCTGGCAAACCGGACACCGGTAGAGATTGCCAGATCCCAGTCGATCATCTGTGCGCTGCTCACAGTCCTACCGTACGTGCTGGCTTGGCATAGTGGCACAGGGGACGCCGTACTCCTGCCCGGCTCCTCGCCCGCGGTTCACCGGCAGCCGCAATCGGCGAGCGCGGCGGCGGCTGAGTCGATCGCCTGGGCCGCGCTCGTCAGCATCCCCGCACCGGGCACGTTCGGCGCCATGATCGCGAAGATCAGCAGCCTGCCGCTGCGGTCGTACGCCAGCCCGGCGAGGGCGGCGACGGTCGTCAGGTTGCCTGTCTTGGCCCGCACTACCCCGCGCGCGGGACCGCTGATCCCGCCGAACACGCTGCCGCCCGTCGCCAGCGTGCCCGTGAACCCGGCGATCGGCAGCCCGGTGATGGCGGACCGCAGCCGCGGCGTCCTGGCGGCGATCTGGAGTATCCGTACCAGTGTTTCCGGGGCGATCCCGTCCTGGGGAGACAGCCCGCTGCCATCCACCAGGCTGATCGGGGTCGTGACGCCGAGCCGCCGCACCTCGGTCATGACCGCGTCCGCGGCACCGCCGAACGTCGCGGGCATGCCCATGGCGATGGCCACGTGCCTGGCCAGGTTCTCGGCGATCACGTTGTTGCTCTCCTGCAGCATCTGCTCCGTGATCTGGTACAGCGGCGGCGAGGTTACGCTGGCCAGCACCGGGGCGCTGGCGGGCGCGGCCGCCGGGGCCGGGCCGCTGCTCACCGTGATCCCGTCATGCCCGAGCAGCGCGGCGAAGGCGGCCGCGGTCAGGCCGGCCGGGTCGAGCGTCCGCGGCCGGAAGTTGAACGGGTCGTCGGAGTCCTCGAGCGCGCCGCTCGGGGTCAGCCGGCCCTGGTCGGCTTCCAGCGCCACGATCGGCGTCACGTTCCCGCTGCTTACGTCGCTGTATGTCCACCCGGGCGCCAGGCCGGGCCCGCTGTAAAGCGAGGTGTCATAGCCCAGGCTCACAGTCACGTGCCCTTCGCCCTTGAGCACCCGGGCGGTCGCGGCCGCGAGCGCGGCAAGCGTGGCCGGACGTGGATAGTCAGAGGCGGGGTAGGGGTTGACGGCGAGGACAGGGTCACCGCCGCCCACGAGCACGATGCCGCCGCTGACCTGCCGCACGATGGTCGTGAAGCGCGCGTCGGGCCCGAGCACCGCGAGCGAGGCCACCGCGGTCGCCAGCTTGGTGGTTGACGCGGGGGCAGCAAGCGCTCCGGCGTTGTCCGAGTACAGCACCTGGCCGGTCGCGGCGTCCGCGACCTCGACTCCTAGCTGGGGCCCCACCCGCGCGGCGGGCAGTGCGGCGGCGACTGCCGCGGACAGCCCGGTCGCGGTCGGCAGCGCGGCCGGCCCGGCGGTTTTGCCGGCGGCGCCCAGAACCGGCACCGGGGTGAGCACCGTCCCGGCTGGCACCGGCCGCCGCGCCGCCGCGACGGGAATGCGCAGCGCCGCCAGCCGCGGCGGCAGCATGCGCGCCACGCTGACCGCGGCCGCGAGCGTGAACAGGTTCAGCGTCGCGAGCGTGGCCAGGGCCGTGATCCGGGTACGGCGCACCTGCTCACCTCATCCGGGTTGCGGTGCTGCATAGCTTAGAGCCCCCGTTCCCGGTGCGCGGACCCGCGTTCCGGCCGCCGCGCCGCGACCGGCGACAATGAAGTGGAAATGAAGTGAATCAGCAGCTATCGCGCGGAGCCAACATGGACGTCGAAGTAATCATCGAGATCCCCAAGGGCCAGCGGAACAAGTACGAGATGGACCACGAGACCGGCCGGATCAGGCTTGACCGCATGCTTTTCACCTCGACCAGGTACCCGGCCGACTACGGGTTCATCGAGGACACCCTGGGCGGCGACGGCGACCCGCTTGACGCCCTTGTGCTGCTGGAGGAGCCGACCTTCCCCGGCTGCCTGATCACGGCGCGGGTCATTGGCATGTTCAAGATGAGGGATGAGAAGGGGCCGGACGAGAAGGTCCTTTGCGTGCCCGCGCACGACCCGCGGGCCGAGCACTTGCGAGACATCCACCACGTGCCCGAGTTCGACCGGCTTGAGATTCAGCACTTCTTCGAGGTCTACAAGGACCTCGAGCCCGGCAAGACCGTGGAAGCCTCCCGCTGGGCCGACCGCGCGTCCGCGGAGGCCGAGGTCGAGGCCTCGCGTAAGCGCTTCATCAGAACGCGGGAACTGTAGGGCTCGAGCCCTGCGGGGCCGAGGGGGAACCGGGGACGGACGGTCCCGCGCGCTAGCGGTCGTCCCACCGGGTGAACGCGCCTAATCCGGTAATCCGGCGGCCGCGTGCTGCGTGTGCTCCGCGTGCGCCCAGATGACGTCCGCCCGGGCGCGGATGGCGTCATGGGCCTCGCGAAGCGCGTCGCCGCCGAGCCCGGCGAGGCCGGCGGAGAGCCGGACCGCGGCATCCGCCGCCGCGGCCGCGCTTTCCCAGCGTCCCGCGGCGGCGTGCAGCATCATCGAGCGAACCGCGGCGGCCGCCCAGTCAGGCGCGGCGAGCTGCACGTACTTCGGCGCGGTGCCGAGCCAGCCGGGCACGCACGCCGCGATGCACAGCCGGTCAAGGGCGCGCCAGGCGAGTGCCAGGCCCGCGTCGGTCTCGGCGAGCCCGTCGGCCGGCGAGCCGGTCTTGAGCAGGCAACGGCCCAGGTGGAACCGGGCCCGGCCCAGGGCGAGATCGCGGTGTGCCAGGTCGGCGGCCGGTGCCTTGAGGTACATGCGGACCACCTCGCGCAGCAAGCTGATCGCGTCCGCGGTGTTGCCTGACGTGTCCGAGGACAGCGCCAGCCTCATGAGGACGTCGATCCGCGGCACCTCGTAGCCCGCCGGGTCAGCCGCGGCGAGTGCCGCGTAGTGCCCGGCCGACTCGGTCAGCAGCGCGATGGTGTCCACCGTGCTCGCGCTGTAGCGAGCGTGCTGGCACAGCGCCGCGGCGAGCGCGGCGCGGTGCCACTGCTGCGGATCGCGGGCGCCCGCGCACAGTTCCCGGCTTATCGCCAGCGCCCTTCCCGAATGCGTCGCGGCCTTCTCGTGGTTGCCCTGCAGCGCCGCGCGGATCGCCTCGCCCAGATGAAAGTCATACCGCCGCTGGAGCGTCCGGATCCGTGACGCCCTGTGGCTGCGCGCCTTACGCTCCGGCGGCTTGTGCCGGGCCATGAACATGCCGGGAACCCTTCAACGGTAACCGCGCCTATCGGCCCTACAGCGATCGTCGCATAACACCGCGTAGCAGGCAATACACGCCGCGAAACTACTTAGCAAAGTAATGTCCGGAAATATCGTATTTATCGCTCTCGCGGCTGCCGCTGGGCTGACACGGTGCTTATGCGGCGTGAATTGACGACGCCAGCGTGAGGAAGCCCGCGGCCAGTTCAAACGTCTCACCGACGGCATGGCCGGCCAGGTGGTCCTGATAGGCCCAGTAGCGGCTCATCTCCCACGCCTGCCCGCGCGGCGGCAGGGTGTCAAGCGGCGGCTTCGGCATCGTCTTCCAGGTCCAGGCCGAGATGGGGGCGTCAAGGGTCCCGTCCGCGCCGATTCCGGGCTGAACGAAGTCGGCGTGATCGGCGTAGTAACCCATCCGGTTCCGCACGTACCGCAGGCCCGCGAAGGTTCCCTCTGTCACGCGGCGCCGCGCGCTGGGCATCCCCGCCAGCGCGCTTTCGTACTCCTCAGGGTGGTACCGGACCAGCGTGGCATCGACGATCGTGACCCACCAGACCGCCTCACCGATCACCGCGAACGCCTGCGGCCGGTCACGGGCCCTGACCTTGCCCAGCCGTCCGGTCGTCTCGCGCATCGCGATGATCGACCAGGCGAGCGCGGTCTCCTGGGTCTGCGGATCGTCAGTGTGCTCCGGCGACAGGAGCGCGCCAACCCGCTTGTCCGGGTTCACGTGCTCGCGGTTCCAGGCGACGCGGCAGCGAGCGGAACAAAAGCGGGCGTGCTCCCGCCTCGGTTCGAATAGCTTTCCGCACCGCGCACACATCCTGGTATCCGCCATTGTCCCATGTTACGCGTAACGCGCCCCCGGCCGGCGGGACGCGCCGCCGCACGCCAAAATATGTCTGATGCGGACATTCCACGCGTAACCGGCACCCGATCCGCAGAGCCCTCCCTGACGGCGGCAGGCTGGCGCGGTCATACTCGGGCTGCCGGGCACCGAGCACGCCGCCGCATGATTCACACTAGTAGTGGCAAGGCGCGCAGCAAGGAGGACCGGTGGATAACACCGAGGCAGTGCTCAGACGGGCACCGTTGTTCGACGCACTCGACGAGGAGGGCGCTCGCACGCTCCGCCGCCAGATGGCCGAGGTGAAGCTTTCCCGCGGCGAACACCTCTTCATGGAGGGTGACGACGGGGACGCACTCTACGTGGTGCTCGACGGCAAGATCAAGCTCACCCGCGCCGCTGCGGACGGCCGTGAGAACCTGCTGAGCGTTATCGGGCCGGGCGAGATGTTCGGTGAGCTGTCGCTGTTCGACCCGCGGCCACGGACCTCTTCGGCGAGCGCGGTCACCGACGCCCTGCTCGCGTCGCTCAAGCACGAGGCGCTGATCCCGTGGCTGCACGAGCGGCCGGACGTCTCACTGCACATGCTCCGGGCGCTGGCGCAGCGGCTGCGGCGCGCCAACGACGTCACCGCGGACCTCGTCTTCACCGACGTTCCCGGCCGTGTTGCCAAGAACCTGCTCGATCTCGCCGACCGCTTCGGGCACCAGGAGGCGGACGGCCTGCACGTGCACCACGATCTGACTCAGGAGGAGCTGGCGCAGCTGGTCGGCGCGTCCCGGGAGACGGTCAACAAGGCCCTGGCGGATTTCGCGGCCCGGGGCTGGCTGCAGATATCGGCGCGCTCGGTCCTCATCCTCGACGCCGAACGCCTCCGCAAGCGCGCCCGCTGAGCCAGCACCAGGCAACGTTCGCCCTGGTCAAAGGCCTCGCAGCCGCCCATGTCCCGCAGGTCCCCTGGGCCTGCCCGTTTCCTCCTGCTCTTTCCCTGATCGCTAGACTTGGGTCATTCGTTATCTTGAACTATTCGCCTTTAGACGAGTAGGGTTGGGCGGCATGACCGCATCCCAGAGTCCGGCCCCAGCCGATGAGCTACGGGGCGCCGGCCTGCGGGTGACGGCCGCCCGCGTCGCGGTGCTCGAGACGGTCCGGCGTGGCGACCACCTCGGCGTCGAGGCGATCGCCTCACGGGTGCGCGATCGCGTAGGCCATATCTCGCTGCAAGCGGTGTACGAGGCCCTCCATGCCCTGACCGCGGCGGGACTCGTGCGCCGTATCGAGCCGGCCGGCAGCCCGGCCCGGTTCGAGGGACGCATCGGGGACAACCACCACCACGTCGTCTGCCGGTCGTGCGGTGTCGTCGCCGACGTCGATTGCGCGCTCGGGGAGGCGCCCTGCCTGACCGCGTCCGATGACCACGGCTTCTCGATCAACGAGGCCGAGGTCGTGTACTGGGGCCTATGCCCGGACTGTTCCACCGCCCGCAGTTCGTGAACACCGTGATCGGTGTATTACGGAAGGAATTTCCATGTCTGAGAACGAGAACCACGATCCGCTAGTCATCAACGACGAGACCCCGGAGGCGGCGGCGCAGACAGCGGGAGGGTGCCCGGTCGCGCACGGCCGCGTGCACCCCACCCAGGGGGACGCCAACTTCGAGTGGTGGCCGAGCAAGCTCAACCTCAAGATCCTCGCCAAGCACCACCCCGCGGCCAATCCCATGGGCCAGGGCTTCAACTACGCCGAGGAGTTCAAGACCCTCGACCTCGCGGCCGTGAAGGCCGACATCGCGGCAGTGCTGACGGACTCCAAGGACTGGTGGCCGGCCGACTTCGGCGACTACGGCCCGCTCATGGTCAGGATGGCCTGGCACGGCGCGGGCACCTACCGCATCAGCGACGGCAGGGGCGGCGCCGGCTCCGGACAGCAGCGGTTCGCGCCGCTGAACAGCTGGCCGGACAACGTCAGCCTCGACAAGGCCCGCCGCCTGCTGTGGCCGGTCAAGAAGAAGTACGGCAGGAAGATCTCCTGGGCCGACCTGATGATCCTTACCGGCAACGTCGCCCTGGAGACCATGGGCCTGAAGACCTTCGGCTTCGGCGGCGGCCGCGAGGACGTGTGGGAGCCGGACGCGGATGTCTACTGGGGATCAGAAACCGAGTGGCTCGGCGACGAGCGCTACAGCGGTGACCGCGAGCTGGCCGACCCCTTCGGCGCGGTGCAGATGGGGCTCATCTATGTCAACCCGGAGGGCCCGAACGGCAACCCGGACCCGCTCGCCGCGGCCCGCGACATCCGCGAGACGTTCCGCCGGATGGCGATGAACGACGAGGAGACGGTGGCCCTGATCGCCGGCGGTCACACGTTCGGCAAGACGCACGGCGCCGGTCCCGCCGAGTCGGTCGGCCCCAACCCAGAGGCCGCCCCGCTCGAGCAGATGGGCCTCGGCTGGAAGTCGACGTACGGCACCGGCGCCGGTAAGGACACGATCACCAGCGGGATCGAGGTCACCTGGACCTATCATCCGACCCGCTGGGACAACGAGTTCTTCCACATCCTGTTCGGATACGAGTGGGAGCTGATGAAGTCGCCGGCCGGCGCGAACCAGTGGCGCCCCAAGGACGGCGGCGGCGCCGGCCTGGTGCCGGAGGCCGATGGCTCGGGCACGCGCGAGCCGCGGATGCTGACGACCGACCTGGCGCTGCGCTTCGATCCGGTCTACCAGCCGATCTCCCGGCGGTTCGCCGGGGACCAGGCGGCGTTCGCCGACGCCTTCGCCCGCGCGTGGTTCAAGCTGACCCACCGTGACATGGGCCCGGTCGCGCGCTACCTCGGGCCGGAGGTTCCGTCCGAGGTGCTGATCTGGCAGGACCCCGTGCCGGCGGTGCGCCACGAGCTCGTCGACGCCGCGGACGTCGCGGATCTGAAGGCGCAGGTTCTCGCGTCGGGGCTGTCGGTATCGCAGCTCGTGTCGACGGCCTGGGCTTCGGCCTCGTCGTTCCGCGGCACCGACAAGCGCGGCGGCGCCAACGGGGCGCGGGTCCGCCTGGAGCCGCAGAACGGCTGGGAGGTCAACAACCCGGACGCCCTGGCGTCGGTCCTGCGCGTCCTGGAGAGGATCCAGTCGTCCTTCAACGCGTCCGCGGCCGGCGGCAAGAAGATCTCGCTCGCCGACCTGATTGTGCTCGCCGGCGGCGCGGCTGTGGAGAAGGCAGCTTCGGACGCGGGCTTCACGGTGTCGGTCCCGTTCGCTCCGGGTCGCACCGACGCGTCGCAGGAGGAGACCGACGTCGAATCGTTCGCCAACCTCGAGCCGAAGGCGGACGGGTTCCGCAACTACATCGGCAAGGATGTCCGGCTGCCGGCCGAGTACCTGCTTGTCGACAAGGCGAACCTGCTGACCCTGTCCGCCCCGGAGATGACGGTCCTGGTCGGCGGGCTGCGCGTGCTCGGCGCGAACTACGACAAGTCAAAGCTCGGCGTCCTCACCGGCACGCCGGGGGCGCTGAGCAACGACTTCTTCGTCAACCTGCTCGACATGGGCACGACGTGGACCCCAACGTCCGAGGACGCGAGCGCGTTCGAGGGCCGGGACGCCGCCACCGGCGAGGTCAAGTGGACCGGCAGCCGTGTCGACCTGGTCTTCGGATCCAACTCCGAGCTGCGCGCGGTCGCGGAGGTCTACGCGACCGATGACGCGAAGGGCAAGTTCGTGAGCGACTTCGTCGCGGCGTGGTGCAAGGTGATGAACCTCGACCGGTACGACCTGGCCTGAGCACGGACGTCTGAGGCCGGCCCGCACGGGCCGGCCTCAGACGTGCTGTGGTTACCGATGACCCCCTCTAACCTGCGCCCCCTGCGTCCCGCGCGAACCACTGGCTCGTGCCGCGTTCCGGGCCAGATGCGCAGCTGCCCCGGTCCTACCGGGCCAGATGCGCAGGCGCCCCAGTCACGCGTAACCGTCAGGCCGTTCAGGCCGTTCAGGCCGTCAGGCCGTTCAGGTAGTCGAGCTGGGCGCGGACTGACCATTCGGCGGCGCTGCGCACCGCCGGATCGGTATCGCCGTACACGGCGTCCACGATGTCGGCCGGGGTACGGGCCCCGGCCGCCAGAGCCGCCCGTATCTGGTCCAGGCGCTCCCGCCGGTGCGCGATGTAGTAGTCGAGGACGCCCGCCGGATCTGGCAGGACCGGGCCGTGTCCGGGCAGCAGGACACCCAGCCCCGCGGTGTCGGCGAGCGATCTCAGCTCGTCAAGCGTGCGCAGGTAGTCGCCAAGCGCCCCGTCCGGGCCGATCACCGTCGTGCCGCGGCCCAGCACGGTGTCCCCGGTCAGCAGCGCGCGGTCCGCGCCGAGCAGCAGGCTCACGGAGTCAGCCGAATGCCCGGGGGTTCCCACCACGCGCAGCTCGCAGCCCGCGGCGGTGAGCACGTCCCCGGCTGCCAGCCCTTCGCTGCCCAGCCGGTGCGCGGGGTCGAGCGCCACGACCGGAGCGCCGGTCATGGCGGCCAGCCCGGCGGCGCCCGCCGAGTGGTCCGGGTGCCCGTGCGTGAGCACGACGAGCGCGACCCGCCGGCCGCCGGCGCACGCGGCGTCGCGTACCCGGAGCAGGTGGCCCGCGTCCTGCGGACCAGGATCGACCACCACCGCTGATGTGGAGCCAGGCTCGGCGATGACCCAGGTGTTGGTCCCGTCAAGAGTCATCGGTGATGGGTTGGGCGCGAGCAAGCACCGAGCGCGCTCGGTCCCCGAGCCGTCGATGTTCATAGCGGATACCCGACTTCGTCGGGGATGAGCAGCCAGGTCTCGCCGTCCTCGAGCACGAACCGCGGCTCGACCGGCACCATCGCCCGGCGACTCGCCAGTATCGCGGCGACGTCGCCGCAGGCGGCGAACTCGCGCAGGGTGGTTGCCGTCGGCGGAAGCAGCAGCATCTCGCCTGACTTCGCGGCGCCGATCGCGGCCGCGGGCCGCAGCCACGCGATCTGCTCCGCCTCCGCGTGATCACCGACGGCTCGCTGCCCGGGCGGGAGGGCGGCGGCGAAAAAGCGCGCGTCGAAACGCCTGGGCTCGGCCTCGGGCGTGATCCACCGCGTCCAGCAAGTGAGCAGGTCGGCGCGGACGACGAGGCCGCGCCGGCAGAGAAGTTCGGCGAACGAGACGCGGCCCGCGGCAAGCTGCGCGCGATCCTCCGCCAGGGAGGCGTCACCGGACCCGGGGAACGTGCCGTCAGGCCGGCCCGCGAGCAGCACGCCGGACTCCTCGAACGTCTCACGCACCGCCGCGCAGATCAGCGCGCGGGCCTCGCCGGGCGACGCGCCTATCCACTGGCCGAATTCTTCCGGGCCGGGGCCGGCCCAGCCGATCAGCGGATCGCCGTCTGCCGCGTCCACCGAGCCGCCGGGGAAGACGTAGGCGCCGGGCGCGAAGGCCATCGCCGCGGGCCGCCGCAACATGAGGACCTCGACCCCGCCGGCAGGCTCGCCCTGCGCCGGCCTGAGCACCATCACGGTCGCCGCGTCCCTGGGCACGGAAGGAGCAAGACGGCCGGCCGCGATGGCGGTGATCCGCTCTGATAGCCGCTCGTCGAACCAGTCCAGCTGGACTCTCACGCCGGCTCGGCCGGTGAGTCTTCTGCGATCGGCGAGACGTCTGCTGAGACTTCTACCATCATTTCGACCTCTACCGGGGCGTCGAGGGGCAAAACTGCCATCCCCACCGCACTGCGCGCGTGCCGCCCGGCCTCGCCGAGCACCTCGATGAGGAACTGGCTCGCCCCGTTGATTACCTGCGCCTGTCCGGTGAACCCTGGGGCACTCGCGACGAAGCCCGTCACCTTGACCACCCTCGTGATGGCGTCGAGCCCGCCCGCCGCCCCAGCGGCGGCCGCGAGCGCGTTGAGCGCGCACAGTCGCGCCAGGCCCGCGGCGTCCTCGGGGCTCACAGAATCGCCCACCTTGCCCGTCGCCTGCAGCTTCCCGTCTGCCAGCGGCAGCTGACCAGAGGTGTAGACGTAGTTCCCGGCACGGACGGCCGGGACGTAAGAGGCCACGGGAGTTGCGACAGGCGGCAGCGTCAGCCCCAGAGCCGCGAGGCGCTCTGCCGCCGTGCTCACGACTTCTCCCGCTTCATGTAGGCGATGAGCTGCTCCGGGTTGGGACCGGGCACCACCGTGACGAGTTCCCAGCCCTCGTCGCCCCAATTGTCCAGGATCTGCTTCGTCGCGTGCACAAGAAGCGGCACCGTCACGTACTCCCATTTCTGCATGCGCAAACACTAGCGCCCCGCCCCGCCGGGCACGCCGTGTGGCGGGGCGCCAGGGCAGCCGGGGTAGCGGCCCAGCGGAAGATCGTGACTGATGCCGGCGTCAGGAGGCTTCCGGGCTCGCCGCCGCGGGAGCCGCCGCGGGGGCGGCGGGAACCGCGGGAGCCGCGGCCACCCCGTTGCCCGCGGCGAGTTCGGCCACGGTGTCCCCTGCGGCTTCCACCTCGGGGACCGGTGGCACCCTGCCCTCGCCAAGCTCGGGAGCGCTGCCCTCGCCAAGCTCGGGAGCGCTGACGTGCGCTATCGCGGCCTCGGCGGCCGCCACCTCGTCGTCGCCAGTGTCTTCCGGCTCGGCATTCTGGGGCCGCGATGGCGCGGGCGCCATCTTCTCGAAGAACCGCAGCAGCTCCACGGGGACCGGCATGACGAGCGTGCTGTTCTTCTCGCCCGCGACCTCGACGACTGTCTGCAGCAGCCGTAGCTGCAGCGCGGCCGGGTCCTTCGCCATCACCGCGGCCGCGGCCGCCAGCCGCTTGGACGCCTGGTACTCACCGTCGGCGGTGATGATCCGGGCGCGCCGCTCACGTTCGGCCTCGGCCTGCCGCGACATCGAGCGCTTCATGCCCTCGGGCAGCGACACGTCCTTGATCTCGACGCGCTCGACCCGGATCCCCCAGGGCTCCTCGGTCGGCTCGTCGATGATCCGCCGAAGTTCCCTGTTCACCGTCTCGCGCTCGGCGAGCAGCTGGTCCATCTCGGACTGGCCGATGATCGACCGCAGCGAGGTCTGGGCCTGCTGGGAGATCGCGAACATGTAGTTCTGCACGTTGATGGTGGCCTTGATCGGGTCCACCACACGGAAGTACACCACCGCGTCCACCCGCACCGACACGTTGTCCCTGGTGATGCCTTCCTGCGCGGGCACCGCCATGGCGACGATCTGCATGTTGACCTTCTGCATCCGGTCGCTGACCGGGTTCATCCGGGCAAAGCCGGGGCCGCGCACCTCGGGCAGCACCTTCCCCCAGCGGTCGATGATGCCCTTCTCGTACTGCTGGACGATCCGGAACGACCGCCCCGCGGCGATCAGCCAGGCTATTACCAGGATGACCACCAAGACAACGACCAAAGCCACCATCCGGGATCGCCTCCTTCTCGCGACGTCGGCGCTTAAAGCTCAGACTAGCCCGCAACCGCCCCGGCCGGGCAGGCCGGCACATGGCGCGAAGGGCCATTTTCGCGGGCAGCCCGCACCGCCTGCGCGGGCAAATCGCGCGAGATGGCACATTGAGCCGGCAGACGGCCCGCTCC
>DAHVAN010000426.1 GCA_027314595.1 Actinomycetota bacterium | reverse complement strand
GCCCGTACGCCGGGCAGGCCCGGGCGATCGAGGCCGAGCTGACCCCCAAGCCCGCCGCCCGGCTGACGACGATCATCGCCGGGCTGCTGTCCGGCCCCTACGCCCAGGTGCTCTACCTGGCATCCCCGGCCGCCCGGCCCGCCGTCGCCCGGCCCGGCGGGTTCCGGGCCAGATGCGCAGATGCCCCGGTTCTACCGGGCCAGATGCGCAGATGCCCCGGTCAGGTGACCCAGATGCGCAGATGCCCCGGTCAGGTGACCCAGATGAGCGCCCTGGCAGGGGACGCAGCGCCCTTGGTCCCGGGACTTCTGGCCGTAGCGGCGGTCGCTTCCGGAACTGACGGTGAAGGTAACGGGTCCACCTCGAGGGGAGGACGATATGACGGTGCAACCGACCGATCACGCGGGGCTGGAGATACTGCCGTTCGCGGACTGCTTGCGGCTGCTCGAGTCGGTCCCGATAGGCCGAGTTGGCTTCTTCGCCGACGGCGAGATTGTCATCCTGCCCGTGAACCACCTGGTGCAGGGGCAGGATGTGGTCTTCCGCACGAGCACCGGATCGAAATTGTCCAGTGTGGGCGGCAGGCACCTCGTCGGCTTCGAGGCCGACGAGTACGACATCGAGACCCATTCCGGCTGGAGCGTCGTGGTCAGCGGGTTTACCGAGGAGATCGAGTCCGACGCCGAGGTCAGGCAACTCAACGACCTCGCCCTGCAGCCGTGGGGCGGCGCCGCGGACGACCCGCACTGGATCCGGATCCGGCCGACATCGGTCACCGGCAGGCGCGCCCACGTGCAAGAGGCGACCTATAACCGGCCGACCTGGAACTCGCGGTTGGCGCGGTAGGCCTCGACGGTCTGCAGCTTGTGCCAGCGCGCGTATTGCTCGATGGCCTCGGTATCGCCCGATTCGAGCAGGTCGATGAGGCGGGCGTGCTCGACCGCCGATGCCTTGGCTCGCTCAGGCACGTAGGCGAACATCGTCGAGCGGACGCGGTCCAGGCGCTGGCAGGTCTGCTCGAGCAGTTCGAGCAGGTAGCCGTTGGCGCACCGGGCGACGATGGTGGCGTGCAGGCGGCGGTTCATCCTGCTGAACCGCATGATGTCACCGGACTGGGCGACCTCGTCCATCTCGGTGGCCATCTTCCGCAGCCTGATCACGTCCGACACGCGCAGGCGCCTGCTGGCCTCCGCGGTGGCGGCGCCTTCAAGGACCGCCACCGCCGCCATCTCCTGCTCCCACATGGTGTCGTCCACCGGCGCCACGATCGCGCCCGTATTGGGGCGGAACTTCACCCAGCCCTCTGCCTCGAGGCGGCGCAGCGCCTCGCGCACCGGGATCGCGCTGACGCCCAGTTCACGGGCGAGCGCGTCGATGTTCAGCCTCGCCAGGGGCGGATGCGTCCCGGAGTGGATCCGGTCCCTGAGGATCGTATAGGTCCGCTCCTGCTTGTTCACAGCACCAAAGCGTACGCCGTTTTGTTGTGGTTATACCACTACCGCGCGGGCTTCTCCGCTACGCAATGGTTCACGCACTCCCCGAGCCCCTCGACGTAACTGCGCAGCACCTGCCCGGGCTTGAGGTACACCGGCGGCTTGCGGGCGTCCCCCACACCGCCGGTCGTCCCGGTCAGGAGCAGGTCCCCGGGCCGCAAGGTGATCGCCTGGCTGGCATAGGCCACCACGTCCGCGGGCGTGAACAGCAGGTCCGACGTCCGCGCCCGCTGCATGACCTCGCCGTCGACCTCGCACCCGATTTCCAGGTCGCGAGCGTGGTCCACCTCGTCGGGCGTGACCAGGTAGGGCCCGACCGGCGTCGAGTGCCGGAACATCTTCCCGGCCTGCCATTGCAGGGTGCGCCGCTGCCAGTCCCGCATCGACACGTCGTTGCTGGTCGCGTACCCGCCGATCGCCGCGAGCGCCGAGTCCCGGTCGCCCCGGTAGACGGGCGACCCGATCACCACCGCGAGCTCGACCTCCCAGTCAACCTTCTCGCTGACCGCCGGCAGCTCCAGGTCGTCCTTCGCCCCCATCAGCGTCTCGGCGAACTTGGCGAACAGCGTCGGATACTCCGGCAGCTCCCGCCCCGTCTCCATGATGTGCGTCCGGTAATTGAGCCCAACGCAGATGACCTTGGAAGGGCTGGTGACGAGCGGCGCGAAGTCAGCCTCGGCAACCGGCACCGGCGCGGCGCCCGGCCGGGCGGGGGCGGAGCAGGCGTCGCCGCGGGCAAGCAGCTCGCCCGCGTCGGCGGCCCCAAGCGGAATCAGGCTGGCCCCGTCCAGTCGCGCCGCGGTCGTCCCGGCGCCGGTACGGATGGTGGCAAAACGCATGGAGGCGACTCTAGTCGATCGCGAGCGGGGCGGGACGGCGGCGGCGCCGCGCACCAGCTCGAGGCCGGCAAGGAAACCAGGACCCGTCCCGCCGCCGCCGCGTCACACAACCCCTGCGTGTCGGGCCTGTGCCGGGAGGGGAGTGCCAGACAGGAGGCGTCTTATATACGATCTTGATGCGATGGCAGAACAACCGCTGGCGGGCCACGGCCCGCAGCCTCCGTCGAAGATCGTCGCCGTGCACGTGAGCTACCGCAGCCGCGCGATGGAGCGCGGCGGCCTCCCGTCATGGCCGTCGTACTTCCTCAAGCCGCCCAGCACGCTCGCGGCCGGCGGCGACCCGGTCAGGCGGCCGCCGCGGTGCGAGCTGCTGGCGTTCGAGGGCGAGGTCGCCCTGGTCATCGGCGCCCGGGCAACGCGGGTGCCTGCCGCTCAGGCCTGGGACCACGTCCGATGGGTGACCGCGGCCAACGACTTCGGCGTCTACGACCTGCGGTACGCGGACAAGGGGTCGAACGTCCGGTCCAAGGGCATCGACGGGTTCACGCCCCTGGGACCGGACCTGATCGACGCCCGCACGGTCGACCCGGAGAACATCCGGCTGCGCGCCTGGCTGAACGGCGAGCTGTGCCAGGACGCGGTCAGCGGGCACGACCTGCTGTTCTCCTTCGCCGACATCGTCGCCGACATCTCGCGGCTCACCACGCTCGAGCCCGGCGACGTGATCCTGACCGGCACCCCCACCGGGTCCACGGTGGTCAGGCCCGGCGACGTGGTGGAGGTCGAGGTGACCGCGGGCGGGCAGAGCAGCGGCCGGCTGCGCAGCCCGATCGCCGAAGCGGACTACCCGCTCACCCCGCCGGGCGCGATGCCGCACGCCGACGACGCGCAGCGTGAGGCCGCGTACGGGACGCGCGCCGCCCCCGGCCCCGGCGACTGCCCCGCCGACCTGCTCGCGGCGGTCACCGCGGTCGCGACGGCCACGCTCGCCGCGCAGCTGCGCAAGCGCGGGTACAACTGCGTCACCCTGGACCGGCTGCACACGACCCGCCCGGCCGCGAAGATGGCCGGCTTCGCCAGGACGCTGCGCTACGTGCCGTTCCGCGAGGACCTGTTCGCCGAGCACGGCGGCGGCATGAACGCGCAAAAGCGCGCGGTCGAGCAGCTGCGGCGCGGCGAGGTCCTGGTGATCGAGGCGCGCGGGGACGCGACCGCGGGCACGGTGGGCGACATCCTGGCGCTGCGCGCGCAGGTGAAGGGAGCGGCCGGCATCGTCACCGACGGCGCCATCAGGGACTCCGCCGCGCTACGCGAGCTCGCCATCCCCGTGTACCACGCGGCGACCCACCCCGCGGCGCTCGGCCGCCGGCACGTGCCGTGGGAGACGAACACCGCCATCGCGTGCGCGGGCGTCACCGTGCAGCCCGGCGACATCGTCGCGGGCGACGCGGACGGGGTGATCGTCGTGCCCGCTCACCTGGCCGCGGAGGTGGCGCTTGAGGCCGCGGAGCAGGAGCGGCAGGAACGGTTCATCTGCGAGCAGGTGGCCAAGGGCGAGCCGATCGACGGGCTGTACCCGATCGGCAGGCGGTGGCAGCCCGCGTACCTCGCGTGGCTGGCGGGCAAGGGGGGAAACGGTCATGAGGTTCCGTAGCGACCCGGCTAAGATCCGCGGCTCGATCGCGCCGGTGGTCTCCCCGTTCACCGCCGGAGGCGAGCCGGACCCCGACGGCCTGCGGGCGCTTGTCCGCTGGCAGCTCGAATCCGGCACGCACGGCATCTCGCTCGGCGGGTCCACCGGCGAGCCGAGCGCGCAGAGCACCCGGGAGCGCGCGGCCGCGATCAGGGCGGCGGCGGCGGAGATCGGCGACCGGGTGCCGTTCGTGCCAGGCACCGGTTCGGCCAGGCTGGGCGAGACGCTCGAGCTGACCGCGATCGCGCGGGACGCGGGCGCGGACGCGGTGCTGATCATCACCCCGTACTACGCGCGGCCCACCCAGGAGGGCCTGTTCAGCTGGTATGACACGGTGGCGCGCGAGTTCCCGGACCTGCCGGTCATCGCCTACAACGTCCCGTCGCGCACCGCGGTGGACATCGCCCCTGAGACCGTCGCGCGGCTGCGCAGGGCGCACCACAACATCGTGGGGGTCAAGGAGACCACCAGGGACTTCGAGCACTTCTCCCGGGTGCTGCACGTCGCCGGCCGCGACACCCTGGTCTGGTCCGGGATCGAGCTGCTGTGCCTGCCGCTGCTGGCCCTCGGCGGGGCCGGCTTCGTCAGCGCGACCGCGAACCTGGCGCCGCGGGCGGTCGCGCGGATGTACGAGCACTGGGCGGCGGGCGAGCTCGGCCAGGCACGGGACCTGCACTTCGGGCTGCACCCGGTGACCGACGTGATCTTCACCGAGACCAACCCCGCGGCGGCCAAGTGGGTGCTCGCGCGGGCGGGCCTGATCGGATCGGGGTTCGTCAGGCCGCCGCTCGTGCCGCTCACCGGGCCGGGCCAGCGCCGGGTACTCGAACTGCTGCGCCAGGGCGCCGGCGTCCTGGAGGGAGCGGTGCGGCGGGTGGCGGACGCCGAAGCATCGTTCGGGATGCGGAAGGGAGCCTAGCCCGTGATCCCGGACAAGATCTTGCACTACATCGGCGGCCGGCATGTGCCGAGCGCGGACGGGGCGACGTTCGGCGTCACCGATCCGGTGACCGGCCAGGTCTACACGCAGGCGGCGGCCGGCGGGCCGCAGGACGTGGACCGGGCGGTCGCGGCGGCGGCCGCCGCGTTCGGTTCCGGCCCGTGGCCCGCGATGGCGGCGCGGGCCCGGGCACGGGTGCTCGGCAAGATCGCCGACGCGATCCAGGAGCGGGCCGGCCAGATCGCGGCCGTCGAGACCTACGACACCGGGCTGCCGGTCACCCAGGCGAAGGGGCAGGCGGCGCGGGCGGCGGAGAACTTCCGGTTCTTCGCCGACGTGATCGTCGCGCAGCACGAGGACGCGTTCTCCTCCCCCGGCCAGCTCGGCTACGTGCTCCGCAAGCCCGCCGGGGTCGCCGGGCTGATCACGCCGTGGAACACGCCGTTCATGCTGGAGACCTGGAAGCTCGCCCCGGCCCTGGCCTCGGGGTGCGCGGTCGTGCTCAAGCCGGCCGAGTGGACGCCGGCCTCGGCCGCCCTGCTGCCGGAGATCATGGCCGAGGCGGGCGTCCCCGACGGCGTGTTCAACATCGTGCACGGCTTCGGCGAGACCGCGGGCGCGGCGCTTGTCGCGCACCCCGGCGTGCCGCTGATCTCGTTCACCGGCGAGACGGCGACCGGGCAGACGATCATGGCCTCGGCCGCCGCGCACCTGAAGGGGCTGTCGATGGAGCTCGGCGGCAAGTCGCCGTGCGTCATCTTCGGCGACGCCGACCTGGACCTGGCGGTGGACAGCGCGCTGTTCGGCGTGTTCTCGCTCAACGGCGAGCGCTGTACGGCTGGCTCCAGGATTTTGGCCGAACGAGCGGTGTATGACAGCCTCGTGTCCCGGCTCGCCTCCCGGGCCGAACGGATCCGGGTGGGCCCGCCGTCGGACCCGGCCACCGAGATCGGGGCGCTGGTGCACGCCGAGCACTACGAGCGGGTCATGTCGTACGTGCGGCTCGGGGTCCGGGAGGGCGCGCGGCTTGCCGCGGGCGGGTCGCGGCCGCCCGGGCTCGCTTCGGGCAACTACCTGGCGGCCACCGTGTTCGCGGACGTGACCCCGGACATGCGGATCTTCCGAGAGGAGATCTTCGGGCCCGTGGTGTGCGTCACGCCGTTCGACTCCGAGCAGGAGGCGATCTCGCTGGCCAACGACACCAGGTACGGGCTGGCTGCCTACGTCTGGACGTCGGACCTGGCCCGCGCGCACCGCGTCGCGGCCTCCGTCGAGGCGGGCATGACCTGGGTAAACTCACATAACGTGCGGGACCTGCGGACCCCGTTCGGCGGGATCAAGGCGAGCGGGCTCGGCCGCGAGGGCGGGCAGCACAGCATCGGCTTCTACACCCAGTCCCGTATCGTGCACGTGGCTACGGGGGACACGCGTGTCCCCCGGTTTGGAGCCTGAGATGGTCACTCCCCCCGACATCGTGCGGGCCGCGTACGCCTCGCTCGTGGTCACGTCCCTGTCAGCGGCGCGGCACTTCTGGGTGGACCTGCTCGGGTTCGTGGTGACCTACGAGGACGCGCGGTCCTTGTACCTGCGCGGGTACGACGAGCTCACGCACCACAACCTGATCCTGCGGTCCGGGCCGGAGGCCGCGGCGGGGGCGCTGGGGTTCCGGGTGCGGTCCGGCGACGACCTGGCCCGCGCGTCGGCCTTTTACCAGGCGCTTGGCTGCCGGACCGAGCGGCTGCCCGCGGGCACGGTGCGCGGCACCGGCGAGGTGGTGCGGGTTGAGGACCCGCTGGGCTTCCTGATCGACTTCTTCGCCTCCTCGGCGCATCCGCAGCGCCTGCAGCAGCGCTACGACCTGCGGCGCGGCGCCGAGGTGGCGCGGCTTGACCACTTCAACATCTGCGTGCCCGACGTGCCCGCCGCGTACTCGTATTACTCCTCGCTCGGATTCGGGCTGTCGGAGACGATCGAGGACGGGCAGACCCTGTACGCCGCCTGGATGTACCGCAAGCAGACCGTGCACGACGTCGCGTTCACCGGCGGCGCCGGGCCGCGGCTGCACCACCTGGGGTTCTTCGCGCACGAGCCGCACAGCGTGCTGCGGATGTGCGACATACTCGGCTCGCTGTCCCGCCAGTCGTGCATCGAACGCGGGCCGGGCAGGCACGGGGTGTCGAACGCGTTCTACGTCTACCTGCGCGACCCCGACGGGCACCGGGTGGAGATCTACACCTCCGACTACTACACCGGCGACCCCGACCACCCGGCGCTGCGCTGGTCGGTGCACGACCCGCGGCGGCGCGACTTCTGGGGCAACGCGGTCATCCCGTCCTGGTACACCCAGGCGTCGGTGGTGCTCGACCTGGACGGCGCGGTGCGGCCGGTGACCGACATAGCCCAGACGGCGGAGGTGACGGTGGGCGCGGACGGCTTCACCGCTCCCCCGCCTGCCCCCGTTCCCCCGTCCGCCCCGCCTGCGCCGCCGCGGTAGCGTCCCGCCTGCGCCGTCTGCCCCGCCTGTGCCGCTGGCTCGTGCCGCGTTTCGGGCCAGATGCGCAGGTGCCCCGGTTCAATCGGGCCAGATGCGCAGGTGCCCCAGATCCGTAACCGCTTCGGCCCGGGCGGCGGGGATGGGCTCGCGGGCGCTAGTCAGCGGCGTGGCGCTCGAGGAATTCGTAGGTGTCCACGTCGTCGACGCCGGGGAAGGAGCCGGCGGGCAGGGCGGACAGGATGTGGGAGTGGGCACGGGCCGACGGCCAGGCCATCCCCTCCCAGCGTTCGGCCAGGGACAGCGGGGCACGCTGGCAGCACTCGCCGTCCGGGCACCGGGACTGGGTCCGGATCGTCGTCTCCCGGCCGCGGAACCAGCGGGAGTGCTCGAACGGGACGCCGAGGGTGATCGCGAAGCCCCGCTGGGCGGCGTCCGCGCGCGGGTCGACCTGGGCGACGCAGAAGTAGGTGCCGGACGGGGTGTCGGAGTACTGGCAGTGCGGCGAGAACCGGTCGGGGGCGGAGAACACCTGCCGGCCGGACCATTTCCGGCACATCCGCTGCCCCTCGATCGCGCCGGTGACGTCAGCGGGAAAGACCACGCCGTCGTTCTGGTAGGCCTTGTAGATGATGCCGCTCGCGTCGTTCTTCACGAAGTGGCAAGGCACCCCGAGGTGGTGGGTGATCAGGTTCGTCACCCGGTGCGCGGCCATCTCGTAGGACACAGAGAAGAGGTCCACCAGGTCCTCGACGGCCAGGTCGCGGCGGTCCATCGCCGAGCGGAGGAACGCGGTCGCGGCGCGCTCGGGTATGAGCATGGCGGCCGCGAAATAGTTCGCCTCCACCCGCTGGCGCAGGAAGTCGGCGAAGTCGCGCGGGGTGTCATGGCCGACCAGGAAGTGGCCGAGGGCCTGCAGGATCACGGCGCGCGGCGAGTGGCCGCCGACCGGCTCCTGCTTGACGTAGATCCGGTGGCTGCGCAGGTCGGTCAGCGACCGCACGGACCGCGGCAGGTCGGGCACGAACCGGACCGAGAACCCATGCTTGCTGACCACGGAAAGCAGCATCCCCTGCGACAGCGCGCCGCCGGAGTACCCGGCTGAGGCCAGCGCCTCGCCGGCGGCGCGCTCTATCTCGGGGAAGTAGTTGTCGCGCTCGCGCATCGCCGAGCGCAGCGCCGCGTTCGCGGCCCGCGCCTCCTCGGGCGTGGCGGTCGGCTTGGAGCGCTGGGCGCGCAGTTCGGCCGCGACGGCGACCAGGTGCTCGAGCACGTCGGTCGGGACCCGGACGCCCACCCGCAGCGGCGGCAGGCCGAGCGCGGCGTAGGACGGGTCGCGCTGCGCCTGCTCCAGCGCGATCTCCAGCTGCGCGCGGCGGCTCGGCGGCTGCTTCTTCAGCAGGTCGGGCACGGGGACCGACAGCGCCGTCGCGAGCTGCTCCACGAGCGACAGCCGCGGCTCGCGGCGGCCGTTCTCGATCAGCGACAGCACCGAGGGGGTGCGGCCGACGCGCTCGCCGAGCTCGGCGAGCGTCAGGCCGCGGGCGCGGCGCGCGTGCCGCAGCCGCTGGCCGAACGTGACCAGGTCTAGACCTTCGGTCTGTACCAATTTCCGCGTTTCTTCCATCGAAAAAAAGAGTAACACGTGTTTATTCAGAAAGAAATGAAGATTTTTACGGGGCTTAGCCCTTCGGATCGGGGCGCCGCGCCCGCACCCTAAAAGCACGGCCAGCCCGGCGAAGCGGCCGACGACTGAAAGGCACGGCAGACTATGGACACGATCAGCCAGCAGGCGGCCAACCTGCGCACGCAGTGGGAGACCGACCCCCGCTGGGCCCAGATCAAGCGCACGTACACCGCCGAGGACGTCATCAGGCTGCGCGGCTCGGTGACCGAGGAGCACACGCTCGCCCGGCGCGGCGCGGCCCGGCTGTGGGAACTGCTCCAGACCGAGGACGCGGTGCGCGCGCTCGGCGCGATCACCGGCAACCAGGCCGTGCAGCAGGTCAAGGCGGGCCTGCAGGCCATCTACCTGTCCGGGTGGCAGGTCGCGGCGGACGGGAACCTCGCCGGGCAGACATACCCGGACCAGTCCCTGTACCCGGTGAACTCCGTGCCGCAGATGGTGCGGCGGATCAACAACGCGCTGCTGCGCGCGGACCAGATCAGCTGGTCGGAGCGTTCGGCGGACAGCACGGCGCCGCGGGCCAACTGGCTCGCGCCGATCGTCGCCGACGCCGAGGCCGGCTTCGGCGGCGTCCTGAACGCGTTCGAACTGATGAAGTCCATGATCGCGGCCGGCGCCGCGGGCGTGCACTATGAGGACCAGCTCGCGTCGGAGAAGAAGTGCGGTCACCTCGGCGGCAAGGTGCTCATCCCGACCGGGCAGCACATCAAGACGCTGACCGCCGCGCGGCTGGCCGCCGACGTGGAGAACGTGCCGACGCTGGTGGTCGCGCGCACCGACGCGCACGCGGCCACGCTGCTGACCACCGACACCGACGAGCGCGACAAGCCGTTCGTCACCGGCGAGCGGACCGCGGAGGGCTTCTACCGGGTGCGCAGCGGGATGGCCCCGTGCATCGCCCGCGGCCTGTGCTACGCGCCGTACTGCGAGCTGCTGTGGATGGAGACCTCCACCCCCGACCTGGACGAGGCGCGCGAGTTCGCCGAGGCGGTCAGGGCGGTGTACCCGGACCAGATGCTCGCCTACAACTGCTCGCCGTCGTTCAACTGGCGGGCGAAGCTTGACGAGGCGACGATCGCGAAGTTCCAGAAGGAGCTCGCCGCGATGGGGTACCGGTTCCAGTTCATCACCCTGGCCGGCTTCCACGTGCTCAACCACTCGATGTTCGAGCTCGCGCGCGGCTACGCGCACGAGGACATGACCGCCTACGTGCGCCTGCAGCAGGCGGAGTTCGCCAGCGAGGCGCACGGGTACACCGCGACCAGGCACCAGCGCGAGGCGGGCACCGGGTACTTCGACCTGGTCACGCAGGCGGTCTCGCCGAACGCGGAGACCGTGGCGCTCGCGGGCTCGACGGAGAGCGCGCAGTTCCACTGATGCCCCGGTGACCGGCGGCTGCCAGCCCCTGGCGGCCGCCACCCGGCCGGGGAACGCGCCACGTGGCGTCAGCCCCAGATGTCGCCCGGCGGAGCCTGGGGTATCGGCGCGGTCTGCGCCCAGTCGGAGGACGGCAGTGTGCCCGCGGCGGCCGGGGTCGCGGGCGCTGCTTCCGGCGTCGGCTCGCCGGCCTGGGCGCCCTGGTGGCGCCAGCGGGACGGGATGAACAGCGGGACGACCATCACGAGCCCGGCGGCGGCGAGGACGCCGTTGAAGAGCATCGCCTCGAAGCCCTCGCCGAACGCGTCGGCCCGCAGCGGTATGTAGCGCACCGCCTGCCGCACGTTCGCCCCGTACCAGGCGGTGAGGCCGATCAGCGCGAGGCCGGGCAGCCCGGCGGCGAGCGGCGAGATCACCGGCAGCGCGGCGCAGACGCCGACGAGCAGCGCGGCGGCGGCCAGGGCGCCGAAGGACCACAGGACGCTGCCGTCGCGCAGCAGCGAACCGCCGTTCGCGGGAAGCGTAATGGCCGTCCCGTTCGCCACAGGGACGCGCAAAAGCCGCAGATAGCCCCAAGAACCGCCAAAAAACACCGCGGCTGCCACCGCGAGAGCTAGGCCGAAACCGATTAGATGCCGCATATCGTCGCGCCTCCTGTCCGGCCTATGGTGCCGCCTGAGCAGCGGTGCGCGCAGCGAAACCCGGCGGATCCGGCCGGCTTGCGCGGGCTTTCTGACAGCGAGCTGAGAGCGGCCGCTCCGGCCGCCTGCCGTCTTGGTCCCGCTCGCTATCCTTGGCGCGTGCGCGTCGATGACATATTCAGGGCAATAGGCTCATTCGCCGTCCGCTTCCGCTGGGTTGTGCTGATCGCCTGGATCGCCGCCCTCGCGGCCATACCGCAGGCGCTGCCGTCGCTGGCCAGCGTGACGCAGGGCAACAACAGCGCGTTCCTGCCCACGAACGCCCCGAGCGAGAAGGCGACGACCCTCGCCGCGCCGCTGGGGATCTCGCTGTCGGTCACGCCGGTGCCGGTCGTCGCCGCGGTCGGCAGCGGGTCGTTCAGCGCCGCCGACCAGGCGTGGCTGTCGACCCTGGTGACCGACCTGGGCAAGGTGCCGACGGTGGTGAAGGCACGCGAGCTCGGCCAGTCCCCGGTGCCGGGCCCGAACGGCGTCGCCGGGCAGGCCGCGCAACTGCAGGTGCTCTCCGACGTGAGCACCAGCGACCCGAACGCGATCACCAGCCTCATCGACAACCTGCGCACCGCGATCGCGCGCGCGTCGCCGCCGCCTGGCATGCAGGCGCACCTGGCGGGCCAGCTCGCGATCAACGTCGACCAGCAGAAGCAGTCCGGCACCACGGGCAACCAGGTGCAGGCCGTCGCGTTCTTGTTCATCCTCATCCTGCTGCTGCTGATCTTCCGGTCGCTGTTCGCGCCGTTTATCACGGTGCTCCCGGCGCTGCTGTCCGTATCGATCTCCGGGCCGCTGATCGCCGAGCTCGCCAACCACGGGCTCAAGGTCTCCCAGCTCTCCCAGCTGCTGCTGATCGTGCTCGTCCTCGGCGCCGGCACCGACTACGGACTGTTCCTGGTGTTCCGGGTGCGCGAGCACATCCATCGGGGCGAGATGCCGAGGGAGGCCGTGGTCAACGCGCTGACCAGGGTAGGCGAGTCCATCTCGTACTCGGCCTTCACGGTGATCGCGGCGCTGCTGTCGCTGCTGTTCGCCACCTTCCAGATCTACTCCAGCCTCGGCATCCCGCTCGCCATCGGCATCGGCGTCGTGCTGCTGGCGGGGCTGACGCTGCTGCCGGCGCTGCTGGCGATCTTCGCGCGCTGGGCGTTCTTCCCGTCCCGGACATTCTGGATCGCCGAAAAGACGCCAGTGGGCACCGTCGGCCAGTTCATCATCCGGTTCGCGCTCAGGCCGCTTTACTGGGCCGCCGACCACGCGCTGTTCGGCCGGCTCTCCGCGCTGTGGGCATGGTGGGGCCGGTCCGCCCGCAAGAGCGGTCGCCGGCGCCTGGGCGACCGGTTCTCCTGGGGCGTGATCGCCCGGCACGTGGTCAAGCGCCCGGGCGTGGCGCTGACGACCGGCGTGGTCATATTCGGCGCCCTGTCGGCCGCGGTCAGCGCGTACGCGAGCGCCGGGTTCGGCGGCGCCATCTCCGCGCCCGCCGGGACCGACTCCGCCGCCGGCACCGCCCTGCTGACCAGGTACTTCCCGGCCACGGCCGCCAACCCGACCAACCTGGTCTACAAGCTGCAGGCCCCGGCCTGGGACGAGGGGCCCGCCATCGCGGCGGCGACCGCCAGGCTGGAGGCGTCCAGGGAGTTCAACGGGGTGACCGGGCCGCTCAACCCGGTCGGCGGCACCGGGTTCACCCCGGCCCAGTACGCCGAACTGCACGCCGCCCTCGGCTCCGGCCCGCTGCCCGCCACCCTGACCGGGCCGCTGGCCTCCAGGATCCCGCCCGGGGCCTATCAGCTGTACCGGGCGACAGCGCAGTTCGTGTCCGCCGACGGCAAGACGATCCAGTTCGAGACGTCACTGACGGCCGGCGACCCGTCAAGCACGGCGGCGCTCGGCGCGGTCCCCGCGATCCGCGCGGAGGCGGCGTCCGTCGCGCCGGTCCTGCGCGCCACGGACTACGGCGTCGCCGGAGAGGCGCCCGCGATCTACGACATCAGCGCGATCTCCAACAGCGACCTGGCGCACGTGATCCCGATCGCGATCATCGTCATCGGGGTGCTGCTCGCGCTGGTCATGCGGTCACTGATCGCGCCGCTGTACCTGATCGCGTCGGTGGCGCTGTCGTACTTCGCGGCCCTGGGCCTGGCCGTCATCGTGTTCATCGAGCTCGGGCACTCCGGCGGCATCACGTTCATCCTGCCGTTCCTGCTGTTCATCTTCCTGCTGGCCCTCGGCGAGGACTACAACATCCTGGTGATGACGCGGATCAGGGAGGAGGCGCACCGGTATTCGCTGCGGGAGGCCGTGTCCCGGGCGGTGGGCGTGACCGGCACCACGGTGACCTCCGCCGGGCTGGTGCTCGCCGGGACGTTCGCCGTGTTCGCGTTCGTCGGCAGCCGCGGGTCGGGCGGCAGCCAGATCCGCGACGTCGGCGTCGGCCTGGCCGTCGGGGTCATCATGGACACCTTCGTGGTCCGCACCGTGCTCGTGCCGTGCACCGCGGTGCTGCTCGGCAGGTGGAACTGGTGGCCGTCCAAGCTTGGCGCCGATGCCGGTCCCGCGGACGAGGTGACGGCGACCGCGGACGCGCTCGGCCTGCGGGGCGCCACCGCGCAGCCGTCCACCGCCGATCCCACGGCCGGCACCGACTCGGGCAGACGCCCCTAGACGCCCGCGGTGCCCGCTCAGTTACGACGCCAGGCCCCCCGGGCGCGGGCCGGACATGGCAAATCACACCATGAACGGCGGACATGCCGGGCGGGGTGCTTTCCTTATCGGGCAATGACCGGGAGACTCTTGACGGAGAGTTTCGGGAAGGGACGGCGATGCAGGAACTGCGCTTCGTCGCGGTGAGCGAAGACGGCAGTTACGCTGTCCTCGCCGTCCCCGGGCGGAGCGCGCGGTTCACCCTGCCCATCGACGAGCGGCTGCGCGCGGTCGCGCTCGGCCAGGCCTCTCGGCTCGCCCAGTACGAGATCGAAGTGGAGAGTCCCTTGCGACCCAAGGAGATCCAGGCACGGATCCGCGCCGGTGAGACGGCGGAAGAGATCGCCGACGCGGCAGGCATCGCGGTCGAGCGCGTGCGCTGGTTCGAAGGCCCGGTCCTCGCGGAACGTGCCTACATCGCAGACCAGGCGCAGCAAGCCTCGGTGCGGCGGCAGGGCGATTCAGGCCCCGGTCCACGGCTCGGCGACATCGTCCCCGGCCGCCTGTCGGCGGCCGGCTCGGACCCGGAGGACGGGCAGTGGGATTCCAGGAAGCGCGGCGACGGTAACTGGCAGGTGCAGCTCACCTTCTCCTCGGGCGGCCGCCTGCATGTCGCCGAATGGGTCTTCGATCCCCGCCGCAGGCACGTCATGCCGGACGACGACAACGCCGCGCGCCTGTCGCTGCCGGAGTCGGAATTGCCGCAGCTTCCCGCGAGCCTGCCCGGCGAGGCGACGGTGACGCCGCTGGCGCCGCGCCTTGGCGCGGTGTCGGCGGGCGGGGCCGGAGGCGCCGGACCCGCCGGGGTCCTCGGCGGCGGCATGACCGGCGGCGCCCGGTTCCGCGCCGAACGGCCGGCCGTCCACGAACGGTCACCGGTCCACGAACGGCCGGCGGTCCACGAACGGCCGGCGGCCGCCGAACGGCCGGCCATCCACGAACGGCCGGCGGTCCACGAGCGGCCGGCCACGCCGGAGCGCCCTGTCGCCGCCGAGCGGGCGGCGACGCCGCACGCCCCGCTCGCGCCCCAGTCCCCCGCACCGCACCCCGCCGTGGCCCAGTCCCCCGCCGCGGCGACTGCGTTCGATGACTCCGAACGTGCGGCGCCGGCAGCAGCCGTGTCCGCCGCTCCCGCGGCGCATGCCGCCGAATCGGCGCCGCTTGTCCAGGAAGCGCCCGCGGCGACGGATGAGCAGGCCGCCCAGCCGCGCCCGGGCAAGAAGAACCCCCGCGGCCGCCGTGCCTCCGTCCCGTCCTGGGACGAGATCATGCTCGGCAGTTCCCGCCAGCGCGACTTATCCTGCCCCCGGCTGGCCCGGCTCACGATGAATGGCTGGCGCCGCGCGTGGCCGCGGCGCCAGCCATCATCGGGGGTTCGCGGATCAGCCGCCGGAGACAAGCGTCGTGGCGAGCGCGTCGGCGAGCGAGGCCGGCGAGCAGTCCTTCGCATGCAGCCTGCCGCTTACGCGCAGCCTGACGTTTGCATGCGGGGAGATCCCTATGAGCGGGGACGGCGCGCTTGCCGCTGGCGGGGACTGCGCGACAGCCAGCGCCGACAACGCCCTGTCCGGTCCGGCGTACCCGACGGCGCTGGCGGCGGCGCCGACCCGCAGCTCGCCCACGCTGGCGCCGACGACGGTGACCTGCGTGCCGCCGGAGGTGGTCACCGGTACCCGGGTTCCGCCGGACGTGGTGACGGTGAAGCCGGCGGCGCTGGCGTCCGATACCGTCCCCCGGACGACGGCGAAGCCCGGCGGCACATGCGGGTGCGTCCTCGCCGGGTTCGCGACCGTGACGAAGTTGGCTGCGATCGTCCCGCCGGACCGGGGGCCGCCCACGGTGACCGGCGCTCCGTCCGCGATGTCGCTGCGCGGCGCTCCGGCCAGGATCACCGTCGTGGACGCCTTCGTGGTCACCGTCACCGGCTGACCGCTGGCCGTCTTGATGACCAGTGTGCTGCCGCTGACCCGCTCGAGCGTCCCGCTGGCCTGCTCGACCCCGGCGCACCCGCCGACCGCGGTCAGGACTGTCCCTGGGGTGTGTCCGGCGGAAGCGGCGGTCGCCCAGTAGGCGGCCCCGCCGGCGAGTACGAGCACGGCCGCCGCGCTGGCGGCCATCATGGGGCGCCGCCTGGGGCCCGCGGGTGCCCGCAGGCCCGCGTGCCGCGTCCGGGTACCGGGGGCGCCCGGGGCGCGCCGTTGCGTCTGCGGCATGTCGGCCGCCAGGCCGCGGACCCCGTCGGCGACGAGGTTCCAGCGGTTCGCCTCGGCTCGGCAGTCCTCGCAGCCTGCGAGGTGCCTGCGGACCCGGGACTCTGTCGCCTGGCCGGCCATCCCGGCGATCAGGTCCTCGAGGTCCAGGTGAGGGGAACGGGTGTCAGGAGGGTCTGCGTTCATCGGTTCTGGCCCTTCTCGTTAAGTATCCGGCTGAGCGCGGTGCGCGCCGCGGTGAGGCGGCTCTTCACGGTGCCGACCGGGATTTCCAGCACGCCGGCGACCTCAGGGAGGCTGAGCCCGGACCCGAAGACAAGACCAAGTACCTCGCGGTGGGATGGTGCGAGCTCCCGGATCGCATCCTTCACCTCGGCCAGTTCCGCGCGGTCCAGGGCCATGACCTCCGGTCCCGGGCCGGAACTGGGCCGATCGGCCAGGAAGGCGTCATCGACCACCCGCAGCCGACGGCTGCGCAGCCGGTCCCGGGTCTGCCGCCGGGCGATCGCGATCACCCACGACCGCACCGACGACTCGCCACGGAAGGAGTCCGCTGCGCGCCAGACGGCGAGCATCGTGTCCTGCACGATCTCCTCCGCGACCACGCGGTCGCCGGTTACCAGCAGAACCTGCGCGAGCACGACCCGGCCGTGCTCGCGGTAGAACGCGGCCATCGCGTTCTCGTCGCCCTGACCGATCCTGCGCAGCAACGCGACATCGTCGCCGGCCGGACCGCGACTGGCTGTGAAGGTCGCTGCGCCGGAGTCCCGGTGCGGATCGTTCACCTATAACCTCCCTGAAAGCCTCGCCTGCAGAGTAAGTAGCAACGGCCGGCGAGGCGGTTCGCCTCACCGCCGGCGTTCGTGGCCGCGGGCCCGTACCTCCGCTCGCTTCCGTAGACCGGTGAACCGCCAGGTGCAACCATTCTCGGCCGAATCGGATGCACCGCCCAGCCCTGCCATCCGGTCGCGGACGCCGGCGGGACGGGACCCCGGCGGGCGGACGGTGACGTGGCCGACGCCGGCGGGACGGGACGCCCGCGGGCGGACGGTGACGTGGCGGAAGGACTGCGGTTCGTTCGGTAGTATTGGCGCAGTTTTCACGCGGCGGCAAGGATCTCGCCGTGCCCGTCGGGTACCGCGAGATCCTTGCCGCCGCCGCGCGGGCGAGCGGGACCTGGCCGTGTGAACCACGGCCCTGGCCTGCGCGTATCACTATTCGGAAAAACTCGGTTAAGGCCTCGGCAAGTCGCTTGCGCTTGGCCGCGAGCCGGGGCAAAGTTGTGGTAAGTGGTCTAGGCCAGTTGGCAAGGGTATATACCAATCGGCGGTTGACCGTGGTCTGCTGAGGGAGCCCAGGAGGCACTGACAATGTGCCCGCACACGCCGCCTTGCCCGGATGCGTCAGCACCGGACCGCGAGGCGGCTCACACCATCGCTGCCCACCCGGAGCAGGGCTGGAGCCTGCTCTGCAATGGCGTCGTTATCTTCGAAGACACTGGTGAGCTACTACCGGACGGGGGGGCCATCGCGCCGCACCGGCCGACCGATCACATTCATCAGGTACCTGCTGCCTGACCAACGCCCGGGAGCGTGCCCAGCCAGGCGGTGACGGCTTCGCCGATCGCCGCGGGCTTCTTCGAGAGGGCATGAGTTTCCCCGGGGAGCACGACGACGCGGGTGGCGTCGTCCGGTTCGGGGACACCGAACGGATCCCGGTCACCGTTGACCACCAGCACGCTCGTCCCGGCCTCGCGTAGTTCGCCGTCCCGTGACATGCCCGGCTGTCCCCGGCGTCCCGGCGGGTGCAGCGGGAACGCGAGCGCGATCACGCCCGTGGCGTTCACCTGTCGCGCCGTCCGGCACGCGACCCGCGCCCCGTTGCTCCGTCCGCCCTGGACGAGCGGGAGCCCGGCGGGATTCAGGGCGCTGACGATCTCCGCCCACGCCGCGTCCTGCCTGACCGCGGACCCCGGCGCGCGGGCGCCCCTGACCCGGTACGGCTGGGTGACGAGCGCCGTCACCGCGCCGAGCGCCAGGGCGGCGTCCCGCGCGGCGAGCACGTCGGGCGTGTCCGGTGTGCCGCCGGCGCCATGAGTCAGGACGGCAAGGAAGCGCGGCTCGCCCGCCGGCCGCGCTACCTCGGCGCGCGCGGGTCCGGCGCCGGTCATGATCTCCACGTCGTGCACCGTACAGCCTGCTCACGCGGCGGGCAGCGGGAGGGCCCCCGGTCCGACTTGTCAGAACTGCGGGCCACCGACCTCCAAACAGGCCGGCCCGGGCCGCCGCGTCTGGCTTGCGTATGCTGACCGTCAGTGATCGTAGGACGTGCGCGGCGATCAGCCGCCGGCATCGCGGAGGAGCGACATGAGCAGCAGCGACGAGACGACCCTGGGTGTGCACCGCGCCCTGCACGAAGCCCTCAACTCGGCAAGGCAAGCCCAGAACCTGGCCGAAGACGGGAACGCCACCCCCGACGAGGACGACCTCGCGCAGCTGCGGACCTTGGCTGCCTCGCTGTCCGAGACTGCCACGGCGGTCAGCTCCGCGATGGCCGCGAAGGCGGCGCGCGCCTAGGCAGACGCGGGGCGGGCGGCAGACGGCACGGTTCGTTAGGAGTAAAGAAGGGTCTTGAGGAACTGGCCGGTGTAACTCTTCTCGTCAGCGGCCACCTCCTCCGGGGTGCCGGTGGCGATGACCGTGCCGCCGCCCGAGCCGCCCTCTGGGCCCATGTCGATCAGCCAGTCCGCCGACTTGATCACGTCGAGATTATGCTCGATCACCAGCACCGTGTTGCCGGTCTGGACCAGCTTGGTGAGCACGCCGAGCAGCTTGCGGATGTCCTCGAAATGCAGGCCCGTGGTCGGCTCGTCGAGCACGTAGATGGTCCGGCCCGTGGACCTGCGCTGCAGTTCGGAGGCGAGCTTGACGCGCTGCGCCTCACCGCCGGACAGCGTGGTCGCGGGCTGGCCGAGCCGCACGTAGCCGAGGCCGACGTCGGCCAGCGTCTTCAGGTGCCTGTGGATGGCCGGCACCGGCTCGAAGAACGCTTCGGCCTCCTCGATCGGCATGTCGAGCACCTCGGCGATCGACTTGCCCTTGTAGTGCACCTGCAGGGTGTCGGTGTTGTACCTGGCGCCGTGGCAGACCTCGCACGGCACGTACACGTCGGGCAGGAACTGCATCTCGATCTTGATCGTGCCGTCGCCCGAGCAGGCCTCGCAGCGGCCGCCCTTCACGTTGAAGGAGAACCGGCCGGGCTGGTAGCCGCGGACCTTCGCCTCGGTGGTGGCGGCGAACAGCCGCCTGACGTGGTCGAACACGCCCGTGTAGGTGGCGGGGTTGGAGCGCGGGGTCCGGCCGATCGGTCCCTGGTCGACGTGCACCACCTTGTCCAGGTGCTGCATGCCGGTCACCCGGACGTGCTTGCCCGCGACGGTGCGCGCGCCGTGCAGCTCCTTGGCCAGGGCCCGGTAAAGGATGTCGTTGACCAGCGTCGACTTGCCCGAACCCGACACGCCGGTGATCGCGACCAGGCAGCCGAGCGGGAACGCCACGTCGATGTTCTTCAGGTTGTGCTCGGCGGCGCCCTTGACGACCAGCTCGCGGGCCTTCTCCGGCTTGCGCCGCGTGGCGGGAACCGGGATCTTCTTGCGCCCCGACAGGTAGGCGCCGGTCATCGACGCCTCGCTGGCGAGCAGTTCCCCGACCGTGCCGGACACGACCACGTGGCCGCCGTGCTCGCCGGCGCCGGGGCCGATGTCGACCACCCAGTCCGCGGCGCGGATGGTGTCCTCGTCGTGCTCGACGACGATGAGGGTGTTGCCGAGGTCTCTTAGCCGGAGCAATGTCTCGAGCAGCCGGTGGTTGTCCCGCTGGTGCAGCCCGATGGACGGCTCGTCGAGCACGTAGAGCACCCCGACCAGGCCCGACCCGATCTGGGTCGCCAGGCGTATTCGCTGCGCCTCTCCCCCGGCGAGGGTGGCGGAGGCCCGGTCGAGGGTGAGGTAGTCGAGGCCGACGTCGAGCAGGAAGCCGAGCCGCGCGTTGACCTCCTTGAGTATGAGCCTGGCGATCTGCATGTCCCGCTCGGACAGGTCCACGGTGAGCAGCAGCTTGGCCAGATCGCCGATGGGCAGCGCGCACAGCTCCGCGATCGACTTGTCGTCCATGGTCACGGCGAGGCTCACCGGTTTGAGCCGCGCGGCGTTACACGACGGGCACGGCACCTCGCGCATGTAGCCGGCGAACTTCTCCCTGCTCGAGTCGCTCTCCGCCTCGCCGTGCCGCCGCTCGACGTAGCTGATCGCGCCCTCGAAGTTCGTGTAGTACGAGCGCTCCCTGCCGTACCGGTTCTTGTACCTGACGTGCACCTGGGTGTCGTAGCCCTTGAGCAGGGCCGTCCTGGCCTTGGCCGGGAGCTTGTCCCATGGGGTGTCCGTCCGGAAGCCGATGGTCTCCGCCAGGGCCTCGATGAGCCTGTCGAAGTAGTCGCTGACGGTGCCGCCCGCCCAGGGGGAGATCGCGCCGTCGCGCAGGGACCTGGACGGATCGGGGACGATCAGCTCCGGGTCGACCTCCATCCGGGTGCCGAGGCCCGTGCAGTCCGGGCAGGCGCCCCACGGCGAGTTGAACGAGAAGCTCCGCGGCTCAAGCTCGTCGAAGGACAGGTCGTCGTACAGGCACGCGAGGTGCTCGGAGTACATCCGCTCACGGTGCGGGTCGATGTCAGACAGGTCGACGAAGTCGAGTATGACCACGCCGCCGGACAGGTTCAGCGCGGTCTCGACGGAGTCGGTCAGCCGCCGCCTGGCGGTGTCCTTGACGGCGAGGCGGTCGATGATCACCTCGATGTCGTGCTTCTCGTACTTTTTCAGCGTCGGCAGCGCGCTTGTCGTCGCCTCGTCCAGGCGGACGACCGTTCCGTCGACCCTGGCCCGCGAGTAGCCCTTGGCCTGCAGTTCCTTGAGCAATTCGCCGTACTCGCCCTTGCGGCCCCTGACCACAGGGGCCAGCACCTGGAACCTGGTGCCCTCCTGCAGCTCGAGTACCCGGTCCACGATCTGCTGCGGGCTCTGCCGCGCGATCGGGCGGCCGCACAGCGGGCAGTGCGGCTTGCCGATTCGCGCGTACAGCAGCCGCAGGTAGTCGTAGACCTCCGTGATCGTGCCGACGGTCGACCTGGGGTTGCGGCTCGCCGCCTTCTGATCGATGGAGACGGCGGGCGACAGCCCGTCGATGAAGTCCACGTCGGGCTTGTCCATCTGCCCGAGGAACTGCCGCGCGTAGGCGGACAGGCTTTCCACGTACCGCCGCTGGCCTTCGGCGAAGATCGTGTCGAAGGCCAGGCTGGACTTCCCTGAGCCGGACAGCCCGGTGAACACGATCATGGCGTCGCGCGGCAGGTCGATGGAGACGTCCTTGAGGTTGTGCTCGCGTGCGCCGCGAACGACAAGCCGGTCAGCCACTGCGCGCTCTTCTCTCGTCTTCAACGATGGTGGGTCGACTCAACGCCCGCCATGGTAGCGAGGGGGTCTGACATTCCGGGGGCGGGTGAGGCCGGACAGCCGGATTGGGGCTGGCTCCGAGTCGGCGCCCACCGGAGGCGTCCTACACCGACAGCGCTGCGCGAGCCGCCCTTATGCCCGGTTGCCAGGCTGCTCCCCCATTGGGCCAGCCACCTGTTCCAGCCTACGGCACACGCCTGACGCCCGGGAGTCATACCGGTAGCCGGACTAATTACCACCAAATGGCCCCGCAGGGGGTACGTTCGTAAAAGTGAATAGCGATCCGGACCGCGCGGGGTCGTCAGGCCCGTGGTACCCATTCGAGGACTCGGCATCTCAGCAGCCGCCTGCTGATCAGGGCCAGCCCGCCTCCGGCGAGCAGGCGCGCGGGCAGCGGCCCGGCTACGGCCAGCAGCCCGGCTACGGCCAGCAAGACGGCTACGGCCAGCAAGGGCAGGGCGCGCAGCCTTGGCACGGCCAGCAGGACGGCTACGGGCAGCAGCCCGGCTACGGGCAGCAGCCCGGCTACGGCCAGCAGGGGCAGGGCGGGCAGCCTTGGCACGGCCAGCAGGACGGCTACGGCCAGCAGGGGTACGGGCAGCAGTCGAACTACGCGCGGTCGCCTATCTACAGCGTGTCGCCTGTGTACGGCCAGCCGGCCGGGCGCGGCGCGGCCACGGACAGGACGTCCAGGCGCGGCCGGCGCGGGAAACGGCGGCATGCGCTCATCGGGGTTACCTCCGGGGTGCTCGCCGTCGTGGTGGGCATCGCCGTGTTCATCGTGGCCGGGCACGGCGGCAACGGCCAGCGGGCGAACACCACCGGGTTCGTGCCGACGGGTACCACGCCTGGGCAGGACGCCGGGCAGATCACCGCCGCGTTCCTGCACGCGTGGCAGAAGGGTGACCTCGCGCAGGCCGCCGGGTACACCAATAGCCCGGCCGCCGCCCAGGCCGCGCTCACCGCGTACCAGAAGTACCTCAACATCAAGAAGCTGTCCGGTTCCGTGAGCACCGTCACCCCGGTCACGTCAAGCACGGCCGCGCCGAAGGAGTCGGTGAAGTTCGCGGTCAGCGCCATGGTCTCCGCGCCGTACGCCGCCACCGTGCTGCGCGGCACCTGGAGCTACAACTCAGCGCTTGTCGCCTACCAGCAGCCGAAGTCGCAGGTGTGGTACATCGCCTGGAAACCCGATGTCGTCGCGCCGAACCTCACCGCGTCCACGCATCTGGCGGCGGTCTCGGTGCCTCCCCAGGTCCTCTCGGTCACCGACGCCAACGGGAACGCCCTGACCACCTACGGCGACGCAGGGCTCACGCACATCGCGGGCCTGATGCAGCAGGCGGCTCCGCCCGGGCAGGGCACCCCGGGCCTGTACGTCCAGATCGAGACCGCGGCGGGCCAGCCGGTGGCCAACAGCCAGGCGGTGATCACCGCGCCGGTGAACGTGCAGAGCCTGACCACGACGATCTACCAGCCGGCCGAGAACGCCGCCCGCGCCGCGGTCGCCATGCACAAGGGCAGCGCGATGGTCGTCATCCAGCCGTCCACCGGCCACATCCTCGCCATCGCCAACAACGCCGGCTTCAACGACTTCGCGCTCACCGCCGCGGTGGCACCGGGTTCGACGATGAAGGTGATCACCTCCACCGTGCTGTTCAACGCCGGGCTGCTCACCCCGCAAAGCTCCGTATATTGCCCCAAGCAGTACACGGTGCAGGGCGTCACCTATCACAACGACGCGGGCATGAGCGAGCCGGTGGGCACGCCGTTCATCACGGACTTCGCCGTGTCCTGCAACAACGCGTTCGACAGGCAGTGGCCGCACCTGACGGGCCGGCTCGCGGCCACCGCCAAGCAGTACTACGGCCTCAACCAGAACTGGAACATCGGCATCGGCGACCTGTCGGCCACCTATTTCACCGCCCCGCCGAACGCCAGCGGCTCCGAACTGGCCGAGGAGGCGTTCGGAGAGGGAAAGCTGCTGGCCTCCCCGCTGGCGATGGCCTCGATAGCGGCCACCGTGGACGCCGGGACGTTCAGGCAGCCGATCCTGGTGCCCGGAACTAAGGGGGTGACCGCCACCCCGCTTCCCGCCACCACCGACGCCTACCTGAAGCAGATGATGCGGGCCGTGGTCACCAGCGGAACGGCGGCGGGGATCGGGCTGGGCCCCAACGTGTACGCCAAGACCGGGACGGCCGACATCGTGGGCCAGCAGCAGCCGAACAGCTGGTTCATCGCCTTCGACCCGGTGAAGGACGTCGCGATCGGCTGCCTGGTCGTCGATGCCGGCTACGGCTCGCAGTTCGCCGGTCCAGAAACGCAGTCCTTCCTGGCCAGCTATTGACAAATCCGCCGTAGCTGCCATCACGGCGAACATCACGACGCTGAGGCGCAATCCGTCCACCGTGGTCGTCCTGGCGGGGCAGGCGTCCGCTACTCGGGCTCGGCTACGCCCGGGGTCTCGGCCCGCTTGCCGCCGCCTCGGTGATCGTCGGGCTCATCGGCCTGGGGTACGGGCTGGCCGCGCTGGCCACCACTGCGCCGGCGCCTGTGCCGTCGCGGCGACATGGCAGCTCGCGCTCGGGCCCGCGATCCGGCGGCGGGAGGCGGCTGCCGGGGCAGGCGCCACCGATCGTTCGGTATAGGTTCTTCTGGTGACCTACACCGGAGACGTGCGTGTCGGCGGGCCGTCAGACACGCGGGAGATCAGCGGCGTGACCGTGACCAAGATCGCCGTCGGGCCGTACGAGAACAACTCCTACCTGCTGCGCTGTGCGAGCACCGGCGCCGGGCTGCTCGTCGACGCGGCGACCGAGCCAGAGCGGCTGCTCGAGATGATCGGCGACGTGCCGGTCGAGCGGATCGTGACCACGCACCAGCATCCCGACCACTGGCAGGCGCTCGAGCGAGTGCGGGCCGCGACCGGGGCGGTCACCGTGGCGCATCCGGCGGACGCGCCGGGGATCCCGGTGGCGACCGACGAGCTCGTCGACGGGGGGGACACGATCCGGTTCGGCGACGCGTCGCTGTCAGTGATCCACCTGGTCGGCCACACGCCGGGCAGCATCGCGCTGTGCTACACCGCCGCGCCCGAGCCGCACCTGTTCACCGGGGACTGCCTGTTCCCCGGCGGTCCTGGGCGGACAGCAAACCCGGAGGACTTCAGCTCCCTCTTCGGCGGCCTCCAGGCAAAGATATTCGACCGCCTGCCCGACTCGACCTGGATTTACCCCGGGCACGGCAACGACACCACCCTAGGCGCGGAGCGCCCGCACCTAGAGGAATGGCGCGCCCGGGGTTGGTAAAGCCTCATCACCGGGCGTCACGGCCGCCTAGTTCCGGGCCGACTGCTCGCCGCCTATCGGCGGCACAGGACGGCGTCATCTCGCTCATGCTGCCGGTTCACGCCGAGTCGGACAGGCCGCCCGGCTTCGAGCAGGTAGCCGAGCTGCTGGGGAACCGGGTGACCCGTTCGAAGTACCTCAGCCGAACGTCGTCGTCCTTGACCTTGGTCGCACGCTGTTATGTCCCCATGGGATCTGTCCAACAGCCCGTTGGACGATTACCTCCTCGGGCCATGCCTCGGCGAACGCGGCACGGGCTCGCTGTGGGGCGAGGCCCTGCGAATACGTACAGCAGGCCGCTCGGAGGCGCCCGGCAATACGAGATGGGGCCTGGTCAGTTGACGGACCGGGCGGCTATGAACTCCGGCGCGCTACGCTAGTGCCATGGCCGGTCGCACCTACGCGGAGAACCGCCCGTACCTGCTGCCCGACACGCTGGGCGAACTGGACGGCCGGTGACTGGTGTCGGTCAGCTGCCGCTGCGGCTCGACTGGTCGGATCGCATGGTGTTCCACCTTGAGGAGCCGGCCGAGCGGAACCTGATGTACGAGCGAGTGATCAGGGAGGCCACGCGGGCCGACGACCTGCGCTCATACCTGAACGACTCCGTCCTCCGCCAGGTATGGACCCTCCTCTTCCTCCCGCGAGGCGTCCGGCAGAGTTGGGAGCAGCGGTTCCCCGACCTGCGCCTAGCCGCGTAAGCGCGAGAGCAGATCCCAGAAATGGACCCGGCTACCCGGGCCGTCTGCGCTGTTCAGCGCCGACATCATCGATGGCGGCGACGTCACCGCGCATCGTCAAAGGCCAACAAGCACACGGGTCACGGCCTGTTCCCCGGCGGGGTCGGCAACACCCAGAAGGACCCGGAGCGGTTCGCGTCCCTGTACGAGGGCGTGGTGGCCAAGATATTCGGCCGGCTGCCCGACTCGACCTGGGTGCACCCAGGGCACGGCAAGGACACCACGCTGGGCGCCGAGCGTCCGCACCTCGGCGAGTGGCGCGAGCGCAGCTGGTAGCGAGCGTCCTGGTCAGCCGGCTGCCAACGTGCCGAGAAGGACCTGCCGGTGGGCGACGGCAAGCTCGAGGAGCGCGGCACCCGCGGCCTGCACCGGGCGGCGGGCGGTCAGCTCAGCGACCGTCGGCGTGTCGAAGGGGCGAGGCGGAAGCACCGCCCCTTCCGCGTTGGCGCGGACGAGCCCGCCGAACAGGTCGTCGTAGGCGGGGGCGTCCATGACCGCGACGGTGAGCAGGTCCACCGAGAACGTGAGCGGATCGGTACCGAGCCCGAGGCAGTACAGCCGGATCCGGCCGGCGCCGCGCTCGGCGCTCATGCGCCGGGCGAACGGCCAGCGGTCATAGTCGATCGGCGCGGCCTCACTGCCGTGGTCTTCGTCAGCGCCGAGCAGTTCCTCGGCGAACTCGCGGAGCATGCAGCGCCATAGGTCGAAGTCGTTCGCCTCGTTCCACGCCGCCTCGCCCGACGGCTGGAAGATGCCGACGGGCATCACCTGGACCAGGCCGCCCGCATGCGCGACCCGGGCTGGGTCTCGGTAGTGCAAAGGGAAGGTGGCAGTGCCCGCCGCCCGGTCGTGGCGCAGCGTCAGCGTGCTGATGGCCATGGCGGCCGGGCGGGCGCGCAGGTCGCACGGGTCGCCGATCGCGGCGCGCAGCCGGTGCTCTCGCGGTTCGACGGCAAGCGCGGCGCCGGACAGCGCCGCGGCGGCGTATTCGTGCGCGACCGCGCCGCCAACGTCGACGCCGTCGAAGAAGCGGCCGCGGGTGAAAGCCAGACGCGGCTTGTCGCCCGCCAGGTCGGCGTCGATCAGCCGGTACGTGACGCGGTTCTCGAAGATCGCCGGGGGCGCGAGGTCGGCGACCACGTCGGTGTGCCGCCGGTACCGCGTGCCGTCGGGGCGTTCCGGCAAGAGGTAGGGTGCCAGTTCCGCGGCGCCGGGCGCGCCTGTGGCTTGGAGGCCGCCGGGGCTGCCTGTGCCTTGGGGGCCGCCGGGGCCTTCCGGCCTGCCGGGGCCGCCGGGGCAGCCCGGGCCGTCCGGCCGGGGGCGGAACTCGAGGCGGATGTCGGCGAGCGGGATGGGCGCCGCCGGCCGCCACGCGGGGGCCGCGAGCAGCGGCGTCCCGGCCACCCGCGCGTCGGCTGGATATTCCCGTGCGGCGCGCAGCGCCAGCTCGTGGCGGCTGGCGTTCAGGTAGGCGTGGACGCGGAGCCAGTCCCGTTGCGATGGAGTGAGTCCGGCCTGCTCGCTGGCGGTCATCGCGGTAAAGCCTTGCAGACAACCCAGGGTTGACATTGACAACAGAGGGTTGTCATAATGAGCGCATGGCTAAGAACCCCGACCCACAGGCTTACCAGGAGACCTTCCAGCGCATCAGGGAGGTCCGCGCGGAAGCGCTCGAGCACGTCCGCCGCGCGCAGGAATTGCACGCCGTACGCCGCGACCTGCTCCGCACGCTCGTCGACGACGGTTTTTCGCAGGCAGACATCGCCCGCGAGCTAGGAGTCACGCGACAGGCGATACAGAAGATGCTGACCTGACTGCCGGGAAGGCGTCCGGCGCGCGCCAGTTTTCGTCGGTCGCTGGCGCTCGCTCATGGCGCAGGGCGCGGAACGATGGTGCGCTCGCGTCGCGGAACGGCGGAGCGGCGGAACGGCGGGCCTGCCGGGTGACCGCCTGGCATGACTCGTTCAGCGTGATAGTGGATCGTTTGTCACCGCATAGGGTCACAAACGATCCACTGTCTTGTCCGGGCGGCAGAAGCCGCCCGGACAAGCGGGTATCGCGCCCCATGTGCACCAGGACTTCGCCTTATCGGGGGCGTACGGGCGACGCGAGGGCGCGGGCTGACAGCCTCGTTGGGGCATCTGCGCTTTTGGCCCGAACAGATCGGGCCAAAAGCGCAGATGGCCCAGAAACCTAGGGGCGCCCGGCTCACAGAGAGCGTGAATAGCGGACTTCTGTGACACCGCCGAGGCCAGTGAGGATGTTGGTGCCGCCGTCGGGGGCGAACCCCGCCCGCTCGTAGAACCGCCGCGCCCGGGCGTTGTCCGCGAGCACCCAGAGCACCGCCCGCCGGCAGCCGTCGGTCTCCAGCGACGCGAGAACCCGGCCCATCAGCGCCCTGCCCGCGCCGGCCGACCACCAGTCCGGCGTAACGTACAGCGCGTACAACTCCCCTACCAGGCCGGCCCGGCCGGCCTGGGTGAGGGGGTGCGGGCCGGCCTGGGTGAGGGGGTGCGGGCCGACCGCCGCGCCGGGGCCGGCTCGTTCGGGACCAAAGGAGGCGTAACCGATCACGGCGGGATGCTCGCCCGCCTCAGCCACCAGTGTGCGGCGGTAGGGCGGGGGGTCGGCCGCGGCGGCGCCGGTCGCGGTCGCGCGGTCGATGATCGGGGCCGGGATGATTCCCTCGTAGGCCGCGTGCCAGCTGTCCCGGCGCACCCGGGCGATCGCCGGCGAATCCGCCGCCAAGCCATGGCGAATCTCGATCACCCTGCACAGGATAGCCGGGAGGCATGATGTACTAAAACGGTTTAGCCTCGTGCCTGGCCCGTTCCGGGCCGGTCCGGAACCTGATCCCGGACCTGATCCCGGACACGTCCCGGACCTGATCCCGCACCTGGTCCCGGGCCGTGGCGCCGGGCGGAACGGGACACGCATGCGGTACCGATCGCCGACAAGGACGCAGGAAGGTAGCACCGAATGAGCACCGACGACCAGCTTCGTTTCCCCGATGGGTTCCTCTGGGGAGCGGCAACGGCCGCCTACCAGATCGAGGGAGCGCCGCAGGCTGACGGGAAGGGCCCGTCCATCTGGGACACGTTCAGCCACATCCCGGGAAAGACATGGCACGGCGACACGGGCGACGTGGCCTGTGACAGCTATCACCGCTACCCCGAAGACGTCGGGCTGCTGCAGCGGCTCGGCGTCGGCGCCTACCGGTTCAGCCTGTCCTGGCCGCGCATCCAGCCCGACGGGCGCGGCCAGGCCAACCAGGCGGGGCTCGACTACTACCGCCGGCTCGTCGACCTGCTGCTCGAGAAGGGGATCACTCCCGTGGTGACGCTGTACCACTGGGACCTGCCGCAGGCACTGCAGGACAAGGGCGGCTGGGCGACGCGGGACATCGCCGACCTGTTCGCCGACTACGCCGCGATCGCCGCCGGGGCGCTCGGCGACCGGGTGCACCGCTGGGTCACGCTGAACGAGCCGTGGGTCGTCGCCACCGTCGGCTACCGTGACGGCAGGCACGCGCCCGGCATCGCCGATCCCGCGCAGGCGGTCGCGGCGAACCACCACCTGCTGCTCGCGCACGGCCGCTCCGTAGCCGCGCTGCGCGCCGCGAGCCCGTCTCCCGCGCAGGCGGGCATCACGCTCAACCTCGCGATCTTCCGGCCTGTCTCGGACGCGGCCGCCGACCTTGCCGAGGAACTCGACGCACGGCACAACGGCGCCTACCTCGGCCCGCTGCTGCGCGGCGCCTACCCGGAGCGGCTGACCGCCGACTACTCCCCCGCCAAGGTGGAGGGCCTGGTGCACGCCGGCGACTTCGGCGTGATCACCGAGCCGGTGGACTTCCTCGGCGTCAACTTCTACGCGCCGCTGTACGCCGGAATCCGCCAGGACGGCGAGCCGCGGCGCGGCGAGGAGCTCATCGGCCCGCACGAGGTCCTCGTCCAGCCTGAGGGCATGCCGGTGACCGCGATGAACTGGCTGGTCGACGCCGGCGCCTTCCGCGAGCTGCTTGTGCGGCTGCGGGACGAGGCAGCCGGGCTCGCGCTGTACGTCACGGAGAACGGGTCGTCATGGTACGACTACGTGACGCAGGACGGCACCGTCGAGGACTACGAGCGCCTGGAATACCTGCGCGACCACCTGACGGCGGTGCACCAGGCGATCGCCGAGGGGACGGACGTGCGCGGCTATTTCGCCTGGTCCCTGCTCGACAACTTCGAGTGGGCCGAGGGGTACGCGAAGCGGTTCGGGCTGGCGTACGTGGACTTCGGCACCCAGCGGCGCATCCTCAAGCGCAGCGGCGAGTTCTACGCGGGCGTGGTGCGGGCCAACGCGCTGCCGGGGTCGTGAGGGCCGCGCCCCAGTCCGGCCGCTCTCCGGCACGGGCTTAGCGGCGGTCTTGATACCGAACGGCCGGTGGCGGCTCCCGGGCTCGCGGCGATTACCGCGCGGCGCGATGATGGTGCACATGGGATTCGAGCTAACCGAGCAGATCGAACGCCACCTCATCGGCGACCAGATCGCCTGGCTCACCACGGTCACGCCGTCCGGGTGGCCCGCGCCCCGGCCGGTCTGGTTCGTGTGGGACGGTTCGGCGATCCACGTCTACAGCCTGACAAGCGGCGCCAAGCAGCGGCACATCGCCGCCAACGACAAGGTGGCGGTTCACTTCGACTCCGGGCACGGCGGCGGCGACATCGTGGTGATCTCGGGACGTGCCGAGGTGGTGCCCGGCGCGCCGCCGCCGTCGCGCTTGCCTGGCCTGCTCGACAAGTACGCGCCCGCGATCGAGTACATGGGCCGCGAGCCGGGCTGGTACGACGAGGAGTACAGCGTCGCGCTGCGCGTGACACCCGAACGAGCCTGGACGATTCCCTAGGAGGCCTTTTCGTGCTGCTGATGCTGTGGAGCGCGCCGCGCAGCCGCTCGACGGCCTTCTTCCGCATGATGGCCGAGCGCGGCGACTTCACCGTCGTGCACGAGCCGTTCTCGTACCTGGCTGAGTTCGGCTACGCGGACGTGGCGGGCTCGCGTGTCACGTCAGCGCCCGAACTGATCGCCGTGCTGCGGTCGCTGGCGTCGCGGCGGCCGGCGTTCGCGAAGGAGACCACGGGCAAGCGCTATCCCGAGGTGCTGAGCTCGCCGGAGTTCCTCGGCGCGGCTGATGCGGTGCACACGTTCCTCATCCGGCACCCGCGGGAGACGATCGCGTCCTATCACGCGCTCAACCCCGCCGCCGCGCGGCACAAGATCGGGTTCGAGTCGCTGCACGAGATCTTCGCCTCGGTGACCCGGCTGAGCGGCCGCGAGCCGATCGTGGTGGACGCGGCCGACCTGATGCGCCGGCCCCGGGCGGTCGTCGAGGCCTACTGCGCGCGGGCTGGCATCCCGTTCCTGCCCGCGGCGCTGGCCTGGCGGCCGGCCTGCCTGCCGGAGTGGGAGCCGTCACGGCGCTGGCACGCCGAGGTGGCGGCGAGCACTGGGCTCGGCGACGCCGGCGGCGCCGGCGGCGCCGACGGCGGTCGGAGGGCCGGCGTGGACGTGGAGCACCACCCGGTGCTTGGCGCTTACCTGCGCTATCACCTGCCGTATTACCAGGCGCTGCACGCGCGGCGGCTCCGCGTGCCCTAGTGCGCTGCCTCGCTCTGCAGCTGCCCGAGCAGGCCGAGGGCGTCCTGGCTGGCCCATGACTCGACGATCACGCCGTGGTCGAGACGGTACACGCGGATCGCCGCGAAGCGGACCTGGCGTCCTGTGGGGGCGATGCCGCGGAACGGGCCCTGGTGGGTGCCGCGCAGGGTCAGCCGGGCGACCACCCGGTCCGCCTCGGCGATCAGGTCCTCGATCTCGATGCGCAGGTCGGGGAACGCGCCGGTCAGGATCCGGTGCTGGCCGTAGGTCTCGTCGCGGGATGGACCGGACCACAGTTCGGGGAGCTGCCGCAGGTCGCGGGCGTTCCACACCTCCTCGATCAGCCGGACCACGATCTGCTTGTTCCGCTCGGCGGTGGCGGCGTCCTCCCGCCCCACGACCCGGAACTCCACCGCCACCACGAGGGTGTCATCGCCGACCGTGAACAGCGGGTCGCCGAGCGCCTCGCGCATCTGCCCGGAATGCCAGAATTCCTCGTGCCCGGCACGCCACTGCGCCACCGAGGCGTACCCCTCGCCCTCGCCGAGCGCGTGCGCGAGGTCGACGTCGGCGAGCCGGATCACCCGGACGGCGACGGTCTCGATCACCGTCACCGGCCTGCCCGCGGAGTCGACCACTACCTCCCGCCGGCCGGGGGCCGGCAGCGGCTCGCCCTCGTGCTCGTAGTCCGCGACCAGCCCGGTGGTGGTCGTCTTGGCGCCGGTCAGGATCGCCGCCACCAGCTGGTCCCGCAGCGGACCAGGAAAAGCGAACTCCGCGACCTGCAACTGCGTTGGCTGCATGCGCCCAAGCGTAACGAATCCAGCGGGACTGACCGCCGGCGACGGTCCCGGATCATATCCCCGGCACCCGCCGCCGGCCGGGCCAGTGAGGCGAACGGCCCAGCCCGCGCGCGCCCGGGGCCAGGCCCGGCTCCCAGCGGAACGCCAGCGCGATGACCGCGACCGCCGCCGCGCTCCAGCCGAGCACCACCGCCAGCCCGGGGACCGGCATCGGCCAGGACTGCGTGCCCGGCTTGAAGCAGTCCTCAAGCGCCCGGGCGACCGGGGCGACCGGGAATGCTGACGCCAGGTCGTGCAGCCAGGCGGGCGAGTTGGTGACGGAGAAGAACACGTCCGAGATGAACGCCAGCGGCAGCATCGTGCCGAACGCGATCGGCAGCGCGGTCTCGCTCTTGGGGACGACCGTGGTGACCGCCGCGCCGAGCAGGAAGAAGCAGACGATCCCCAGCAGGATGGCCGCGGCGAAGTAGCCGAACGCGTGCCAGACGATGCTCACCTTGAAGAACGCCACCCCGGTCCCGATGATGACGCCGGACGCGATCACCGAGGTGACGAAGGCGGAGCCGGACCGGCCGGCCAGGTAGGCCCAGGCCGGAAGGGGCGTCCCGCGCAGCCGCTTGAGCACGCCCTCCTCGCGGGCCAGCACCATGCTGGTGATCGCCGTCACGTAGCAGGCGTTGAGCAGGCAGAACGCGCACATCGCCGGGACTGCCCACTGCGCGTACGGCAGCCCGCCCACCGACTGCGCCGGGGTGATGACGGTGAGGCAGATCAGCAGCAGCAGCGGGAACACGATGGACAGGAAGAACCCCAGCGGGCTGCGCAGCAGCAGCATGAGCTGGTACCGGACCTGGCCCAGGGCGAGCAGCGCCGGACGCCGGGACCTGCGCGCTGCCTCAGGGGCCATGGCCGCTTCCGATGCCCGCCTGCCCGGTGATGCGCAGGTACACGTCCTCCAGCGAGGGGCGGGTAACCGTCAGCCCGGGCAGCTCCACGTCATGGGTGGCCGCCCACTGGGTCAGGGCCAGCAGGACCCGGGTGGGTTCATCGGTGTGCATGGTGAACTCGCCGGTACCGTCCGCCGACTCATCCCACGGCCCGGCCGGCAGCTGACTGCCGCGCAGCCGCGCGGGAAGCCGGAAGCTGATCACGGTGCCGGAGACATCGCGCCCGCCCAGCGCGCGCGGGGTGGACTCCTCAACCAGATGGCCATGGCTGATCACACCGACCCGGTCGGCCAGGTTCTGCACCTCGTCGAGATAGTGCGAGGTGAGCAGCACGGTGGTCCCGGAGCGGCGCAGGCCGCAGATCATGTCCCAGGCCTCCCGCCGCGCATTCGGGTCGAACCCGGTGGTCGGCTCGTCAAGGAACAGGACCTCCGGGTCGCCGATCAGGGCCAGCGCCAGGTCCAGCCGGCGCAGCTGCCCTCCGGACAGGGTCCGCACCCTCGCTCGCCGCTTGGCGGCCAGGCCGACCCGCTCGATCGTGTGCCCCACATCCCGCGGCCGGGCGTAAAGGCCGGCGAACAGGCTGACGGTCTCCCAGACCGTCAGCTCGGCGTCCATGCCGCCGGACTGCAGCACGATCCCGACCCGCTCGCGGAAGTGGCGGTCACCGGCGCCCGGATCCAGGCCCAGCACCCGGACCATACCGCCCGACCGCCTCCGGTGCCCTTCGAGTATCTCCACCGTCGAGGTCTTGCCCGCTCCGTTCGGCCCGAGCAGCGCGTAAATCTCGCCGCGCCGGACCTGGAAGCTCAGGCCGTCCACCGCCCGAACCTTGCCGTAGTCCTTCCTGAGCCCTTCCACCACGATGGCGGGCTCATGGCTGGCCGGCGTCCCCCCCATAACTCGATCGTCGGCGATGGCCGGTCAGGGCCCCAGAGACCTAGGTCCGATTGAGCCGGGACCACAGGCAGTGCTCCGGGCGTCGGCCTGACGGCTCCCGCCGGTGAGGCCCGGTGAGGCCCGGTGAGGCCCGGGTGGGCCGGGGAACCGCGCGAACTCGGCCGGCCGCCGCAGGCGCCCGGGGGGCGCCGCCGGAGAGGTGGTCACACCTGCACCAGCTGTTCACCTTGCCCACTTTCCGACGGGATATTTCGGACATTTTGTGACACAAAATGGCCGCAGAGTGGGCAAAGTGCGCAAAGTCTTCGGGATCATGCCGCCAGTGGGGCAGCTGAGCGCGGTGCGGCGGCAGCAGGGGCGGCAGGCGGCAGCAGGGGCGGTCAGCCGGCCCGGGGCGGTCAGCCGGGCGCGCCTGCCGGCCCGGGGCGGTCAGCCGGGCGCGCCTGCCGGCAAGTCGATGCCGAAGGCCTCCTGGACGACCGGATCGTCGCCGGTGCCGAGCAGGCGCCAGTCCTCGCCGGGCTCGAGGATCTTCTCGGCGCCGCGGATGGACCGGAAGTCCAGGCCAGCGGCCACGGCCGGCGGTTCCTTGCCCTCCGCCAGGGCCTTGGCCGCCGAGATCAGGATGTGCCGCATCCGGCTGATGGCCTTGTCGGTGGATCCGAGCTGCTCCTGGGTGCGGTCGTAGATCGGGCCCATCGACTCGGTCACCATCAGGTCCTGGCTCACGAAGTCCGAGACGCCGCTGAAGATGCCGTTGCGCTGGGCCTCGCGGTCGATCTGGTAGTCGTTCTCTGCGGTGTAGAGGCGAGGGATGATCCCGTCCCTGCGGCCCGAGATCGGCGTCGAGAACGGGGCGACGGCGAACAGGTTCGCGCCGCCGAGGCTGCGCGGGTTCGCCCGGTTCTTCGGCATCATGATGTAGCGCCAGCAGTTCTCGTCGTCGATAGGGACGAACAAGCCCTGGCCGGTGCTGAACGGCACGCTGGCGACCATCGTCGAGTAGGGCACCACGTAGGCGGTGACCCGCACGTGGGTGTTGCCGTTGGGGGTGGCGCGGATGCCGGCGTACCGGTAGCCGTACCAGGTGTCATGGACTTCCAGCCGCGGGGCGCGGTCGTGCCGCCAGAACTTCCACGACATGGCGTTGGAGGGGTAGCCGGGCTTGTCGGAGCCGTCGTCCGGGATGTCGTCGACGCCGTCGAACTGGTGCAGGTGGGAGATGTGGGCCGTGTCGATGTTGCCCTCCATCGCCTGCACCCAGTTGCAGGCCGAGATCTGCTTGCCCGTGATGAACTCGCCGGCGTCGCGCCCGTCGGTGCCGAAGTCCCTGAAGGGCGTCATCGTCTCGGCAGGCCCCATGTAGGTCCAGACGATCCCGCCGGACTCGTGCGTGGGATAGGCCTTCATCCGGACCTTCTCGCAGAACGGGGCCGGCTCGCTCGGCATGTCCACGCACCGGCCGTCCACGTCGAAAGCCCACCCGTGGTAGACGCAGCGAATCGAGGCGTCCTCGTTGCGCCCGAAGTACAGCGAGGCGCCGCGATGCGGGCAGTTCTCCTGCACCAGCCCGACCCGCCCCAGCGTGTCCCGGAAAGCCACCAGGTTCTCGCCGAGCAGCCGCACCCGGGCCGGCGCGCCTCCCGGCTCGGGGATCTCGGCCGTCAGGCAGGCCGGCGTCCAGTAACGACGCAGCAGCTCGCCCATCAGCGTCCCCGGCCCCACCCTGGTCAGGATCTGGTTGTCTTCCGCCCTGAGCACGCCGCACCTCCGCATGACGACATCTGAGGCCAATTTAAACCGTCTCATCGCGCAAACAATGTTGTCAATTGACAAACAACCAATCGTGACGCCGGATCTTGTGCCCGTCCTCGCATTGGGCGAGAATGCCGCCGTTCCCGTGTGGCATCATCGGGAGGGGCCAGTACTGCGGCAGATGAGGCAGAAATGACCGAACCCGAGCGACAGGACAAGGACGGCGCCAGCCCGGCGGACATCCGGACGGACATCCCGCACCCCGCCCGGGTGTACGACTACTGGCTGGGCGGCAAGGACAACTTCCCCGCGGACCGGGAAATGGCCCAGTGGGTGCTCGCGATGACGCCCGAGACGCTGGACACCGTGCGGGCCAACCGCCAGTGGATGGTCCGCGCCATCCGTTTCTTGTGCGGGGCGGGCATCCGCCAGTTCCTCGATATCGGAGCCGGCCTGCCCACCAGTCCGAACACCTACGAGGTCGCGCAGTCCGCGGCTCCGGGAGCCCGCGTCGTCTCCGTGGACAACGACCCGCTGGTGTACCTGCACGCCGAGGCGCTGCCGGCGGGAAACGACAGCACCCGCGTCGTCCAGGCCGACATGCGCGACGTGGATGAGGTCCTGGCCGCGGCCGGGGACCTGCTCGATTTCACCCAGCCGGTGGCGCTGATGTTCGTCGGGTGCCTGCACCACCTGCCGGACTCCGACGAGCCGGCCGGCATCGTCGCGCGGTACCTGACGGCACTGGCGCCGGGCAGCTTCCTGATGCTGTCTCACGCCACGGACGAATTCGCCCCCGAACGGACGCACCAGACATCGGCGGAAGCCGCCCAGCGCGGCGCCATCTGGATCCCCCGCGGGAAGGACGACGTCCTGCGCATGTTCAACGGCCTGGAACTGCTCGATCCGGGCCTGGTGCTCGTCTCCTGCTGGCGCCCGGAAGGCGGGACCCCGGCTCCGGACGCCGACCGGGCCTGGGTGTACGGCGGCGTCGCCCGGCTGTGACCCCTTGCCGGCGGCGCGGGCATATTCCGGTGGGGCATATCAGTCTCGCGGCGGATTATCGTGGAGCTTCGGGCAACCTATGGCGGCAACAGCCGAGTTTCTACGCGCCGAGCCCGCCCGCCAGTTCACCACTGAGATGACCGTGGACCTGTGACACAGCCCCGTTTCGTCCACGACCATGGCGGCTGGCAGACGCGTCCGGCCGCCGCCGTGGCCAGGGCACGCCCGCAGGCCGCGTCCGGCGGGGGATGGAGATCATCGTGGCGTGCGGGCCGGTCAGGCGGCACCAGCGACACGCACCCCGCCAGGGACGCCGACTGTCGGCGGGGCCGGCTAGGTTCCGTCGTATGCCAGCCCGATGGAGCGCCGAGGCCGTCGCGGCGCTCGCCCCGGACGACGCGTCGGCCCGCGCGGCGGCGGGCCTCGCGCGTCCGGGGCGAGCCGGGCGGCCGTGGCCGTGGCCGTGGAGCGGGACCGGGGCGTGCCGCGACCTCGTGTGGGGGCTGTGCGCGGGCTCGGGGAACGACCCGTACCAGGTGATCGTCGACCTGACCGGCCCGGCGTACCGGTGCACGTGCCCGTCCCGCAAGTTTCCGTGCAAGCACGCGCTCGGCCTGCTGCTGCTGTGGGCCGACGGCCCCGGCGGCCCCGTGCCCGACGTGCCGGAACCCGCCGGCTACGCGCTGGCGTGGCTGGAGTCCCGCCGCGAAAAGGATTCACGATCTGTATCCCGAACGGCCGGGGGCGGCTCCCAGGCGCCCGCCGGCTCCGGTCCGGCCAGCGAGGGGACCGCGCGGCGCGCGGAGGAACGGGCGCGACGGGTCGCCGGCGGGCTCGCCGAACTCGTCGAGTGGCTGAGGGACCAGGTCCGCGCGGGCCTGGCGGCATCGGTTTCCGCCGCGGGGCCGCAGGCATCGCCGGCCCGGGCGCCCGGGGTTGGCAGGGCGCCCGGGGTTGCCGGGGCGACCGGGGTTGCCGGGGTTGCCGGGGTGACCGGGGCCGCCGGGGCCGCGGACGCGATCGCGGCGCGGATGGTGGACGCCCAGGCGCCGGGGGTGGCGGGGGTGCTCCGCGGCCTGTCCGCGGTGCCCGCGTCGGGCGAGGGGTGGCCGGCCAGGCTGCTCGCCGAGTACGCGCGGCTGCATCTGCTGGCACGAGCGTACGAGCGGCTCGGCACGCTGCCGCCGGGGCTCGCCGCGGTGGTCAGGTCCCGCGTCGGGTACACGACCAGCCGCCAGGAGGTCCTGGCGCTGCCCGCGGTCACCGACCGCTGGCTGGTGCTCGGGGTCCGCGACCTCGTGGAGGGGACCGTGCCCGGACGCAGGATATGGCTGCTCGGCCGGGACAGCGGCCGGCACGCGATGCTGCTGACGTTCGCGGCGAACGGGCACTGGCAGGACCCGGACACCGCGCGGCTGCGGGCGGGCGCCGAACTGTTCGCGGACGTGCACTACTACCCGGGTCAGCCGCCGCTGCGCGCGCTGACCGGCGAACGGCACGCCGGCCCGGCACGGGGCAAGAGCCCGGAACAGGCGGGCGGCGTCGGCGCCCTGCTGGCGGGCTGGGCCGACGGGCTCGCCGCCGACCCCTGGCTGACCACCTGGCCCGCGCTGCTGACCGGCATCCCGGTGCCAGCGTCGGGCAGCGAGCCCTGGTACCTGGTGGACCAGGCCGCCGACGCGGTGCCCATGGCTGAGCAGGAGTCGCTGTGGAAGCTGCTCGCCGTTTCCGGCGGGCACCCCGTCACCGTGGCCGGCGAGTGGCACGGCCAGACGCTGCTGCCGCTCACCGTCTGGCACCACGACGAGGCGGTACCGCTGTGACTGACGCGGTGTCGTTCGAGGACCTGGTCACCGCGGCCACCGTGGGCCTGGCGCGGCGGCCGCTGGCGATCGGCGCGCTCGAGGCGCCGGCCAGCGGGCATTGCGGGGTGCTCGACCGGGATGATCCGGCCGCCGCGCTGCTCGACGCGGTGGCGCTGCTCGACGCGGGACGCAGGGCCGGCGTGCGGCCGGCCCGGGGGGTCGACTGCCCGGCGCCGGCCGGCGAGGAGCAGGCGCCGGAACTGTCCGCGAAGGCCGCGAGGCTGCTCGGGCAGGTCGCGGCCACCGACGCCGGGACGCTCGGGGACCTGCTGGCCGCGGCGGC
>DAHVAN010000424.1 GCA_027314595.1 Actinomycetota bacterium | reverse complement strand
GCCGCCGCGGTGCTGGCGGTCGCGATCGCGCTGGTGGCAGTCAGGGACACGCCGGACGGCCGGACGCCTGCGCCGGCGCAGCCCATCGGACTTGCGGGCCCTGCGGTCAGCTTCCCGCAGTACTACCTGACGTTCAGCCAGCCCGGTACCGACACGACCGTCCCTGTCGGCCTGGTGCTGGGCGCCACGCTCACCGGGAAGAAGCTGGCCACGCTGCGGCCGCCGCGCGGGCTCAGCTTCGCGGGCATCACGGGGGCCGCCGACGACCGCACGTTCGTCGCCGACGCCCACCGGGACCCGTACGGCGTGCCGGCCTCGTGGGGCCGTGCCCGGTGGTGGTACCTGGTGCGCGTCACCGGCACCGGCTCCCGGGTGTCGCTGGCGATGAGAAGGCTGCCGGTCCCGCCGACGCCGGTCGGCACCCTGGTCAGCGCGATCGCGCTGTCCCCCGACGGCGCCATGCTCGCGGTCGCGACCCAGCCCGTCAGCCACGGTTCCCGTGTGCGGGAACTGGTCCGAGTGTACTCAGTGGCCACCGGGGCGGTGCTGCACGCCTGGTCTTCCTCACCCAAGGCGGTCCCCCCGATCGAGGCCGGCGGCTACGGCGGAGACCCGAACGCGGAGCTGGCCTGGATAGGCGACCACGCTCTCGCCTTCAACCGGGGCACCTTCGCGAGGCCGGGCGGCGCGACCCTCGGAGTGCTGGTGCTGAGCCTGTCGCGCCCCGACGGCGACCTGCTCGCCAGCAGCCGGATCGCCGTCGTGCTGCCCGCGCCGCCCTCAGACAGCAAGCCTGCCCCGTTCGGCTGCAGGTGGCTCTGGGGCGACGTCATGATCACGGGTGACGGGAAGTCGTACGTCTGCGGCGGAAGCGGCGCGTCAGGCGCCAAGCTGCCGAAGCTGTACTGCCTCAAGCAGCCGGCCTGGAACGTCCTGGGATTCGCCGGGTTCTCGCTCGCGACCGGGAAGGCGACCGGCATCCTGTCCGGATACCGGACGGGGTGCCACGGCTACGACGTCATGGGCTATCCCATGTGGGTGAACGCCACGGGCAGCACGGTGATCGGTTACATGATCTTCGGGAACATGACCAGCGGGCGGTTCGGCGTGTTCAGCCGCGGCTCGTTCCGGCCGCTGCCACCCGTGCCCGGCAAGTCATACCAGTACACCAGCGGCACCCTGCTCAATCAGGTCGCGTGGTAGTAACCCCCGGGGGACCGCGCGCCGCCGGGCACCTGCCCTGGTGCCCGGCGGCGCTTCTCCTGTCCGTGGCAAGATTTCCGTTCGGGCAGGCGCGACGGGCAAGCTGAAACGCGCCCTGCCGGCCGGCACCGTCAGGGGCCAGGCCATCGATCTGTTCGAGGTTCCCCTGCCAAGTGACCTGGGTAGCCGGGTGAACCGGCACAATAGTGGGCACAAGCACCGCCCACTGGGCTGGAGGGACGCGCATGGCTACCGTCGGGCTGCTGCATCCGGGTGAGATGGGGGCCGCCGTCGGCGGCTGCCTGGTCTCGGCCGGCCACACCGTGCTCTGGGACCCCGCCGGGCGGAGCCGGGCCTCCACCGGCCGCGCGCTCGCGGCCGGACTGACCGGCGTCGACCGCCTGGCGACGCTGGTGTCGCGCAGTTCGGCGATCTTGTCGATCTGCCCGCCGCACGCGGCGCTCGACGTGGCGCGACTGGTCGCGGGGACCGGGTTCGCCGGCCTTTACGTGGACGCCAACGCGATCTCGGCGGCCACCGCGGCGCAGGTCGCGTCCATCGTGCAGGCCGGCGGCGCGTGCTACGTGGACGGCGCGATCATCGGGCCGCCGCCCGAGGCCGCCGGGCATACCCGGCTGTACCTGTCCGGTCCGCGCGCCGGACAGGTGAGCGCGCTGCTGCGCAGGTCGGCGCTTGACGCGCGGATCGCGCAGGGACAGCCGTTCGCCGCGTCGGCGGTGAAGATGGCGTACGCCGCGTGGACCAAGGGCACCGGCGCGCTGCTGCTCGCGGCGCGGGCACTGGCCCGCGCCGAAGGCGTGGAGCGCACCCTGCTCGAGGAGTGGGCGCTGTCCCAGCCCGCGCTCGGCACGCAGTCCGAGCGGTCGGCCGCCGCGGCGGCCGACAAGGGCTGGCGGTGGGTCGCCGAGATGGAGGAGATCGCCGCGTCGATGTCGGCGGCCGGGCTGCCGGCCGGCTTCCATCAGGCCGCCGCGGAGATCTTCGACCGGGCGGCGCGGGCCGAAGGGCGGGGAGCAGGACGGGGGAGCGCGGTCAGCCGGGACCGTTCGGGGCAAACCGGTCTTCCATCGGCGCTTGAGACGGTCATCTCAGCGCTCACGTGAGGGCGGCGCCGGGGCGCGGGCGGGCTACCAGACGGGCAGGCGGCTGGCGAGATAGTCCGGCAGCGCGTCGATGCCGACGCGCGCCTGGGCCATCGAGTCGCGTTCCCGCACGGTGACGGCCTGGTCCTGCAGGGACTCGAAGTCGACTGTGACGCAGTACGGCGTGCCGATCTCGTCCTGGCGGCGGTAGCGGCGGCCGATGGCGCTCGCGTCGTCGAACTGGGTGCTCCAGCGCCTGCGGAGCACCGCGTCGATGTCACGCGCCTTGGGCGACAGGTCGGCGTTGCGCGACAGCGGCAGCACCGCGACCTTGACCGGCGCGAGCCGCGGGTCGAGGCGCAGCACCGTGCGCTTTTCCGGGTTGCCCTTGGCGTCGGGGGCCGTGTCTTCGGCGTAGGCGTCGAGCAGGAACACCAGCGCGCCGCGGTCCACCCCGGCCGCGGGCTCGACGACGTACGGGATGAACCGCTCGCCGCTTTGCTGGTCCAGGTAGGTCATGTCCTGCCCGGACGCCTGCTGGTGCGTGGTCAGGTCGAAGTCCGTCCGGTTGGCGATGCCCTCGAGCTCGCCCCATTCCGAGCCGGCGAAGTCGAAGCGGTACTCGATGTCAACGGTCCGCTTGGAGTAGTGGCTCAGCTTCTCCTTCGGGTGCTCGTACAGCCGCAGGTTCCCGGGCTTGATGCCCAGGCCGGTGTACCAGGCGAGCCGCTGCTCGATCCAGTACTCGTGCCACTTCTCGTCCTCGCCCGGGCGGACGAAGAACTCCATCTCCATCTGCTCGAACTCCCTGGTGCGGAAGATGAAGTTGCCCGGGGTGATCTCGTTGCGGAACGACTTGCCGATCTGGCCGATGCCGAACGGCGGCTTGAGCCGCGACGTGGTCAGCACGTTCTTGTAGTTGATGAAGATGCCCTGCGCGGTCTCCGGCCGCAGGTAGGCCAGGCCGGACGTGTCCTCGACCGCGCCGAGGTAGGTGCGCAGCATCGTGTTGAACATGCGCGGCTCGGTGAACGCGCCGCGGGTGCCGCAGTTCGGGCAGGCGATGTCGTCAAGGCCGCCCGGCGGGACGTGGCCGCGGGACTGCTCGTACTGCTCGACGAGGTGGTCGGCGCGGTACCGCTTGTGGCAGGACTGGCATTCGGTCAGCGGGTCGGTGAAGTTCGTGACGTGGCCGCTTGCCTCCCAGACCTCGCGGGCCAGGATCACCGAGGAGTCGATGCCCACGATGTCGTCGCGCTCCTGCACCACCGACCGCCACCACTGGCGCTTGACGTTGTTCTTCAGCTCGACGCCGAGCGGCCCGTAGTCCCAGGCCGCGCGCAGCCCGCCGTAGATCTCGCTCGACGGGTAGACGAAACCGCGGCGCTTGCTCAGGTTGACGATGGCGTCGAGGCGGTCGCTGCGTAGGGCCATCGGGCTCTCCATCCGGCTGGCGGTCGGCGGGCGCGGCTGGCGCGGTCCCCCGTTTGCGTGGATCCGGCGCCGCGAGCCAGGCATCGGCGCGGCGTCGCCGCAGCCGTCCATCGCCTGTACCACCGCCGGAAAGCTATTAGCTTATGAGCCGCTGCCGCGGAACGCGAACCGGAATCGTTCTCATCCAACCGCGGGGCCAGCCTCACTACTCCCGGCGCCCCTGGCGTCCGCGGCGTCCGCGCGGGTCGCGTCGCCTCAGGCGGACGGGCTGCCACCGGGCGGCTCGGTGACGACATTCGGCACCGCGCCGCCATAGCGGCGTTCGCGTCCGGCGTATATCTCGCACGCGTACCACAGGTGCCTGCGGTCGAAGTCCGGCCACAGCGTGTCGAGGAACACGAGTTCGGCGTAGGCCGACTGCCAGAGCAGGAAGTTCGACAGCCGCTGCTCTCCGGACGACCGCACGAACAGGTCCACTCCCGGGATGCCTGGCTCGTCCAGGTAGCGGGCGAAAAGGCGCTCGTCGATCTTGTCAGGACGGATTTTCCCTGCCGCCACTTCGGCGGCGATCGCGGCAGCAGCGTCGGCGATTTCCGCCCGCCCCCCGTAGTTGACGCAGAACTGCAGGGTCAGCACGGTGTTGCCGGCCGACAACTGCTCGGCGTACTCCAGTTCGCTGATCACGCTCCGCCACAGTCGCGGCCGGCGCCCGGCCCACCGGATCCGCACGCCCATCTCGTTGAGCAGGTCGCGGCGGCGGTGGATGACGTCGCGGTTGAATCCCATCAGGAAGCGGACCTCGTCCGGGTGACGGCGCCAGTTCTCGGTGGAGAACGCGTACGCGGACAGGTACGGTATGCCGAGTTCGATGGCGCCCATGATCACGTCGAGCAGCGAGGACTCGCCCTCCTTGTGCCCCTCGGTACGGGGCAGCCCGCGCTGCTTCGCCCACCGGCCGTCGCCGTCCATGACCAGCGCGACGTGCCTGGGCACCAGGTCACGCGGGATGCCGGGCGGCCGGGCGCCGCTTGGATGCGGGTCGGGCGGCCGGACCTGCCGTGCCTCCCGGGGGGTCTTGCTCAAGCGCGCTCCACATGACGCAACGACCGTATCGAATGCTCCAGGTGCCACTGCAGATACGCGGCAACCAGGCCACTGCACTCTACCCGGTGCCTGCGTTCGCTCCGCATGGCTCCGTCCCAGTCGCCCTGCAGCAGCGCCAGCATGAGCGCCACGGTCGGCGCGCTTGGCGACGCCGCGCCGGGAGGCCGGCACGAGCCGCAGGTCATGCCGCCCGCCGCGGCCGCGAACGCGGTCAGCCTCGTCCCTGGCGAGCGCTGCGGGCCGCCGCCGTCCTCGGGCGAGCGCTGCGGGCCGCCGCCGTCTTCGGGCGAGCGCTGCGGGCCGCCGCCGTCTTCGGGCCAGGGGCGGGCGGGACGGGCGCCGCAGCGGGCGCACTCCTGCAGAGCGGGGGCGTAGCCGGCGACGGCGAGCGACCGCAGCAGGAACGCGTCGAGCACGAGCCGGGGTTCGCGCGCCTGCTCATCGGTCTGGCTGAGCGCGCGCAGCCCGCCGATCAGCAGGAGAAACTGGCGCAGCGCGGGTTCGGACTCCATCGGCGTGAACCGCTCGGCGGTCTCGAGCATCGCGATGCCCGCGGTGTACCTGGGGTAGTCCCCCGCCAGCGGGGCGCCGTACGGCCTGATCACCTCGGCCTGCGTGATCACGTCGAGCGACCGGCCCGCGTGAACCAGCACATCGACGTGGGTGAACGGCTCAAGCCTCGCGCCGAACCTGGACTTGGTGCGCCTGACTCCCTTGGCCACCGCGCGGACACGCCCGTTCTGCCTGGTGAGCAGGCTGATGATGCGGTCCGCCTCGCCCAGCTTCTGCGTCCGCAGCACGACGCCGTCATCCCGGTACCCCTGCACACGCCCATTCTCCCGCACCTGCGGCATCGCCCCCGCCCGGCCGGGCGGGGGGCGGCGGGGAAGCCGAACGGGCGGCGGACAGCGCCACCGCCCGTTCGGGATGAGGAAAGCGGGACTAGCGACGGCGGGAGCGGTTGACGGCGGACACCACCGCGCGCATCGAGGCGGTCGCGGTGCTGGTGTCGATGCCTACGCCCCAGAAGACCTGGCCGCCGGTGGATGCCTCGACGTAGGCGGCGGCCTGCGCGTCGGTGCCCTCGGTGAGGGCGTGCTCGGCGTAGTCGAGCACGCGGACGTCGATGCCGACCGAGGCGAGCGCGGCGCAGAACGCGGAGATCGGGCCGTTGCCGGTCCCCTCGACCTCCTGGGCCTTGCCGTCGACCGAGATTTCCGCCGACAGCACGTGCTTGGCGTCGGTCACGGAAGACGACTGGTGGTCCAGCAGCCCCACGGGCCCGTCGGCCAGGTACTCGGCGCTGAAGATGTCCCAGATCTCGCTCGGGGTGACCTCGCCGCCCTCGGCGTCGGTACGGGCCTGGACGACCCTGGAGAACTCGATCTGCAGCCGGCGCGGCAGGTCGAGGGAGTGGCCGGTCTTCATCACGTACGCGACGCCGCCCTTGCCGGACTGGGAGTTGACCCGGATCACCGCCTCGTAGCTGCGGCCGACGTCGCGGGGGTCGAGCGGCAGGTACGGCACGCTCCACGGGTGCTCCGCGAACGGGACGTCCGCCGCCGCCGCCTCCGCCTCGAGCGCCTCGAAGCCCTTCTTGATCGCGTCCTGGTGCGACCCGGAGAACGCCGTGTAGACGAGCTCGCCGGCGTAGGGGTGACGCGGGTGCACGGGGAGCTGGTTGCAGTATTCGGCGGTGCGGCGGATCTCGTCGATGTCGGAGAAGTCGATCATCGGGTCGATGCCCTGGCTGAACAGGTTCAGCCCGAGCGTGACCAGGCAGACGTTGCCGGTCCGCTCGCCGTTGCCGAACAGGCAGCCCTCCACCCGGTCGGCGCCGGCCAGCACGGCGAGCTCGGCGTCCGCCACCGCGGTGCCGCGGTCGTTGTGGGTGTGCACGGACAGGCAGACGGAGTCCCTGCGGGACAGGCTGCGGCTCATCCATTCGATCTGGTCGGCGTAGATGTTCGGGGTGGACCGCTCGACGGTGCACGGCAGGTTGAGGATGATCTCCCTGTCCGGGGCCGGCTGCCAGACGTCCATGACCGCCTCGCAGGTCTCCAGCGCGAAGTCCAGCTCGGTGTCCATGAAGATCTCCGGCGAGTACTCGTAGCCGAAGTCCGTGCCGTCGCCGAGAAGCCGCTCGGCGTACCTCACGACGTGGCGCGTGCCCTCCACGGCGAGGTCCCTGCACGCGTCGCGGCCGATGCGGAACACGACTTTGCGGAACGCCGGAGCGGTCGCGTTGTACATGTGCACGGTCGCCCGCTGGGCGCCCCGCAGGGACTGGACGGTCCGCTCGATCAGGTCCTCGCGCGCCTGGGTGAGCACCGAGATCCGCACGTCCTGGGGTATGCGGTCACCCTCGATCAGCTCGCGCACGAAGTCGAAGTCGGTCTGGCTCGCGCTCGGGAAGCCGACCTCGATCTCCTTGTAGCCCATCGTGACGAGCAGGTCGAACATCGCCCGCTTGCGGCTGGGCGACATCGGGTCGATCAGCGCCTGGTTGCCGTCGCGCAGGTCGGTGGACAGCCAGCGGGGGGCCTTGGCGATCGTCTTGCCCGGCCAGGTGCGGTCGGGGAGGTCGACCGGTTTGAACGGGGTGTAGCGGTGGCAGGGCATGCCGCTCGGCTGCTGATGTACGGGCGCGACAGGCCGGTGAGACGGATTGTGCATGGTAGCTGCTTCCCTGGGTTTCGTCCGGATTCGCCGGGTGACCCGGCTCGGCGGCCAGCGGACACGCGCAAACCCGCGACGAGGGAGCCAGCCTCTACAGGCCCCCGCCGCGGCCGCTAAGGAGGAGCAGCTCGCACAGCATGGCGAGTAAGAGCATACCAGTCCGAACGAAGGGTTGCGTCTGCGCCCGTTTTGCCCCCATTTGGGACCATGGCAGCCTATTCGTCCGGTGCGGCAGTCCCGCGCGCCGCCCGCGTTCGCGGGCGGCCGTG
>DAHVAN010000413.1 GCA_027314595.1 Actinomycetota bacterium | reverse complement strand
CCCGCCGGGTAGCCCGGGGGAATCTCGCCCCCGGGCTCCCACAGAACGGAGCGTGACAGTCTCCCGTCACTCCGCTCGTCCCATCTATAGGCTGTTCTGGAATTCGGTCATCCATGCCCAGTGGGCGAACAGTCGCGGCTGCCTTGCGGTCAGCCCGTCCCACCATTTCCGGGCTTTCTTGTATGTCCTGAGCCGCCTGTACTTCTGTCGGGCCCAGCGCACCAGGTAGGTGTTGATGCGCCGCAGCAGGCCGTTCAGCGCGGTCCGGTAGAACTTGCCGTAGTAGGTCATCCACCCTCTGACGACGGGGTTGATCCACGCGGCGAGCTCGTCCAGTTCCGTGGCGGTGCGCAGATGGATGCGCCAGGCGCGGACTTCCTCGTTCATCCTCTTGAGGGCGTCCCTGCTGACCGCGGGCAGGAACGCGCTGAACATGCTCGTCCTGTCCCCGGTCAGGGCTCTCCTGGCGCGGAACGTGTAGCCGAGGAAGGTGAACGACGTGTTCTCGCAGTCCGAGCGCCGCCGGTTCCTGTCCTTGCAGTACACGATCCTGGTCTTGTCCGGGTGGAGTTCCAGCCCGACGTCGGCCATCCTCTCTTCCAGGGCGGCAAGCACCTTCCTGGCCTGCCACTCTGTCGCGCAGTGCACCACGGCGTCGTCAGCGTAACGTTCGAATTCCACAGCCGGGAACTCGCGTTCCAGCCACTTGTCGAACGCATAGTGCATGAACAGGTTGGCGATCACGGGTGAAACCGCAGATCCCTGGGGGGTTCCCCGGTCCCGCTCCGCCGTCCTGCCATCGGGCATCACGATGGGCGCGGCCAGCCACCGCCTCACGTAGAGCACGATCCACCTTTGCTCGTGCGTGACGTTGGCCTGCACCGCCTTGACCATCAGGTCCCACGGCACCGAGTCGAAGAACTTGCGGACGTCGAGGTCGATCACCCAGTTCCTCGCCCAGCACCGCTGGCGGCACGCGGCTACCGCGTCCAGCGCGCCCTTCCGGGGCCGGTAGCCGTAGGAGTCATCGTGAAAGATGGCCTCCGTTCTCGGCTCCAGCGCCATCGCGGCCGCTGTCTGCGCCACCCGGTCGCCCACGGCGGGCACGCCTAGAACGCGCGTGCCTCCCGAGGACTTCGGTATTTCCACCGCCCGCACCGGCGGCGGGAAGTACGTGCCTGACGACATCCGGTTCCAGACCTTGTAGAGGTTGTCCTTCAGGTCCTTCTCGAACATCTCGATGGTCACGCCGTCCGCCCCGGCAGCACCGCCGTTCGCCTTCACCTGCTTCCAGGCCCGCCACACCAGCTCCCTCGGTATGGCAAACGGCTTTCCGTCCTGCCCTGACATGCCCACTCGTCTCCTCCCAGGGCCTTCGCCCCGGTTGCTCGCGCAAACAAGTCCAGATGAGCCGGCCCCTTCGCTCCGCCCGTATTACACGGGCCTCAGCGCTACTACGGGCCGGTCCGCCGGCGCGCGCCGCGACGGTACTCAGCACCTCGCCGCTTCCGGCGGCTTGGTGCGCTCCCTCTCGCGCCCGCTCCCTCGCGGGCGCAGTGTCAGCGCGCGCCTTCCCGTGTTTCCGCACGCAAGCCGCAGACCGGGCTCGCGCCACCTGCACGCCGGGCACCACCTGGCCAGCAATACGGGCATTCCGCCAGGCTCATCCCGGGACGGGCATTATCGCCCCGGTTCCGATGCCGTTTCACCCTCTCGACGCTTCAGCGGTGGTTCACTCGCGTTCGCCTTCCCGGTCCCCGCCTGACGGCTCCCACGCCGCCTTTTCCGCATCGCTCAGCACCACGGTCTTCAGCCAAGGCACCATGCGGTGGCTTGACGCCTCCCCCCGCAGGGCGGCGCCGAAGGGCCACGAAACCTTCATCTTGCGTGCAGCAAGCACATCGAAGTCATCGCCTCCTACAGCGGCGACTCCTTTCCGCGCACACGGCGCAAAATGCCATGGGCTTAAGGCCGAAGTGTCTTGAGGCTAGTTCCCGATTTTGTGACGCTGGGTGATTTCCGCTGGCTGCCGACGTGTTGCGCGGGTTTCCTGTGGGGCGGGTGAGGCTCCTGTAGAAGAGAGATTGTCTAGATCTGTCTTCATCCACAGGAGCCTCTCGTGTCTTTGTACCCTGTCATGCCTGGTGCCGGCGACGGTTTCGCGGAGTGCGGCTTGATGGTCGCGGTCCGGCTGTCGGACGTGGCGTCGCCGCTGCGGGACGGCCGCCCGCTGGGGCCAGGGAGCATGTCGGCGCTGGTCGTCGGCGGTACGGGGCGGATCCGGTCCGGGGATGTGCTGGTGTTCTGCAAGGTGGCGGCGATTGCGCCGGCGGTCGTGCGCCGTGACGGGCGCGTCCAGGCGGCCGGCAGCCCGGCCTGCCATGCGACGCTGGGGCCGCTGGAGGAGTGGCTGGAGGACTGGGCAGGGCCAGGGGTGATCGAGGGGATCGCGGGACAGGCGGTGCTGGACGCCCGGTTCGTGAAGGGCGAGCGGGAGCGGCTGCTGACCAGGGCGTTCATGATCCGTGTGATCGTCTTGATGACGCTTGCGCCCGAGGCGGGCCTGCGGGAGGCGGTCCTGGCCCTGGCCGGGGACCTGGCAGGGGTGCCGTGGGCGCGGCCGTGGCGGGCGGCATCGGAGCGGGCGCTCGGCGACTGGCGGAACGCGCTCGGCCCGGGACCGCTGGAGGAACTGCTGGGCATCGCGGCTGAGGCGTCCCGCCGCGAGCACGAGGCCCGGGACTGGCGGGAGGCTGCCGCCGGGCGGCTGACGGTGTGCTCGCTGGACGGGACGCTGATCCGCGTCCCGGACACGCCAGCGAACCGGGAAGCGTTCGGCTCCACCGGAACCGGCGACGGATCCTCCCCGTTCCCGCAGCTCAGGGTGCTTCCGCTGAACAATGTGCCGACCAGGGCGCTGCTCGGGATGACGCACGGCCCGTCCGGCGGCGGCGCCGGCAAGGCCGCCGGCGAGCAGCGGCTGCTGGACGAGGCGATGGAGAAGTACCCGCGCCTGTTCACGAAAGGCCGGCTCTGGATCGCCGACCGGAATTTCCCCGGCGCGGCCCGCCTCGCCCGCCTCATCGCCCGCACTCACGTGCTGATCCGCCTGAAAAGCGACATCCCGCTGAAACGCGTCTCGCCCATCCTCGCGGACGGGTCCTACCTCGCGGACCTGTCCGGCGACGGCCTCACGGTCCGGGTCCGGGTCATCGAGTACGACGTCACGGTCGAGGGCCAGGAAGTCCCCGAGATGCTCTGCCTGGTCACCGACCTGGACGACATCGGCGAGTACCCGGCGGCGCAGCTCGCCGCGCTCTATAAATGGCGGTGGAACGGATCGGAGACCGCGCTGCGCGAGGCCAAGGAGTCCCTGGACGGCGCAGGCCCGGGCACCGGGCCGATGCTCCGCTCCGGCTCCCCGGCCCTGGTCCGGCAAGAGCTTGCCGCCTGGGCCGCCGCGACCGAGATGACCCGCGGCGTCGCCCGCGACGCCGCCGCGGCTGCCGCCCCGGCACGGAAAGGACGCCGCGCCGGCCAGCCAGTCCGGCCCCGCGAGATCTCCCACGCTCGTGCACACCGCGCCGTCACGGCCGCGATCCGCACAGGCCGGTCCTACTATAAGGACCTGACCAGCGAAATCGCGAAATACCGGACCGTCGTCGACCGGAACCGGCACCGCGCCCGCAAGTCGAAATCCCCCAGCAGCTTCGCCCACGCGACCGCGAAGGACACCCGGACCCGTATCGCGCCAGCCGTCATCACCATGGCCAACGCCCCGGCCTGACCAGCCCGAACAATCAACTACCCGCAGTCACCAAGCACGGAACCGGACAACGGCACCTAAACACCTAAACCCCATGGCATTGGGTTGGCGCCACCCCGGCTTGCCAGCCCAGTCACTTGGGCCGCGCGCCACCAGAAATTATAGGCAGCCCGGTTTGGCCGACACCGTGATGGCGGTCAGGATCAGTCCGTCACGCGCCATCCACCGGCCGGAGAAGCCAGTCAGCGCGGTGCCGTCGGCCTCGGGAGGCGTGACCAGCAGGCGCACCTGGAAGATGCCGTCCGTGGGGCTGATGGTGATGTGCGCGTCCTCGAAGCCCAGCCAGCAGCGGGTCAGCGGAAACCACGCCTTATAGGTGGCTTCCTTGGCACTGAACAGCAGCCGGTCCCAGCTAGTGCCTGGTGCCGCGCTGGCCAGGTCACGGAGCCGGGCGCGCTCGGCTGGCAGCGAGACCGCATCTAGCACGCCGTTGGGGAGCACGTTGTCGGGCTCGGCGTCCACCCCGATCGTCAGGATGCTGCTGGCCGACGCGACCGCGGCGGCCCGGTACCCAGCACAGTGAGTGATGCTGCCCGCGATGCCCCGCGGCCATTGCGGCGCGCCCCGTTCTCCGGGCAGGATGGGCACTGGCGGCAGGCCAAGCCGGGCCAGCGCGTCGCGCGCGCACGCACGTGCTGTCGCGAATTCCCGGCGACGCTTGCCGACGGCGCGGGCCAGCACCGCCTCCTCTTCGGGGAACAGCTTGGCGTCTGGCAGATCCTCGAACATCTCTGTGGACGCGACGGTCGCAGGCAGGATCTCCTCGATCATGCCGGGCTTCCCGTGGCTGGCAGGATCTGCCGGAGGTGGCCTGGCCTGGCCTTTCTGGCCTTCCATTCCCTCGGGTAGCCCAAAGACGCCTCCTCGAACCTCACCCCGTCATGCCACGTCGTCCGGGGAATGTGCAGATGACCGTAAACCACCGCGACCGCGCCGTACCTGACATGCCAGTCTGCTGTGGCCTCGGTGCCGCACCACTGCGCGAACTCCGGGTAGCGCAGCACCCATGTCGGCTCGCGGACCAGCGGGAAATGATTGACGAGCACGACTGGCAGCGCGGGATCCCGTGCCGCGAGCCGACGCTGGGTCACCGCGATCCTGGCCCGGCACCAGTCTTCCCTGCTTGGGTACGGATCTGGGTGCAGCAGCCACTCATCGGAGCAGACCACTCCCGAGGCGTAGGCCCGGGCCAGCCCGTCGGCCTTGCCTGACGCCCCTGGCGGCTGAAAGCTGTAGTCGTAGAGCACGAACAGCGGCGCGACCGTCACCGGGCCGCCTGCTCCGTGCCACACCGGGTACGGGTCCTCCGGAGTCAGGACGCCCAGGCTTCGGCACAGCCCGACAAGGCGCGTATACCGTTCTTCTCCTCGCGCCTGCACCTCGTCATCCGGGTGTGTCCACAGCTCGTGGTTGCCCGGCGCCCACACCACGGTCGCGAACCGCCCGCTCAACACCCGCAGCGCCCACTCGATATCAGCGAACCGCTCCCCGACATCGCCAGCCACTAGGAGCCAGTCCTCCGCGCACTCCGGCCGCATCATCTCTATTATCTTGCGATTCTCGGGAAAGGCCACATGCAAATCGCTGAGAGCCAGCAGCCCGGGGCTACCCATTGACTTTCACCTCTACAGGATAGCCGTAACAAGCGACCCTCATATATTTGCCCACTGTGACTTAAGCCATAGGACGAATAGGGGTTTGTAGGGGTTCTGGCAATAGCTGCACTGATCGCATTATGAAAGAATGCGGGCACCAACATCAATGAATTAATGTTACCTGCGACCTGCGGATATTCATTCAGGCCGCCGAGCCGGTACGCACAGAAACCGGACGTTTGGTCTCAGATCAGCTTGAAACGGACTTCCACAGGACGGACTCTACTTCGGTGGCCAGGGGGATGGGGGTGTTGCAGTGGACCGCATGCTCGTCGAGGACCCAAGTCGCACTGTCCGGCACCGGGAGCACCTACCACTGCCCCACATTCCCACTGGAGGTTGGGGTTCTGGGGGTATCTCTCTGAGGGCTGGCCCGAAAATTGCACCTTAGCCGGGCAGGCGGCAGCAGCCGGCGGCGGCGGTGCCGTCTGCGCGGCGGCCGCTGCGGGACGTGGTGGGGTCGCCGGAGGTGCTGGACGAACTGCTGGAGCGGGCGCTGGACGAGGCGGGCGGGCTGCGGCTGACGGGCGAGGGCTCGATGCTCGGGGACCTGGTGAAGGCGGTGCTGGAGCGGGCACTGGAGGCGGAGATGACCGTGTACCTGCGCTACGAGAGGTCCGAGCGGGGCGGGGCCGGTGCCGCTGCAGGTGCCGCGGAACCGGGCGGGGACGTTCTAGCCGGTCCTGGTACCCAAGCGGGCCTGGCGGGGTTGACCGGGCAACCTCCGAAGGACCGGGCCACCTCCGCGGGCCTGCGCTTCTCGACAATCACGGCATGTCGGCGACCTTGTAACGTGATTGCCCACACGGCAGTCACGACAAGCCGGGCCTTCGACATCCCGGTGCGTCTGGCTGACCCGCCTGGCACCGACGAAGCCACGCCGGCAAGCGTCCTCGATGTCATGAGACACCCGTCCTCGGTGTCCTGAAACTGCACAGCCTGGCGGCGCACATCATCGTCTGGCAGCGAAGATATCCCTTCGCTGCTTTTCTTTTGCCCGGCCGTGGGACGTGGATCCAATGTGGGAGCAGGTTCCGGTCGACTGATCTTTCGTTTCTCTTCGGGATGCTGAAGGCCCAGATGTCGCGCCGGGTTGGCGTTGTTGTCCGGGTCCTCGGGTCGTTCGGGGCAGGGTGGGGCCACGCGCCAACATCAGCGCGTCCCTGGGATGCCTGATGTCAGGCGGTGATCTTTGCGAGCACGGAAGCGCTGTGCCTGCGGGCGTCGCCTCCACCGGGCGACCGCCTACCCGCCTTTGGCTGGAGAGCCTAAAGGATTCGCAGTCCGGAAGGGACGGGCACCTCAATCTTCCCAGAAATCAGGGCCCCCAAGATTCCCGGGGCGGTCGAAGTTCGGTTTCCAGCAAGGCGGCAACCTGACGGTAGCGGCCCACAGATACCAGGTGCACACCGTCGAAAGCACCGCTGTCACGGATCGCCAGCACCTGCTGACATGCAGCATCTACCCCGGCATTGCGGTCACGCTCAACCGCGGTGACCAAGTCCTGCGGAATGTCGATATCGGGGATCGTCCCCGCCAGGTTCCGGGCCATGGCAGCGCTGGCCAGCACCATGACCCCGGCGTAGACCGGCCCAGGCACCTGCACGCTCTCGCGCCACCGCAGCAGGCTCTCCAGCGAGTAGCTGACTTGCACGAACACGAAATCTGCCGTGGCCTTCCACGCCGGGACCGCCCGCAAGCCGCACGTTACCCCGGCCCGGAACGGCGCAAGCCCGCTGAACATCGGATCCGCCGCGACGGCCCGGGTCTCCTCGATCATCGCCTGCACGGTCAGTTCACTGGTACGACCGCCGGCAGTGGGCTTGTCGCCGTAGACGTACAGGAACCGGTCCACGCCGTAGGCCGCCGCCGTCAGCAGATCCCGACGGAACCCCAGCAGGTTCCGGTCCCGGGAATTCAGGCACGCGATCCCGCGAGCGCCCATCGCTTGCACCTCGTGGGCTACCGCCACGCTCGACACGGTCGCCCGCCCGATGTGGTTGTCGGGAATCAGGAACGAGTCAGCCACCTGGCTGAGGACACCGATCTGGTGCCGGACCCGCGTCAGATCCGGGCGAGTCGGCGGCTCGACCTCGCAGATAACCTCAAACTGGCAACGCGAATCACTGTCAGTGACGGCAACGGCCGTGCTGCGGTTCATTGTTGCACGCAACGATGCTCCTGTGTTGGTCATAGTTTTCTGGGAAAGCGCTCGCGATGAACGTCCTCGCGTACCCGACATGTTCGGCGGTCCCTGCGGCCACGGCCAGACGTCCGGGTCGAAGGTGATTTTTCGGTGCCAAGTGCGATGTCCGCGCAGGTGAGGTTCAGCAGGCCAGAAGCGCGGTGGTAACCGTCGCGACGGTAGTCCGCCGCGGAGTGCTGCTTCGACTGAACCATCACCCCCCGGGCGCCGCCAAGAGCGGGACCTGCCGGTCAACGGACTCTGCCAGTTCGCGCACCATGTCGCCTCCCGTCCCCGGAAGGCGCCCTTGGTGACCGGCAGCCGCACACGAACCGCCCGCGCGCGAGGCCGAGCGTGGCGGGCGGATCGCCCGTCGCAGCGCCCCTCGGCCTCCTTGCCAGCATACAGGGTAAGAGCACAATTTTCCAAGCAGGTTCTTGTGATGTGCCACAGTTCACGATAGCCGAGGCTGGTAGCACGACACGTACGTCCTCCGCCACGGACGCACGGCGTCGTGTCAACGGCGGCCCAATTTTGGACCGTCGCCGACACACGAGCACCTTGTGCGTGCCGAAACCTCTGTCATCCCTTGCAGCCTGGGAATATTCATGAACTAGGCGTCGAGCCATAGCCGTGCAACGGATGGCCGTCCGGTACTTGCTCTGGGCTGCCCACGGCTGCCATCATGAGGGCGCCGCCAGGGACTCGTGACTTCAGAACCTCCGGAAGAGCTATAGCTACTTCTGGGGGAGACGATCTTAGTGGTACCAGCTGCCGGTCCCTCGCCGTTCGAGCGCCGACTCGCCAGGGCGGGCAGGGACGTCCGTGCTGCCACGAACTTTCTTGAGCAGGCCTGCGGTCTGCTGCGTCAGCTGGTCTGCGTGACCGGCTGGCTAGTCGTGCTGGCGGCGACCGCACGGCTCCTAGTCCAGCCCCACTTCGGCCCCGGGCACCTGGCCGCGCCCGCTGCCGGGGTGCTGGCCGTGCTCCAAGGCATCGGCCCGCGCCGGGCAGCCCGTCGGCAGCGCCCGGCGGCCAGCTCTCCACGCGGTGACCCGCGGCTCACCGCCGACCAGCCCGCCCCGGGTCCCTAGGCCAGTTGGGCTCCATTCCGCCAGGCCCCTTGGGATAGGGTGTCGCACCTGCCCAGCATGCGGACACCCCCCGGGTAACTCCCTGGTCACCCACCCGGCACCTTTCACCGACGGGACCCCGTCGCCGAAAGGTCCGCGTCCACGAGCACCATGACGTCGTCGGGATCGCGTAACTTTCGCGCCCAGAACGGCTGACGACAAGCGCCCTGGTGAACCTGTCGCTGGCATCTGGCACCCATGCCTGGCGTCCCCTTGCGGATCAGCCACTGCCAGCGGGAATCACGAACCGTGTCTGCCCATCCCGCCGGACCGTGGCTGCGCTAGTCCATGTCGTCGCAGCCGAAACCTGTACCTTTACTGGCCACGCCCCAGCGCCCCGGCCGTAGTGGTCTAGACCTCTGGGCGGCGATGTTTGCTCCGCGTTTGCTCGGATGCCCCGGTACGGGGCGGCAGGACCCGGCATTCCCGTCACTTTGCCTCGCCGGGTTGCGGTACAGCTCCGCATGTCGTATTATCAGTGGGTCACGAGTTCCTTTTAGCATGAGCAAATCCAGCGGACTCTTAATCCGCGGGTTCGGGGTTCAAGTCCCTGGCGGCGCACCCGTTCTGACCTGGGGTTTTACCACTCCAGGTCATTTTTTATGTGTCCGTTTTGTCCACATGTTTGCTCCGCGTTTGCTCGCGTGCACGGACCCTGCAATCCGGGTCTTGTCAAAAACGGCCGATCCGGCGCCGGATACGGGGGCACGCGCCACCGGATCCGCGCCGCATCGCCCGGCCGGCGCCGCACCGCTGCGGCCCTGCCTCCGGCCAGGGGTCACTAGACCAATGGTCTAGACCTTCCCCACGGGCATCGGGAGCGCACCCGGAGTCCCCTATACCGATGCCATCACGCTCAGTGAGACCTGCTGGTAAGCGGCACTCCCATGGTGGATACGGCGCTGGCGCTGGCGCCCCAGACCGGCCGGTTGCCTGCCAGGGATGCGCTGGACAGCGGCAATGTGCTTCCGGGTGGCGGTGCCGGCCGCCGCGGCGCTCGAAGCGGCTAATCCGCTGGGCAGCCGTCTGTACGCGCTTCCGGGCGAGGCTACGGGGGTCCGCGGGGGCAGCAGCAGCGTGCGCCGGATGTTGACGTGCCCGGCAAGCGGGGGCGAGAACGGCCGCAGCCGGGCCGGATGCCCGGACCCGGCGGGATTCCCGGCGCCGGGCCCGGTCGTGCCCGCGCGGGGGCTGTGTGCGCCCGGGACGGCCCGCGGCCGGGTATCGCTGGCAGCGGGCTGCCGGGGTGATGCTGGCGAGGAGCGTTCGCGGGTACAGGTTCCAGGGTGTCGGTGACGCCAGTTGCAGAAGGCAGCGCCGGGACAGCCCCGGGTAATTCGGGCTGCGGGCCTCTCCATGCCGCGCCGGTGCCGGACGAGACGGTGGCAGGAGTGCTGTGATCGCAGCCGGTCGGAAACCGCGGCTTATGCTCCTGGCAGGCGCACAACGGGCACCGGGTTCTTGATCGTCGTAGACTTCCCCGCACGCGCAGGAGCGCGCAGCGGCCGGGCGGATCTGGCTGTTCGCGGTGTCGGCTGGCCGGGTCACGATCAGCCACTCTAAAGCCGCGATCCCGCGATTCGAGGCGTGCCACGCAGGCCTGGTGCTGATGCCCGCCCACGGTGCCGAGGCTCATAGAGTGCTGGATGCCGACCACGTAGCTGGTGTACCGCCTGTGCGCCGAACGCGTGGAGTCCCCGCCGACGAACATAGCGATTCGGCGTGCTGCCGCAGCCGAGCGAGCATCCCAGGACACCGAGCGCGAAATCTCATTGTGGCCCGGATCCCGCGTGCCGGGGTGGTGAGTGCCCGGAAGGATATAGGCCCCCCGGGCCGCGCCTCGCAATTCCAGGCCCCGGCAGTAACCTCGCAGCAGGTATGAAGATCGAGGACTGTGGTGGACCCATGACCGTGTCAGTAAAGGACGCCGTTCTTGACCGCTGGCGCGACGCCAACACGCGTTGGGAGGCTGAGGGCAGGCGGCGAGGCGGCCTGGTTTCCTGGAACCATCTCGTGGAGCCGATAGCCAAGTCCCTCGTCGAGCAAGGCATCGACGAGTCCTGGATCCAGGTCGGGCACCATGCGATGCTTCCCGGTGCCTATGGCCTTGGCAGCTCGTGGGATCTAACAGTGGTCAAGGACGGCGTACCGCTGGGAGCCATCACCCTCACGTCGCATACCTCACCGGTCCACAACTTCAGCAACCGCGTCAGGGAGCTGACATCTGCTGCTTTCGATGTCCGGAGGCGGTATGCCAGCCCAGAGTTGCGCGGCCTCCGCCCCTGCCTTGGGTTCTTCTTCATTCTCATCCTCCCAGGCAGCCAGCGTGCCGATGTTCCCGTCGACAGGCCGTCTGGCGTGGCCCCAAGCATCGGCGGCGGGCCGCCGTTCCAGGAACGGTATGGCAAGGTGTTCAGGCAGTTCCGCAGCGACGGCCTCTACGACAGCATCGCGTGCTGCGCCGTTGCCGGTGAAGGAATGGATGCCTCAGTCGAGGAGCCGCTCCCGGACATGGCCATTGACGGCTTCCTCGCTCACTTCGCGGAACGGGTCCTCTCCCTCGCCAGCACCATCGAGGCCGCTGGCGTGACTGCGGCGTCCTTCGGCGACATGCTCTCGCGCAGCGGCGACGTCGACGAGGTTCTCGCCGGGATCACCTCCACGCCCGCAGGATTGCTGGCTGCCGAGCTGGCGGTCATCCGCAGGCGGCGCGTCCTCCTCTCCGGCCTGCGCGAGCTAGCGCTCGCCGAGGACACCAGCGAGACGGCCATGCATCAGGCGATAGGTGGCAACTACTGGATCTTCGGCGGCCAGTACACCGCGATCGCGGAGCGCGGCCTGATGAACCTCCACGAGCACGACATCCCCCTTGTCTCCGGCGACCGAAGCCTCAACATCATCGAGCTCAAGGGACCCGAGGCCCCCCTGGTACGCCGCCTCAGCAGGAACCACCTCATCACGTCAAGCGCTGTCCACGAAGCGGTCGGCCAGTGCATGAACTACCTGCAGACGGCCGACGACCTGGGTGCTGCACTGGACACCGTATACCGGAAGGCGAGGAACCTCAGCTACGATTACCGGCGCGCTAGCGCGACCGTCATAATCGGCCACCCTGCGCGCACCCCCTCCTCGATTGCGACACGGGAGCAAGTAGACGATGCCATCAGGATCTACAACGCGCACCTGTCCCGGATCCAGGTCTTCACTTACGCAGACCTGATTGACGCAGCGGAGCGAGCGCTGCAGTTCGAAGAGGACTCTGGAAAGGCTGCGCCGAGGGGCTGACCTCCGATGCCGGATCCTGGCTCTCGCCGGCCTGATGCTCGGCCCGTGAGATTGCCGAGCCAGGTCGTCGACTCGCCGGGCCTGTGGTCCGCCCCAGTGCCCCCGCAGGCCCTAGTTGCCGCCAGCGGTCGTAGACCGTCTTTTCGGCACGCCCAGCCACGCGGTGCCCATACGCTCTGTCTCAGCGGCGGCTGACGAGATGGGGGGAAGACGCGGATGGCCTTCCGGTGGGACAACATCGAGATCCTGCGGGCGATCGACCGCATTCAGGGGGAGACCTACCACGGCGGGCCGATCCGCAGTATGAGCGGCCTTCAGCTGATGGAGCAGGTTAGCGGGAAGATGGCAGCGGACCAGCAGCTCACGAGGGGGTTCGTCCAGGAGATTCACATCGCCCGCGACTTGGGCCTGCTCGCCTTCCGGGTGCAGGGCGACTTCCGGCCAGGCCAGCCGGACGCGGACCCGCACTGGTACGTGCAGAACCTGTGGGATTTCGCGCTCACTGTCGCCGGGCAGGACCGGGCGCGTGGCCGGACGGTTGCCCAGCCGGTCCCTGACCCGGCCGAGGACGACGGCCGTCAGGTTAGCGACCTCGTCATCCGACAGGTCGCCGCGTCGATCACCGAGCAGTACGCCCCGGACGAGGTCGCCGTCTTCCTCGCGGAGGAGGGAATCCCCCCGGCGCAGATGCCGTTCCCCGAGGGGACGGGGCCCGGCGAAGCGCGCGCTGTCCTGGCCGCGTTGTGGCGGTGGGGCTCGGAGGGACGCCGGATGACCCGCCGGTTCCTCGGCCGGTGGCTTGACGACTGCCTGCTGTCCGGTCCCGATGCCGAGCTGCGGGCAGCGCTGATCGAGCAGCTCGCCCGGCAGGGCTGGCGCGTGCGTGAGTCCGACTCCGTGCTGGTGATCTGCGATCCGGCGCGGGGCGTACCGGTCAGCGCGCCTTTCCTCCGCGCGTCGAGGCTGCACCCGCTCATCGAGGCCGAGGCTGGCCCGCAGTTCCTGATCGGCAAGCCCGAACAGGGCGTGTTCGCGTCCATGAGGGCGGTGGAGATCCGAGTCCGGCGACTCGCCGGGCTCGGCGAAGACGTGACCGGCGTCGATCTCATGAACAGGGCCTTCGGGCCAAACGGGTTCCTCACCGATATCTCCGCTGTCAAGGGCGAGCAGGAAGGCACCCGGATGCTGTTCGCCGGAGCCTACGCCGTGTTCCGCAACCCCGCCGGTCACCGGCAGGTCGACTACGCGGACCTGTCCGAGGCCGCGGAGGCCGTGCAGACCGCGAGCCTCCTGATGCGAATCCTCGATCGCGTCGAAGACCGCCTGCTGGCCGTGGCCCGCAACACGGCCATCCCGGCGAGCTAGGAGAACCGCGCCGAATGCGCATCTGGAGACGACCGAGCGCGGCTGAACGCGCGCTCAGGCGCACGTCGGGCATCGGGTACTGGAGGCGCCTGGACAGGCGGAAGCGGCGCCGCTTGAGGCTGTCGCAGGCGCTGGTGGCCCTGCTCGGCTACGCGGGGCAACTTCGGCAAGACGGCCGGATCCTTGCCATCATGATCAGGGACGTCCTGCTCGCCGTGCTGGGGACGGCAGCCCTGGTCGCGGCCCTGGAAACGGTCGCGGATGCCCTCACCCGGCACCTGCACTGGGGCCTGCTGTTCCAGCCAGCCGACCCGAACGGCTACGGAACCATGGTTGGTGCTGCCGTGGGGGCCGAGGCCGTGTTCCTTGGCCTGTTCTACACGACGGTCGGCGTGATCGCCTCGACCACCTACAACGGGGTGCCCGGGGAGATCCGCAGCCTCTTCGTACGCGAGCGGACCAGCGTGATCTACGTGCGGAGCGTGACAGTAGCCCTCCTGGTGGGCCTAGCGCTGCTAGCGATGCCGCTGGTATCCCGCTACCAGCCGCACGTGCTCACGGTGGCCGCCTTCGCCGTCATTACCGGCTTCTCCGTGCTGTCCCTTGTCCACCTAGGCACAGGGCTGTTCAGCTTCTTTGACCTGTCAGCCATCTCCTTCCCCCTGCGACGGCGCTTCCTCCACGCAGTAAGATCAGCCGCTGCATCAAGTCGGTCGATCCCCGGCGAGGTACAGCAGCAGGCAGCGCACGCCAGGGCTGCCGAGGTCCTCCGCGTCTACGGGCAGCTGGCCGAGCTGATCAGGAAGCGGGACGTCGCCGAGGCGAGAGCCCCGGAACGGATCGCGCTGCAGCTTCTCGGCTGCTGGCAGGACATGGCGGAAGTCAAGCCGGCCATCCCGTCGCAGAGCCAGTGGTTCTCCCCGGCACCCCGACACCCCAACTGGCTGACTCTGGGCCAGGAGCGGCTCAGCCTCGCCCTGTCCACAGGCACTGCCATCCAGCCAGACACAGGACCTGACCCGTTGTGGGCCGAGAAGCTCATCAGCCGGTGCCTCGCCCGGCTGCTGCCCGTCATGTCCGAGCCGGATGGCTGGGACCGCGCGATCAGGATCGTGGACCAAGCCAGCGAGCTCGTCTACTGGCTGGCGGGCACTCTGCGAATAGACGAGGCCCGGCTGCTACGCCGCACCCTGACCAGGTGCCTCCGCGAGGCCGTGACCGCCGTACCGGAAGCAGGCAGCCCAGACCCAGGTTCCGACTGGGACTGTGGGTGCCGAAAACCTATGCCACCAGGCGATATTCATGAATCACACCTCCGGCGCGGTCGCGCCGCCGGACGCGGAAGTGGTCCAGGCCGGCGACGCCATCCGGCAGCGGGCGAAGCGGCGCGGCCTGTTTCAAGGTGCGATGCGGCCGGTGCGTGTTATAGAAGTCCTCGTACTCACGCAGGACAGTCATCAGGTGCCGCTGGTTCCAGATCAAGGTCCGGTCCAGCAGCTCACGGCGGCAGCTGCCAATCCAGCGTTCCATG
>DAHVAN010000402.1 GCA_027314595.1 Actinomycetota bacterium | reverse complement strand
ACGCCGCGCGTGCGCGCACCAAGACGACGGTGCCGTTCTGGTTCGCGAACCAGAACGGCACCGTCGTCTTGGTGCGCGCACGCGCGGCGTTCAGCCCGGACAGGCCGCTCGGCACGATCCGCGGCCAGAACACGCCAGGGTTGTAGCTGTCGTTGCCGGGCTCCGCGTGCGCCGGGAACGTGTAGGTCAGCGTCAGCGACCTGAACAGGGTCGATCCACGGGGCCGCACCGCAGCCATGCGCAGCGTGTACCAGTCTGTCGCAGACGGGATGGCGAGCTCTACGCCGCCGGTCGTGCTGTGGGACAGGAGCCTGCCGCCACGGTACAGCCAGACCTGGGGGTAGGAGACGGTTGACAGCCCCGGTGAGCCCGCATTGGCGTAGCCGGGATCCTCAAGCAAGTTAAGCCCAGGAAACCCGGTTCCGGCATACAACGTGCCGCGCCAGACCAGGGCAGCCTCACCAGACGGGCCGAACACGGCGCTGCCGAAGGTCTGTGCGCGGTGCCCGACGCCCCACGGCCTGGCGTTGTCCAGGAATGCTTGCCCGCAGATGCCCTCGCCGAAGGGCCCGCACGGCAGCCACGCGTACCCCGGGGTCAGGTAGAAGTCGATGCTGAACGGCGCGGTTCCCGACTGACCGACTGGGTCATAGGGAGCGGGGAAGTCGGCATATGTCGGGCTGTCGATCTCCGGGTAGAGCCAGAACAGGTCCGTGCCACCGGGGTCGACCCGTCGCACGGTCACCTGGTCGCTGGCCAGCTTCGCCCTGTCGATCGCGAACGTCAGGTTCGACGGAATCGACCCTGTGAAGACCCTGACGAGCCCGTACTCCACTGGGCTCAGGGTCTCGTGCGGCCGGATCATGTCCGCCACGAGGTAGAACTTCCAGCCGGGCGGCAGCTTGCCGGGGACGACGTACAGGGCGAGGGCGCCGCTGCTGCCGCCGATATCCATGCCGCTGGTTCCCGGCGCGAACACCTCGGCGTCCACGCGGTCCATGGTGACAGTGGGGTCGTTGACCGTGAACTGGACCCGGTGGCGGGATTCGCCGCCGCGACGGCCGGGGCGGACGCCGCGGCCGCTCCGGTAAGCGCCGAACCCGCCAGGACAACCGCAAGCGCGGCTCCCCGCAGCCTCATGACCCGTCCTCCATGTCCGCCGGCGCAGGCATGCCCCGAGAGAGCAGTCCCGTCCAGCGCCGATACCTATTGTCTCCAGACATCCCGGAACTAAATCCAACGCTTTACGCATCTGTTGCGAAAGGCGCCCCACGGTAGTTGACATGAGTCACCACGGCCCCGTTCGGGAAAATTGGTGTTGCGGTGTGCGCTTGTTTCGGCACTTTCTGCTATGAGTTTGTCGTACAGTGTCAGCCGGTTCTCTCTCTGTGACTCCTGCGACCTCCGGTGGACACGTTCATGCTGTGTGCCTTCTCGTGGATCACGTGCCCGGCTCCGGCACTCCCGTGCCACACCGGCGGTGATATCGCCTGCGCCGTGCAGGCGCCCGGTGCTGTCCGGCTGCTCGTCGGCGACGTCATGGGCCACGGCCCGCAGGCGGCGGGGACCGCGGCGGAGGTGACGCGCGTTTTCCGCGAGCTGGCCGGGTGCGCGGACCCGCTGCACGTGGTCGCGACGCGGCTGCACGCCTTCGTGGCCGGGCGCGACTGCGGCGAGGAGTTCGTGACCGCGCTGCTCGTGTCCGTCCCGGCGGGCGACCGCGACGCCGAGGTCGTCTGCTGCGGCCACCCGCAGCCGCTGCTGCTGCGCGGCGGGCAGGCGACGGGGCTGGAGGCGGTCGCGCCCGCGCCGCCGCTCGGGCTGCTCGACATGGCCGGATGCCGGCCGCGCTCCTGGCCGCTCGGCGCCGGCCCCGGCGACAGCGTGCTCCTGTACACCGACGGGGTCACGGACGCGCGGGACGCGGCCGGGCGGCCGTACCCGCTCGCCGAGCGCGCCGCGGCGCTGTCCGGCGGGGACCGTCCGCTGCTGCCGGCGCTGCGCGCGGACCTGCTGCGCTACGCGGGCGGCGCGCTCCGCGACGACGCCACCATGCTGCACCTGCGGCTCGCGGCCGAGTCCTCCGGCTCGGACGGCCGCGCCGCCTGCCTGCCCGCTCGTGAGGCGACGGAGCCGTCCGCGCCAACCGGTCCGCAGCCCCCGCGGCCGGACCTCGCCGCTCGCGCGACCGCGGCTTTGTGAGGTCTCGGGAAAATCGTTCCGAACGGATAGTGGCTTCCCACAATGGGTCGTTTTATTCGAAAATTCAATATTCGCGAGCGCAGAAACACGGCCGCGTTTTTGGCTTCCGGCCCATGGACGACCGACCGGGTGGCGGAGCAACAATCGCTTTATAACGCCATTCCTGCGGGTCGGAGGTCAAACCGTATGTCGATGCCCAGCGCCCTTGAAATCGCTCGCAGGGCCAGCTTGAAGCCAATCGCGGAGATTGCCGAGGACATCGGCCTCCCGCCGTGGCTGACCGAACAGCACGGCGAGCACGTCGCGAAGATCGACCTGCGGGCCATCTCCGAACTCGAGGACCGGCCGAAGGCCAGGTACGTCGTGGTCACCGCGATCACCCCGACGCCGCTCGGCGAGGGGAAGACCACCACGACGATCGGCCTTGGCCAGGCGTTCCGGCACATCGGCAAGCGCGCCACGATCTCGATCAGGCAGGCCTCGATGGGCCCGACGTTCGGCATCAAGGGCGGCGCGGCCGGCGGCGGCTACAGCCAGGCGGTGCCGTTCGAGACGCTGAACCTGCACCTGACCGGCGACATGCACGCGGTGACCGCGGCGCACAACCAGCTTGCCGCGATGGTGGACAACCACCTGTACATGGGCAACAAGCTTGGCATCGACCTGGGCTCGATCAGCTGGCGCCGCGTGATCGACGTCAACGACAGGGCGCTGCGCAACATCGTGATCGGCCTTGGCGCGCCCGCCGACGGGGTGCCGAGGCAGAGCGGGTTCGACATCACCGCCGCGTCCGAGGTCATGGCGGTGCTGGCGCTGTCCAGTTCGCTCAAGGACATGCGCGCCCGGCTGGGCCGGATCGTGGTCGGCTACACCAAGGCGGGCGAGCCGGTGACCGCCGAGCAGCTCAAGGCGGCCGGCGCGATGACCGTGATCATGCGGGAGGCGCTGAAGCCGAACCTGCTGCAGACGCTGGAGAACACCCCGGTGATCGTGCACGCGGGCCCGTTCGGCAACATCGCGCACGGCAACTCCTCCGTGGTGGGCGACCTGATCGGCATCCACACCGGCGACTTCCTCGTCACCGAGGCCGGGTTCGGCGCGGACATGGGCGCGGAGCGGTTCTTCAACATCAAGTGCCGGGTCTCGGGCCTGAAGCCGGACGGCGCCGTCGTGGTCGCCACCGTCAGGGCGCTGAAGTCGCACTCGGGCAAGTACCGTGTCGTGGCGGGCCGCCCGCTGCCCGAGGAGATGCTCAAGGAGAACCCCGACGACGTCCTGACCGGCGCGGCGAACCTGCGCAGGCAACTGGAGAACGTCCGGGCGCACGGCATCGAGCCGGTGGTGGCGATCAACTCGATGCCCACCGACTTTGCCTCCGAGCACGCCGCCATCAGGGAACTGGCCGCGTCGATGGGCATCCGCTCGGCGGTCTGCACCCACTTCGCCGAGGGCGGCCGGGGCGCGGCAGAGCTCGCCGAGGCGGTTGACGAGGTCACCTCCAAGCCGTCCAGCTTCCACCACCTCTACCCGTCCCAGGCGACGCTGAGGGAGAAGATCGAGGCGATCGCGACCAAGGTCTACGGCGCCGACGGCGTGGACTACACCGCGCTGGCCAACAGGCAGCTCGACGGCTACGAGAAGAACGGCTTCGGTAACCTGCCGGTCTGCATCGCCAAGACCCAGTACTCGCTGTCGCACGACGCGTCGCTGAAGGGCGCGCCGGCCGGGTTCAGGCTCCCGGTCCGCGAGGCGCGCGCCTCGGTCGGCGCCGGCTTCATCTACCTGATCTGCGGTGACATGCGGACCATGCCCGGCCTGTCCTCCGACCCCGCCGCCGAGCACATCGACATCGACGAGAACGGGGATATCGTCGGCCTGTACTGACCAG
>DAHVAN010000398.1 GCA_027314595.1 Actinomycetota bacterium | reverse complement strand
CGGCAGCTTTCGGGATAATGACGCTGGAACACCGGCGTTGCCGACAGCGGTGTCGGCCAAGGAAAGGGACGCAACGTTATGCCACAGCGAATCGCGATCGTCACCGGAGCCGCCCGCGGGATCGGGGCCGGGACCGCCAGGCGTCTGGCGAGCGACGGGATGGCCGTCGGCGTGCTCGACCTGAGCGCGGGCGACGGCGAGCAGACCGTGGCCGACATCGAGAAGGCCGGCGGGCGGGCGATCGCGGTTGGCGCCGACGTCAGCAAGGCCGACCAGGTGCAGGCGGCGGTCGAGCGGGTGGCGGCGGAACTCGGCGAGCCGACCGTGCTTGTCAACAACGCGGGCGTGACGCGCGACAACCTGCTGTTCAAGATGACCGAGGCCGACTGGGACACGGTCCTGAACGTGCACCTGCGCGGGGCGTTCCTGATGACCCGCGCGGTGCAGAAGTACATGGTCGACGCCAAGTGGGGCCGCATCGTCAACCTGTCGTCGGTGTCCGCCGTCGGCAACCGCGGCCAGCTGAACTACTCCGCCGCCAAGGCGGGCATGCAGGGCCTGACGAAGACGCTGGCGCTCGAGCTCGGCAAGTTCGGCGTCACCGCCAACGCCGTCGCGCCCGGGTTCATCGTGACCGACATGACGGCGGCGACCGCCGCCAGGCTCGGCATGTCCTTCGAGGACTTCCAGGCCGCCGGCGCCAAGTCGATACCGGTGCAGCGGGTGGGCCAGGTCGAGGACGTGGCCGCCGCGATCTCCTTCCTCGTCAGCGAGGAGGCCGGCTTCGTGTCTGGCCAGGTCCTGTACATCGCCGGCGGACCCGTCTCCTGAACGGATACCAAGCGGTGCCAGACGACCAGGAGCTGCGGACGCGGATCCGCGCCTTCCTCGATGACCACGATCCCGCCACCACCCCGCGCGCGGAGTTCCTGAGCGCCAGGTTCGACGCCGGCCTCGCCGTCGTGCACTACCCGGCCGGGCACGGCGGCCTCGGCCTGCGCCGCTCGCTCCAGGCGGCAGCCGAAGCGGAGTTCTCCCGCGCGGGCGCCCCCGTCCTGGACCCCCATCGCAACGTGATCGGCCTGGGCATGGCGGCGCCGACGATCCTGGCGTTCGGCACCCAGGAGCAGAAGACCCGGTGGCTGAAGCCGCTATGGACCGCCGAAGAGATCTGGTGCCAGCTGTTCAGCGAGCCCGGCGCCGGCAGCGACCTGGCCGGCCTGGCGACCCGCGCCGTCAGGGACGGCGAGGACTGGGTCGTCACCGGCCAGAAGGTCTGGACGAGCATCGCCCACCAGGCCCGGTGGGGGCTGCTGCTCGCCCGCACCGACCCGGACCTGCCCAAGCACGCGGGCCTGTGCTATTTCGTCGTGGACATGCACGCGCCAGGCGTCCAGGTGCGCCCGCTGCGCCAGCTCACCGGCGAGGCGGAGTTCAACGAGGTCTTCCTCACCGATGTGCGCGTCCCTGACGCGAACCGGCTCGGCGCGGCCGGCGAGGGCTGGCGCGTCGCCCAGACCACGCTGATGAACGAGCGGGTCTGGATCGGCAGCGCCCGCGCCGTGCCGCGGGAAGAGGGCGCGATCGGCTACGCGGCGGCCGCCTGGCGCCAGCACCCGGAGCGGCGCACCCACGAACTGCACCAGCGGCTGCTGCGGCTGTGGGCCGACGCGGAGGTGGCGCGGCTCGCCGCCGACCGGCTGCGCCAGCTGCTCGCCGCCGGCGAGCCGGGCCCCGAGGGCTCGGCGGCCAAGCTCACCTTCGCCAGGCTCAACCAGGAGATCTCCGGATGGGAGATCGACTTCGCCGGGTCGGACGGGCTGCGCTACGACGACTGGACGATGCGCCGCGCCGGGTCAAGCGACTACACCCGCGGTCCCGGCTTCCGCTACCTGCGGTCCAGGGGCAACTCGATCGAGGGCGGCACCTCGGAGATCATGCGCAACATCATCGCCGAGCGCGTGCTCGGCCTGCCGCCGGAGCCGCGCGCGGACACCGGCGTAGCGTGGAAGGACCTGCCCCGATGACGGCGACGACTGCCAGCACCGATCTTCTTTACTCCGATGCCGAACGAGAGCTGGCGACTGCCCTGGCGGACTTGCTCTCCGCGCGCGCGGCGCCCGGGGAGGTGCTCGCCCGCACCGAGAAGCCGGAAACCTGCGACCTCGACCTGTGGCGGACGGTCGCCGCCGACATCGGCATCGCCGGCCTGCTGATCCCCGAGCCGCTCGGCGGCGCCGGCGCGTCCTGCCGGGAGCTTGCCGCCGCGGCCGAGCAGTTCGGCGCCACCGTGGCGCCCATCCCGTACCTGGGCAGCGCGGCGGTCGCGACCGCCGCCCTGCTGTCGGCGGCGCGCAGCTCCGCGGCCGGGCCATCCTCCTCCTCCGGGCCATCCTCCGCGGCCGGGCCCTCGTCCTCCTCCGGGCCAGCCGTCTCGGCCGCCGCTGCCGCCACATCCAGGCCCGTCTCGCCCGCGGCCGGGCTGCTGCGCCAGCTCGCGGACGGCGGCCTGACGGCGGCGCTCGTGGTCGAGTCCGCCGCCCGCCCGGGCGCGGGCTTCCCGGCCTGCGCGCGGATCACCGGCTCCGACGGGCCCGGGCTCGCCCGGCTGCGCGGCACGATCCGCGGGGTCGCGGACGCGCTGCCCGCCGACGTGCTCCTGGTGCCCGCCGACGGCGTCCCGAACGGCCTGTACATGGTCCAGGCCACCGCGGCCGGCGGGCACCGCACGCCGGTCGTGTCGCTGGACATGACCAGGCAGCTGTGCGACGTCTCGCTGGACGGCGCCCCGGCCCGGCAGGTCGCCGTCGGCGCCGCCGCCGAGGCGGCGGTGGACGCGGGCCTGGCCGCCGGGGCCGCGGTGCTGGCCGCCGAACAGCTGGGCCTGGCGCAGCGCTGCCTGGACATGGCCGTGGCCTACGTGAAGGAACGCCGCCAGTTCGCCCGCACGATCGGCTCGTTCCAGGCGCTCAAGCACCGGCTCGCCGACCTGTGGACCGCGGTCACCCTGGCCAGGGCGGCGTCCAGGTACGCGGCGGCCTGCCTGGCGCAGGACCTCCCCGACGCGCCGGTCGCGGTCGCGCTCGCCAAGTCCGCGTGCTGCGACGCCGCGGTGACCGCGGCGCAGGAGTGCGTCCAGCTGCACGGCGGGATCGGCTTCACCTGGGAGCACCCCGCGCACCTGTACCTCAAGCGCGCCAAGGCCGCCTCGGTCCTGTTCGGCACCCCGGGCGCCCACCGCGAGGCCCTGGCCGCCCTGGTGAACCTCCCGGGCCCGCGGTAGCCCAGGGCGGTGACTGGCCCTGGCCCGCCCGCCGGCTGCCGTTAGCCGCGCCCGGCGGGTCCGGGCCCGGCGGCGCCGCGCTCTGGCAGGTCCGCGTCCGGTGCCCGCTGCACCGGGATCCAGAACTCGCCCGTGCCCGGCGCGGCCTGCTCCCACTGCGCCGCCATCTCGTGTCCGGGCTCGTAATCTCGCTGGTCGTACGGCACTTCGTCGACGGTGGTGAGCACCGAAGGCGCCTCACGGTTCGGCGCGACGCTGCGGCCGCCGCCGCCCACGTGCATCCCGCCAAGCACGGGGCCCGGCATATCGGGCACCTGCCTGCGGCGCCAGACCGGATGCAGGTCGGCCCACGCTATCACGCCCAGCCAGAAGGCCAGGCACACCACCGCGACCACGCAGATGAGCCATATCTCGCCCGCCGACGCCGTCGTCTTCGCTGCCTCGATCACGGCTGGCCTCCTTACCAGTACTATCAGTCACAGCACTACTTACCCACCCTAAACCGCCGCCAGCGCCCTCGCCCTCGCCCTCGCGGCGGCTACAGTGACGGCTATGACGATGCTCGGCGGGAAGGTCGTTCTTGTTACCGGCGCGACGGACGGGCTCGGGCGGGCGCTAGCCGGCGACCTGGCCCGTGCCGGGGCGACCGTGCTTGTGCACGGCCGCGACCCCGCCAGGATCGCGGACACGGTGCGCGAGGTCAGCCTGGCGGCCGACGGCGGCCGGGTGCGGGCCTACCGGGCCGACCTGGCCGGCCTGGCGGGGGTGCGCGCGCTCGCCGAGGAGGTGATCGCCGCCGAACCGCGGCTCGACGTGCTTGTCAACAACGCCGGCATCGGCACCAGCGAGCCGGGCGGCGGCGTCAGGCAGGAGAGCGCGGACGGGCACGAGCTGCGGTTCGCGGTCAACTACCTGGCAGGGTACGCGCTGACCAGGCTGCTGCTGCCGCTGCTTCGCGCGTCGGCGCCGTCCCGGATCGTCAACGTCGCCTCGCTCGGGCAGCAGGCGATCGACTTCGGCGACGTGATGCTGACCTCCGGCTACGACGGGATGCGCGCCTACCGGCAGAGCAAGCTCGCGCAGATCCTGTTCACCATCGACCTGGCCGCCGAGCTCGACCAGACGGGCGTGACGGTGACCGCGCTGCACCCGGCCACGTTCATGCCGACCAAGCTCTCGGCCGCGGCGCCGGTCAGCACGGTCGCCCAGGGCGTCGAGGCGACGATGCGGCAGGTCACCGCGCCGGTCGCCGAGATAGGCAGCGGCAGGTACTTCAACGGGCTGCGGGAAGCGCGCGCCAACGACCAGGCCTACGACGCGGCGGCCCGGCGCCGGCTGCGCGAGCTGTCGGAGAAGCTCACCGGCCTGTGACGGGCCCGGGCCGCCATGCCGCGGCGCCAGGGACGGGCGCTAGGGACGGGCGCTAGGGACGGGCGCTGGGGATGGAGGCCGTTCGGCACCCTGGCGGGACTCGACGTGCAGTCGGCACACACGGCGGCGGCGGCGGCGACGGCGGCGCAGGCCTTGGCGCGGTGGATAGGCATACCGCTGATGCTAGGGACGGCACGCGGTCAGCACGGGCGCGGGCAGCCGCCACGGTCCCGTTCGGGATGACTGATCGTGAACGTCAGGGGGCGGGCTGCGGGTCAGGACCGCAGGTGCCGGACAGCCGACAAGTCCGTGACGCCCGCCAGCGTGGCGCCGGGCTGGCAGCCGCAGCTCTCGCGGCACATGAGCCTGGTGGGCAGCGCGATGTCGCGTTCGGCGGGCTGCTCGCGGCTGATCATCGAGTAGAGCACCTCGAAGGCGGTCTCGCCGAGCTCGCCGATCGGCTGCCGCACGGTGGTCAGCTGCGGGTGCAGATGCCGCGCCATCGGGATGTCGTCGAACCCGGTGACCGCCACCTGGCCGGGCACGTCCACGCCGCTGCGGCGCAGCACGTACATCGCGCCGAGCGCGCTCTGGTCGTTCGCGCACACGATGACGCGCGGCAGCGGCACTCCGGAGGCCAGCAGCCGCTCGGTGACGACGGCGGCGCCCGCGGCGTAGTAGTTGCCCTGCCACTGCGGGCCCGAGTACAGCACCGCGCCCGCCGCCCTGACCTCGGACGCGAGCGTCTCGAGCCGGGCCTGGCTGTCCGGGCTGTCGCCGTATCCGCCCAGGTAGCCGAGCGTGGTGTAGCCGTGGTCGTAGAGCAGGTGCCTGGCCAGCGCCCGCATCCCCGTCTGGTTGTCGCTGCCGACGTTGGCGCTGGTGGGCGTGGCGACGCCGGCCAGCGAGATGATCGGGACCTGTCGCGACAGCTGGTCGAACTGGTCCGGCTCGAGCGCGCGGTCGTGCAGGATGAGCCCGTCGCTCTTGCGGGCCAGGGCGAGCACCCGCCGTCCCGCGTCGTGGTCGGTGATGTCCACCGACCGCACGAGCAGGTCGAAGCCGCGGCGCTGCGCGGCGCGCTCGATCCCCCTGTTGACCATGTCGGGGAACTGCAGGCTCTCGGTCTCCTCGGCGAACGCGTCGTACCCGATCAGCCCGGCCGTGTCGCAGGCGCCGGAAGGGACCCACGGGCTCGGCACCGGCGGGCCGGCGGTGAGCGGCCGCCTGACCACGATGCCGACGACCTCCTTCAGCCGGACGCTCAGCGCCCTGGCGGCGCTGTCGGGGACGAAGCCGAGCTCGGCTACCGCCCGCTGTACCCGGTCCCTTGTCTCGGGACGAGGGTTGCGCCGGCCGTTGAGCACCCGTGACACCGACGCGATGGAGACGCCGGCCGCCCGCGCGACGTCGTAGATGGTGGGCGGAACGGGGCCGTCGCCGCCGTCTTCCGCCGGGCCGGGCGGCTGCGGACCGTAGTCGTCATCGGGCAGTCGCCGCGCAGCGCTTGCCGCCCTCGGCGCAGCCTGGCCGTACACCCGCCTGCCGTTTGCCAGCACCGTCACGGTCCACGCCTCCCTGTCGTGGTGGTAAGCGCTTACCCGCGATCGCGCCGGAAACCTTCGGGCCTGCGGTAAGCGCTTACCACACTTGCGTGGCTGTAAGCGTACGTCCGCGGAGCCAGCACCTCAAGGGCGAAACGCGGCAATGTTACAGCAATGTGACGACCCGGCGGCGGCAGCGTGCGCGGCGAAATGCGGTATCCCGAGCCGGGACGCCAGGACATATTCGTGAAACATCCGGGCGTATTCCACTTGGCACGTTACCGGCGGCGTAACGAACGGGAAATCCGGTCGAAACCCGCGCATGGGAAACATGAATCGTTGCATCCAAGCACGCGGAGCGGCCAGGGCGGGCCAGCAAGCCCGGGGGGCGACCCTGGAACCCGAGGCCCTTCATGCAGGTAGCCCCTAGAGGAGTAAATACCGTGATTCCATACCCTACCTGGCTGGGATCGGGAGATAACGCCTGGCAGATGACGGCGGCCACGCTGGTCGGGCTTATGTCCATCCCGGCTCTGGCCGTGCTGTACGGCGGCTTGGTCCAGAAGAAATGGGCCATGAACACCATGATGATGGTCTTCTGCACCTTCTGCCTGACCCTCATCACCTGGGTTCTGTGGGCCTACAAGATGGGCTTCGGCACGCCGCTGATCAGTTCGTTCGTCGGTGACCCGCGCACCATCCTGGGCGCCGGCGCCTTGCAGGGCCAGGCGAACATCCCGCTGCTCAACGGGCTCATGCCGAACTTCAAGCTGCCGCAGTCGTCGGTCGCGTACTTCCAGTTCGTGTTCGCCGCGATCACCCCGATCCTGTTCATCGGCAGCGTCCTGGGCCGGATCAGCTTCAGGGTCTGGGTGATCTTCGTCCCGCTGTGGATCACCTTCGCCTACGCGGTCAACGCCTTCCTGCTGTGGGGCGGCGGCTACTGGGCGCAGAAGGGAGCGCTGGACTTCTCCGGCGGTTACGTCATCCACCTGGCGGCCGGCGTCTCCGGCTTCACCGCGGCGGCGATCGTCGGACCCAGGCTGAAGAAGGACCGCGAACGCGCGATCCCGAACAACCTGCTGTTCGTCGCGGTCGGCGCCGGCATCTTGTGGCTCGGCTGGAACGGCTTCAACGGCGGCGACCCGTACTTCGCGAGCGCGGACGCGGCCGCTGCCGTGGTCAACACCAACCTGGCGACGGCCGTGTCCATGATGGTGTGGATCTTCATGGACATGTTCTTGTCCAAGGAGAAGAAGCCGACGTTCCTCGGCGGCCTGAACGGCATGATCTGCGGCCTGGTCGGCATCACCCCGGCGGCGGGCTACGTGAACGGCCTCGGCGTGATCGTGATCGGCGTCATTCCCTGCGTCATCGTCTGGGTCGCCTGGTACACCCTGCCGAAGTACGTCTGGCCGTTCAACAAGGTCGACGACGCCCTCGGCGTGGTGTACACGCACGGCATCGCCGGCCTGGTCGGCGGCCTGATGGTCGGGCTGCTCGCCGACCCGAACATGATCGAGTACCTGGGCGTCGGCAAGAACTCCTCGGTCAGCGGCGCTGGCCTGTTCTACGGGCACCCGCACCAGTTGCTCGTCCAGTTCCTCGCCGCTGTCACGATCATCGTCTGGGACGCCCTGGTCACCGCGGCCATCCTGTTCACCCTCAAGTACGTCTTCAGGATGAAGCTGCGGCTGTCGGAGGAGGAGATGGAGATCGGCGACGTCGCGGTCCACGGGGAGGAGGCCTACCCGTCCGACACGCTGATCAGCGTCACCGCCCAGGCCGCTCCCGCTCCGGCTCCGGCTCCGGCGGACAAGGACAGGCCGGGGGTGGGCTCCGCGGACGGCGAGCCGGCGGCCCGCACGCCATAGCCGCCGGCCTACGGGCCCGCGCTGCGTTGCGGCCGTAGCGCGGGAACAGGGCCGCGCATCAGGGTACCGTCAATGTGCCCAGGTGCGCGGCCCTTGGCGGGTCCGTTCCGCGGCCTTGGCGGGTCCGTTCCGGCGGGTCCGTTCCGGCATGTCCGGGGCGCGCGGGTCGTTAGCTATATGCGGTGGCTCAACGGGCCCAGGGAGCCGCCGGCGGACCGTTCGGGATGGAGTGCCGTGGAACCTGTCGTCACGACTGCAACGCTGGTCACGCAGGATGGTGTCCCGATCGACACCGTGCACCTGCCGGGCCGCCGGGAGCTGGCGATCGTCATGGCTCACGGGTTCACCCAGTCGTGGCAGACGCCGATGGTGTGGAAGATCGCGCAGCGGTTCAACCTGGCGGCCGGCGTCGTGACGTTCGACTTCCGCGGGCACGGCCGGTCCGGCGGGCTTTCCACGCTCGGCGACAAGGAGATCAACGACCTGGATGTGGCCGTGCACTACGCGCGCCAGCTTGGCTATGCCCGCGTGGCGACGGTGGGGTTCTCGATGGGCGGCTCGGTCGTGCTGCGCCAGGCCGGGCTGCGCGGCGGGGTGGACGCGGTCGTCTCGGTCAGCGGGCCCGGGCACTGGTACTACCGCGGGACCGAGCCGATGCGCCGGGTGCACTTCGCCGCGGAAAGGCGCGTTGGCCGGTTCTTCGCCAGGCACTTCCTGCGTACCAGGATCGCGTCGAGCGGCTGGGACCCCGTGCCGCTGCCGCCCGCCGAGGCGGCCGCCCGGATCTCGCCGGTGCCCGTGCTGATCGTGCACGGCGACAAGGATGTCTACTTCCCGCAAGAGCACGGCCGCCAGCTCTACGCCAGCGCCCGCGACCCGAAGGAGCTGTGGCTGCTGCCCGGGTTCGGCCACGCGGAACGGGCCACCGACGACGACCTCACCGACCGCATCGCCGCGTGGGTGACCGGCGCGGTGGCGCCAGCCGGCCCCGCCGCGGAGCACGAGGCGGAGCACGAGGCGGAGCACGCGGCGGAGCACGCGGACTCGACCGTTACCAGCTAGTCGGCACCGGCATGCCCTCGGTGTAGCCCGACGCGCTCTGCACCCCGACCACGGCCCGCTCGGCGAACGCCGGAAGATCCACCGCGCCCGCGTAGGTGCAGGAGCTGCGCACGCCGGCCACGATCATGTCCAGCAGGTCCTCCACGCCGGGCCGCAGCGGGTCCAGGTACATCCGCGCCGAGGAGATGCCCTCCTCGAACAGCTCCTTGCGCGCCCGCTCGTACGCCGAGTCCGCGGCCGAACGAAGCCGCACCGCGCGTGCCGACGCCATCCCGAAGCTCTCCTTGTACAGCCGCCCGCCGGGATCCCTGTAGGTGTCGCCAGGCGACTCGTAGGTCCCCGCGAACCAGGAGCCGATCATCACCGACGAGGCGCCCGCCGCGAGCGCCAGGGCCACGTCGCGCGGGTGCCTGACGCCGCCGTCGGCCCAGACGAACGCCCCGAGCTCCGCCGCGGCAGCCGCGCACTCGAGCACGGCGGAGAACTGCGGCCGCCCCACCCCGGTCATCATCCGGGTCGTGCACATCGCCCCGGGTCCCACGCCGACCTTGACGATGTCCGCGCCGGCCGCGACCAGGTCGGCGACGCCCGCGGCGGTCACCACGTTCCCCGCCACCACGGGAACCGACGGCGACAGCCCCCGCACCGCCCGCAGCGCGGAGACCATCTTCTCCTGGTGCCCGTGCGCGGTGTCCACCACGAGCACGTCGATCCCGGAGTCGAGCAGCAGCTTGGCCCTGGCCGCGACGTCCGCGCTGATGCCGACGGCCGCGCCGATCCGCAGCCGCCCTGAGGCGTCGAGCGCGGGGGTGTACAGCGTCGCGCGCAGCGCGCCCGTCCTGGTCAGGATCCCGACGCACTCCCCGGAGGGCGCCACCACCGGCGCTAGCCGGTGCCGGCCCGCGTGCAGCAGCTCGAACGCCCGCGCGGGCGGCGTCCCCGCGGGAAGCGTGACCGGGTCGGCCGACATCACCGTGCGCAGCTGCGCGAACCTGTCCGCCCCGGCGCAGTCCGCCTCGGTGACCACGCCGACCGGCGCCCCGGCGGCGTCGATGACCACCACGGCGCCGTGCGCCCGCTTGGGCAGCAGCGCGAGGGCCTCCCCGACGGTCTGCGAGGGAGACAGCGTGATCGCGGTGTCCACCACGAGGTCGCGGGTCTTGACCCAGCCGACGACGTCGGCGACGACGTCGGCGGGGATGTCCTGCGGCAAGATCGCGATGCCGCCGCGCCGCGCGATCGTCTCGGCCATCCGGCGCCCGGACACGGCGGTCATGTTGGCGGCGACGACCGGGATGGTCGCGCCGCTGCCGTCCCGCGTCGTCAGGTCGACCTCCAGCCGCGACCCGACCGCCGAGCGCCCGGGCACCATGAACACGTCGCTGTAGGTCAGGTCGGTAGCTGGCTCGATGCCATGGAGAAAGCGCACGTCCTGTATCGTTACCCGGGCCCCGGGTCCTGAATCGCCCCGCCGCCCGGACGCCCCCGCCCCGCCGCCCGGACGCCCCCGCCGCCCCCGCCCCGCCCCGCGTTCTGGGCCAGATGCGCGGCTACCCCGGTTCCATTGGGCCAGATGCGCAGGTGCCCCAGTTGCGTGACGGGTTTCCGGCCGGTCAGCCGACGGTGAGGCCGAAGGCGGCGAACATGATGTCGGCGATCCGGTCGGCCATCTCCTCGACGGGTAGCTGGACTTCGGTGCTGATCAGGTAGTTCACCCGTTCGAGCATCATCAGGCAGGCCACCGCCGTCAGCTCGGCGTGTTCCTGGTGCCGTCCGGCCGCCTCGGCGGCGGCCGTCATCCCTGTCGTCATCGCCTCGGCGATGCTGAAGAACAGCCGGAGCCCGTCGCCGTAGACGGCGTCGGGCACGAGGTCGGCGGAGCTGAGGATGCGGATGACGGTCGCGTGCGTGCCGTAGGCGGCGAAGAACTTCCGCACCCACTGGCGCAGCACCTTCAGGCCGGTCTCGTCGCTCGTCACGACGGGGAAATCGCCCGCCACAATCTCCATGTCGTGCAGCGCGTCCCGCAGCAGGGCCTTGAACAGGTCTTCCTTGTTGGAGAAGTACAGGTAGAACGTGCCGTGCGAAATGCCCGCCCGGTGCACCACGTCGTCGACGCGGACGCCGTTGAAGCCGCGCTCCTCGAACTCGATCATGCCCGCCTCGAGCAGCTTGCGCACGGTCTCGCGGCCCTGCGCGCGCAGCTCGCGGTCGCGGGCGGGCTCTCCGCCGCCGAGCGACGGCCGCCCCTGTGGCCTGCGCGCTGGACGCGACGCCCCGCGCTTCTGCCCGGCCCCGTGTGCCTGGGCGGCAGTGTTCGCCGGGCCGGCGCCGTGCGCCTGGCCGGCTCCGGTCGCCGCCGCGGGCTGCCGCGCGGGCGCGCGGCCCGCGGCGGCACCCGGTTTAGCGGGATTCCGGTCTGCCTCCTGCGTCATAGTCAGAGAGTAGCCGCAGCCGCGCCCGTTGCCGCCCATACCCGCGTATGCCGTGCCGGCAATAACCCGGCCGCCCGGTGGAAAATTCAGCGCCGGCCTATACAGTTACGGAAGTGTGGGGCAGCCGAACATAGGTCGCGGGCCGTGGCCGTCCATCGCCGGGCGCGGGCTGGCGGCGGTCAGCGTGGTCGCCGCCGGATGTGTCGTCGCGCTTGCCTGCGGTCCCTGGAGCGGGAGCGACGGGCACCCCAATGGCCCACCGCACGCCGTCGCGGCCGGCCCCCGGCAAGGCGCCGCAGGCCAGGCGGGCAGCCTCACCGCGGCGGGCAGCCTCACCGCGGCGGGCAGTATCAGCCCGGCGGGCAGCATCGGCCCGGCCGCCGCCAGCCCGGCGCAGGCGTCCGCGGCGGGGGCGGCCGTGCCGCGCCTGGTCGTTCCCGACGTCATCGCCGCCGTGCCGGGCGGCGTGACCCCCGCGGACCTCGCGAGGCTCAGCAAGCTCAGCCAGGTCCGGGCCGTGCTGCCCATCGCCGGGGCGCGGATCATGGTCAACGGGAAGCCGCTCACGGTCCTCGGCGCGCCCGCGGCCGCGCTGCGCCAGTGGACACCGCCGGCGACGGCGGTCAGCCAGCGGGTATGGTCGGACTTCGCGGCGGGCGACCTGATCACCACCGGCGCCGCCGCGCGGTCGCTGCGGCTGGTCAGCGGAAGCCGGTACCCGGTGGCGGCCGCCGTGCGGACGCGGATCACGTTCGGCACCCGGGCGCTGCTCGGGATCTCGGGAGTCGACGCGATCGTGAACCAGGCGCGGGCCCGTCAGCTCGGGCTCGTCGGCAACGTCGCGGTGCTCGTCAACGCGCCCGCCGCCAGCATGAACACGCTCGCCAGGCAGGTCAGGGCCGCGCTCGGCGCAGGCAGCCAGGTCGTCCGCCTGGTCCCCGCGCAGGTCAGCACCAGCCTGCCCGTTGACAAGAATCCGCCGGAGGGCAGGCCGGCCAGCTACCTGGCGCTGTTCCAGGAGTCCGCCTCGCAGTACTGCCCGGGGCTGTCCTGGACGGTGCTCGCGGCGATCGGCCAGATCGAGAGCGGCGACGGCGCGAACACGGGCCCGTCGAGCGCGGGGGCGCTCGGCCCGATGCAGTTCCTGCCGTCCACCTGGCGGGCCTGGGGGATCGACGGCGTCGGTGACACCGGACCGCCGGACATCATGAACCCGTTCGACGCCGTTCCGTCGGCCGCCCGGCTGCTGTGCGCCGACGGCGCCGCCGCGGGCGGCCAGGCGCTGCGCCAGGCGATCTTCGGCTACAACCACGCCTGGTGGTACGTGGACGAGGTGCTCACGCTGGCCGGCGAGTACGCCCGCGAATCCGGCTAACCGCGAGCCGTGAGTCCCCGCAGGCCCGCCAGGCAGATGAGCGCGCCGGCCACGCCGCTGCAGGCCGCGAACTCGTACCCGCACCGCGGCCCGAACGCGTCCAGGATGAACCCCGCGGCCGTCGCCCCGAGCGCGACACCGACCGAGATCCCGGTGGACAGCCACGACATCGCCTCGGTGGTCCGGCCGGGCGGCGCCTG
>DAHVAN010000396.1 GCA_027314595.1 Actinomycetota bacterium | reverse complement strand
CGGCGCCCCCGCCGGCGCCCCCCGGTCTCATCTTGCGGGCGCGGGGGGCCACCCACCTCACGGGCGCGGGGGGCCGCCCGCCATCGTCCCGGCACTCCGCCGGCCGATGCCCAGGGTCCCGTCCGGGCGCCGCGGCGGGCCCTCATTGCGGGCAGGCGCGAGACGGGTGAATGCTGGACTCGCATGAAATGGTGACGTGACATCTGTATGCCTGCGTGCGGACCTTCTGGCCCGATGCCGGGGCTCGGCCCGCGTTCTCCGGCACCTGGCACGGCCCGGTCCGCCCCTGTCTCTTCTGAAAGGACCTCTATCGTGAGCCAGCATCAGCTGAGTCCGAACTCCGCTGGCCCCTCGCCGGTCGCGGCGGCCGGTCCGCCGGAGCCGGCTCCCGGGGCTGCCCGCGCGCGCAGCGCGCCGGACGGGCTACCGCGCGGCCCTTACGGCCGCTCGTTCCGCGTGCTGACCGCGGCCAGCCTGATCTTCGCGTACCTGCTTATTGTGCTGGGGGACACCGTCCGGGTGACCGAGTCGGGGATGGGTTGCCGCAGCTGGCCGCTGTGCAACGGCCAGCTCGGCCTGGCCGGGAACTACCATGCGATGCTCGAGCAGTCCCACCGCTACCTCGCCGCGGTGGTGACGATCCTGGTCGCCGCCACCTTCGCGGTGGCCTGGCGGCGCGCCCGCGGCGACCGCCCGGTGCTGTGGAGCGCCGGCGCGGCGCTCGGCCTGATCGGCATCCAGGTCCTGCTCGGGGCGCTCACCGTCTTCGCCCGCAACGCCGGCTGGACGGTGATCCTGCACCTGGCGGGCGCGTGGCTGGTGGCAGGGGCGGTCACGCTGACCGTCATGGCGGTGTGGCGGCCTGCCGTCCCCGCCAGGGACAGCGCCGCGCGGCGGGCGCCGCGCGTCAGCGGCCTCGGGATGGCCACCGTGGTGTCCCTGTTCGCCCTGTCGGTGAGCGGGATGCTGGTGCTGCACGAAGGGGCGAGCACCGCGTGCCCGGGGTGGCCAGTCTGCGGGCTCGGCGGGCCGGCCCCGTTGCTGACCCTGCAGTACCTGCACCGGTCTCTGGCTCTGGTCACGGCGGTGTTCATCACGGCCGCGGCGGCACGCGCCTGGCGGTACCGGCAAGCGCGACGGGCCGGGCGGGTGCTCGCCGCCGCGGCCCTGATCCTGCTCGCCGGAACCGTGACGTTCGGCGCGATCGTGGCGACCACCGGCGCGCCGCCGGCCAGCCAGGACCTGCACCTCGCCATCGGCAGCGCGCTGTGGATCACCGTGGTGGCCCTGGCGAGCCTGCTCACGCGGGCGGCGGGGCGGGCTGGCGCGGACACGCCAGCCGTAGCCGCGCCCGCACGGGGCGCGGCCACGGGCCGGCAAGCCGGTGAGCACTCGATCCGCTCCGCGGTAAGCGAGGTCGTGGAGAACTGCGGTGATGCACCACACAGCCGGGCCATCAGCGCATACTAGAGAGGATGAAGCCTGCCCGCGCCGCGACCCGGCGCTTCCTGCCCACAAGTCCCTTCAAACCACCGCCCCCGGCGCCGCCTGCCGAGCAGTACGCCTCGCAGGACCAGGTCACTCACGACAAATACGGACTCGGCCGGGTCATCAGCGTCGAGGATGACACCGCCGTGGTCGTCGACTTCGGCACACAGCAGGTGCGGATCGCGACGCCCTGCGCCAAGCTGACCAAGCTCTGAGCGCACGTGTCCGCCGCGAGCCGTTCGCGCCGCTGACCGGCATGCACCCAGGACCGGGTGGGTCATGGGTGTGCGGGTACCGGCACGCCCCGAGATGGCGGTACACTACTGAACGCAGTTTCTGTGTACGTGCTTCATTACGCGCTCGCGGATTTACTGCCGGGCTTCCGCGCGGTGCGGGGCCTTTGTGTAGGGCAAGGAGAAAAGCGCGTGGCGCAGGGAACAGTCAAGTGGTTCAACTCGGACAAGGGCTTCGGGTTCATCAGTGTCGATGACGGAGGCCAGGACGTCTTCGTCCACTTCTCCGCGATCGAGTCCAGCGGCTACCGCAGCCTCGAGGAGAACCAGCGGGTCGAGTTCGACATCACGCAGGGCCAGAAGGGTCCGCAGGCCGAGCACGTCCGCGCGCTCTGACTCTGATCACTAGGCAGCGCCACCGTCCGTTCGGGCTAACTTTGACTGGCCCGGACGGACGGTGGCTTCCTTTTCCCCGCGGGAGTCCCCGGCTGAGCGTGGGCACGCCTGGGCAGGAGGGGCAGCGCGTCCTGCGGGGCGTAGGCTGGTCCTGCGACCGCATCCCGCTGCCGATGCCGCCGCTGTGACGCCAGGGCCGCCGGGCCAGGCGCATCGGCCGGCAGCGGAGAGGATCCCGCAGATGACAGACGATGAGCTGCTCTCCGAGGCCGGCCAGAAGGTCAGCGCGCTCCGCTGTCCGGAGTTCATCCGGACAGATCGCGGCTGGGAACGGTGTCACAGGGATGAGCACGACCCAGATGCCCGGCATCATGTGCGTGACCGGTCGTGGTCGACGGCGGGGAACACGCCGCGGTTGCAGCTCGGCCAGTCCTGCACGCAGGCGTGCACGTGGCCGGATCAGGTGCTGAAGTACCGCGGCAGGTTGAGCCGGCCAACCTGACGGCCGGCCTGACGGGGCATGCTGTACAGTTGGAAAAAATGCGCGAAACGCGCGGTGAGGCGCGGCCATGGGGGCCGCGCCGGTCGTCTGTCGCTCGGTGAGCGAACTGGTTTCCACGGACGTGGCGCCTTCGACAACGCGGCCACTCAAAGTCCTGGAGACGATCTCTTGACAGCTATGCCCGCCGAAGAGTCCACCATCACGCCCGCGGGAAGCCAGCGGGCAGCCCGGCCGCAGCGGCGCAGACAGCGTTCCGGACTGGTTCCGGCTACTGAAACTGACGTCACCTTCGCGGGTCTCGGCGTCCCCGCGCCCCTGGTAGCCGTCCTCGCCGAGACCGGGATCACGGCGCCGTTCCCGATCCAGGCCGCCGCGCTGCCCGACGCCCTGGCCGGCCATGACGTTCTCGGGCGTGCCCAGACCGGATCGGGCAAGACGCTCGGGTTCTGCCTTCCGCTCGCTGCCAGGCTGGCGGACGGGTATTCGCTGGCCTGCCGCCCGCGTGGCCTAGTGCTCGTCCCGACCCGCGAACTGGCGGCCCAGGTCCAGGCGGTCCTCTCGCCGCTGGCGCGCGCCGTGGGGCTGAGCACCGCCGTCATTTTCGGGGGAACCCCGCAGAATCCGCAGGTGGCTGCCCTGCGCGACCGTGCCGACATCATCGTCGCATGCCCCGGGCGGCTGGCCGACCTCATCGAGCAGGGTCACTGTCACCTCGGCGATGTCGAGATCACCGTGCTTGACGAGGCGGATCACATGGCCGACCTCGGGTTCCTCCCGGTGGTCAGGCGACTGCTTGACGCCACCCCGCGCGAGGGGCAGCGGCTGCTGTTCTCGGCGACCCTCGACGGGGCCGTGGACGTCCTGGCGAGGCGCTTCCTGAGCCAGCCGGCCCGGCACACGGTCGACACCATATCCACCCGCCCCGAGATCACCCACCATCTGCTCACCGTCACGCCCGCGGACCGGGTGAAGGTCCTCGCGACCCTGGCCAGCGGTGAGTCCCGGGTGCTCATCTTCACCAGGACCAAGCACCGGGCGAGCAGGCTCGCCCGCGACCTGGCCAGGGCGGGGACGGCGGTAGCGGAACTTCACGGCGACCTCGCCCAGGGCGCGCGTACCCGGAACCTGGCGGCGTTCGCGTCCGGTGGGGTCCGTGCTCTGGTGGCCACCGACATCGCTGCCCGCGGCATCCATGTGGACGGCATCGACCTGGTCATTCACGCCGATCCGCCGGCCGAGCACAAGGCCTACGTCCACCGGTCCGGCAGGACCGCCCGCGGCGGCGCCGAAGGCACCGTGGTCACCGTGCAGACCGCTGCGCAGGCGGCAGAGGTCCGCACGCTGATGCGTAAGGCGGGCGTCAGCCCGCAGGCCGCCGTCGTTGATCCCGGGTCGGCAGTGCTGCGCTCCATCGCCGGCCCCCCGGCCAAGCGCACGGCGCAGCCCGTCACGCCTGCCCGCCCGGTGCTGGTCAGCGGTCAGGCCACCGGCCGCGGCGCCGTCAGCGTATCCGCGGCCTTCCGCGGGCGTCGCGGGCGTCGCGGCTGAGCACTCCCGCGCCTCGCGGTCCCCGGGATGTGCCAGAAGCAAGGGTCGCCGGCCACAATCTCCTCATGGTTTCTGAGATCTTCGAATCCGACAGGTGGCGTGCCGTCGAGGGGTTCGCCTTCACCGATATCACCTATCACCGAGCCGTCGGCTCAGGCACCGTCCGGGTGGCCTTCAACCGGCCCGAGGTCCGCAACGCCTTCCGCCCCCACACGGTCGACGAACTGTACCGAGCCCTGGACCACGCCCGGATGTCGAGCGACGTCGGCTGCGTGCTGCTGACCGGAAACGGGCCGTCGCCCCGGGACGGCGGCTGGGCGTTCTGCTCGGGAGGCGATCAGCGCATCCGCGGACGGGATGGCTACCGGTATGCCGACGGGGAGACGGCCAGGGATATCGACCCGGCGCGCAGCGGGCGGCTGCACATCATGGAAGTGCACCGGCTGATCCGGTTCATGCCCAAGGTGGTCATCTGCGTCGTCCCGGGATGGGCCGCAGGTGGCGGGCACAGCCTGCACGTCGTCTGCGACCTGACCCTCGCCAGTCGTGAGCACGCGCGCTTCAAGCAGACCGACGCCGACGTCGGCAGCTTCGACGGCGGATTCGGCTCGGCCTACCTAGCCAGGCAGGTCGGCCAGAAGTTCGCCAGGGAGATCTTCTTCCTCGGCGAGACCTATGACGCCGAGGCCGCCTGCCGGATGGGCATGGTCAACGCGGTGGTCCCGCACGCCGAGCTCGAACGGACCGCGCTGGAGTGGGCTGCCAAGATCAACGCCAAGAGCCCCACGTCGCAGCGCATGCTGAAGTACGCGTTCAACCTCATCGACGACGGGCTCGTCGGCCAGCAGGTGTTCGCGGCGGAAGCCACCAGGCTCGCCTACATGACCGACGAGGCGGT
>DAHVAN010000394.1 GCA_027314595.1 Actinomycetota bacterium | reverse complement strand
GGTCGCGGACCAGCAGCCGCGGGTTGTCGGCGCGGATCGTGCCGGCGCCGGCGAGGATCGCGTCGCAGGCGGCGCGCAGCTCGTCTACCTCGTCCAGATCCTGCGGGCCGGACAGCACCAGCCGGTCCGCGGACGTGTCGTCCAGGCAGCCGTCGACAGAGACGGCGCAGCTCAGCAGCGTGTACGGGCGGCTCGGCACGGACGGCACTCTACCGGCACGCGAGGGCGGGCGCACCCCGCGCGTCCGGCACGCGGGACTCGGACGCGCGCGGGGGGCGCGGGGGCGCGCGGGCCGCCCAGGGACACTTGCGCATCGGCCGGGTGACGGCCGGCCTGATGCGGTTTACTGTGTCGCATGGCAGGTCATGTGATGTCCCCGACGGCGCCGGCCTGGGGAGCGGCCCGCGACTTTTTCGAGTCGGTGAACCCGGCGACTGGCGAGGTGCTCGCCACATTCGGCATCGACGGGCAGCGTGAGGTCGCCGTCGCGGTCCGCCGCGCCCGCGTCGCGGCCGCCTGGTGGGCAGGCCTGCCCTGGCAGGACCGGCGGCTGCGGCTGCTCGCCTGGAAGTCCCACATGACCAGGTACATGGGCCGGCTCGCCCAGCTCGTGCACGACGAGACCGGCAAGCCGCTCGACGACGCCACGCTCGAGATCGTCAACGCGATCCTGCACCTGGACTGGGCCGCCAGACACGCGCGCGGGGTGCTGCGGCCCCGGCGGGTGCCAAGCGGGCTGGCCATGATGAACCAGGCCGCCTCCGTGGAATACCAGCCGCTCGGCGTCGTCGGCGTCATCGGGCCGTGGAACTACCCGGTGTTCACCCCGATGGGGTCGATCGGGTACGCGCTCGCGGCGGGCAACGCCGTCGTGTTCAAGCCGAGCGAGCTGACCACGGGAACCGGCCAGTGGCTTGTCCGGTCGTTCACCGAGGTGCTCAGCGAGGTGTTCGGCGACTCCGAGCCGGTGCTGCAGCTCGTGACCGGCCTCGGCGCGACCGGCGCCGAGCTGGCGAGGTCCGGCGTCGGCAAGCTCGCTTTCACCGGCTCGGCGGCCACCGCGCGCAAGGTGCTTGCCGCCGCCGCCGAGACTCTCACGCCCGTCCTTGCCGAATGCGGCGGCAAGGACGCCCTGCTCGTCGCCGCCGACGCGGACCTGGACGCGGCTGCGGACGCGGCGGCCTGGGGCGCCATGTCCAACGCGGGGCAGACCTGCATCGGCGTCGAGCGCGTCTACGTCGCCGAAGCCGTCTACCACTCGTTCCTGGAGAAGCTGAACGACAAGCTCGGCAAGCTGCGCCCCGGCGACGACGACGGCGCCGCGTACGGGCCGATGACGCTGCCCGGCCAGGTCGACGTCGTCGAACGGCACCTCGCCGACGCGGTCGCCCGCGGCGGGCGGGCCGCGGTCGGCGGGCTCGACTCGGTGCGTGCCCCTTACATCCATCCCGTCGTGCTCGTCGACGTGCCCGAGGAGAGCGCGGCGGTGAGGGAGGAGACCTTCGGGCCGGTGCTGACTGTCACCCCGGTGCCGTCGCTCGCGGACGCCATCCGGCTGGCGAACGCCTCGCCGTACGCGCTCGGCTCGGCGGTGTTCACCAAGCGCCGGCGGGCCGGCATGCGGGCCGCCAGGGCGCTGCGCGCGGGGATGACCTCGGTCAACTCGGTAATCTCGTTCGCCGCGGTGCCGTCGCTGCCGTTCGGCGGGTCCGGGGAGTCAGGGTTCGGCCGGATGCACGGCGCCGACGGGCTGCGCGAGTTCTCCCGGGCCAAGTCGATCACGCGGCAGCGGATGCGGCCGGTCGTGCGCACCACGACGTTCCGGCGCGACCGGCGCGACATGGACCGCATCGTGAAGCTGGTGACCGTGCTGCACGGGCGGCTGTACCAGCCGAAGCGGCGGCGGCGCGGCTAGCCGTGTCCGGCGTGTCCGGCGTGTCCGGCGGCTAGCCGGCCAGCGGGAGGCTCGGGCTGGCCCCGGCGGGGTCGAGGGGCGCCAGCGGCGCCCGGCCGGTGATCAGGTCGGCGGCCCGTTCGGCGATGGCGATCACCGCCGCGTTCGTGTTGCCGCGCGGCAGCGCCGGCATGACGGACGCGTCCACGACGCGCAGCCCGTCCACGCCGCGCACCCGCAGCATCGGGTCGACGACGCTGGCCTGGCGGCTCGTCGCGGTCCGGGAATCGCCGCCCATCGCGCAGGTGCCCGCGGGATGGTAGCTGCTGACCACCGCGCTCCTGATGTAGTCCCGCATCTCGTGGTCGGTGTGCACGCCGTCGCCGGGCGCGAGTTCCTCGGCGCATATCTTCGACAGCGGGGCGGCGGTCCCGTAGTCTCGCGCCATCCGCACGCCCACGGCGAGCGCGCCGAGGTCGCGGACGTCGGACAGGTAGCCGGGATCGATCAGCGGCCGGTGCCGCGGGTCGCGGCTGGCCAGCTTCAGCTTTCCGCGGCTCGCCACGTCCACAAGCGTGACCAGTACGGTCATCGCGCGCCGCGCCGCGTCGGTCAGGCCCTGCTCCTTGAAGGCGGCGGGCAGCACCTGCCACTGCAGGTCCGGCGCGGTCATCCGGGGATCGCTGCGGGCGAACCCGCCCGCCTCGGCGATGTTGGAGGTGAGCGGGCCGCGGTGGCTGAGCCGCCAGCGCGCGAACCCCGCGTTGCCGGTGCTCTCCCACAGGCCCTTCACCGATGGCGTCGACCACAGCACGGGCACCATCGGGTGGTCGGTCAGGTTCGCGCCGACCGCGGGGCTGTCGGCGATCACGTAGATGCCGTGCTCCCGCAGGTCGTCGGCCGGCCCGATGCCGGAGAGCATGAGCAGCTGCGGGCTGCCGACCGCGCCCGCCGCGAGAACGACCTCGGCCGCGGCGCGGGCCGTCTCCTCACGCCCGTCATGACGGTAAGTGACCCCGGCGGCCCGGCCCCCTTCGATGAGCAGGCCGGTGACCAGGGCGTTCGTGACTACCGTCAGGTTCCCCGGCCGATGCGCCAGGTAGGCGTCCGCGACACTGCACCGCCGTCCGTCACGTTGAGTGACTTGATAGAAGCCGACCCCTTCTTGCCGCGGGCCGTTGAAGTCGTCGTTTTCCAGCGCGCCGCGCCGGCTGGCCGCCGTGATGAAGAGCCCGCCGTGTTCGGATTTGTACCGGAGATCCCGAACGGCGAGCGGTCCTCCCGTGCCGTGATAAGCGCTTGCCCCGCGGGCGTTGTCCTCGGCGCGCAGGAAGTACGGGAACAGTTCGCGGTATCCCCAGCCGGTGCAGCCGTATTCGTCGCGCCAGGTGTCGTAGTCGTCTCTGCTGCCCCGGATGTAGATCATCGCGTTCAGCGCGGAACTGCCGCCGAGCACCCGGCCGCGCGGCCAGTAGAGGGCGCGGCCGCCGGCGCGCTCCTGCGGGAGCGTGACGTAGTTCCAGTCGTAACGGCTGCGGAACAGCCTTGTGTACGCGGCAGGCACGCTGATCTCCTGGGCGTCCGGGTTCGGGCCGGCCTCGAGCAGGAGCACCTTGATGCCGGGATCCTCCGTGAGCCGCGCGGCGAGCACGCAGCCCGCGCTCCCGCCGCCCACGACCACGTAGTCGAACACGCCACCCACCTTGTCTGCCGTTGCCCGGATCCTGGCATTTGGTGACACCTTACCGGGCTCGGGCCCGGCTGCGACGGCGGGATGCCGGGGCGTAACCGGGGTCCGGCGGGCCCCCGAGAACCGCCGGACCCCGAGGTTCCCCCGGGCGATTACGCAGTGTAGTTAAACAATGCCACACCTTCGCGGAAAAGTGAATACCCCAGGTCACAGCAATGACCATCTTTTTTGCTGTGATTACTTTGCGTTACCTTAGCGGGCGGGCGTCCGGGTGGCTTAGGGTGGGCGCATGGCTGACGAGCGACGCGACAAGCCGGTCGTGCTTTCCCGGATCTACACCCGCACCGGCGACGACGGGACCACCGCCCTCCTGGACGGATCACGGGTCGCCAAGACCGACAGCCGCCTCCGGGCGTACGCCGAAACCGACGAGGCGAACTGCGCGATCGGGATGGCCGTGACGTCCGGGCAGTTGCCGCCCGCGATGAACGAACTGCTCGGCCGGATCCAGAACGAACTGTTCGACGTCGGCGCCGACCTGGCCAACCCGGTCAGCGCCGCGCCGCCGCCCCGTCCTGAGCTCCGCGTGGACGACAGCTACGTCACCGCGCTGGAGACGGCCTGCGACTCCTGGAACGCGGAACTGCCGGTGCTGCGCAGCTTCGTGCTGCCTGGCGGGACGCCCGGAGCGGCGCTGCTGCACACCGCGCGCACCGCCGCGCGACGCGCCGAGCGAAGCGCGTGGGCCGCCGTGCCCGAGCACGGCGGCACGGTGAACGGGTGGCCGGCCCGGTACCTGAACCGGCTGTCGGACCTGCTGTTCATCCTCGCCCGTGCGGCCAACGCGGCGGCCGGGCACCCCGACGTGCTCTGGCGCCCGGGCGGCGACCGGCCAGGAGGCCCGGACTGACTAGGTGCTGGGCGCGCCTAGGTCCTAGGGGGGCCGGACTGGGCGGGCCTAGGCGATGTCCTGCAGGTGCGAGCCGGGCGGCGACGCCTCGAGCCAGGCGAGGAGCCCGGTGAGCGCCTGCTCGGTCATCGCGAGTTCCACGGGCGCGTCGGGCGTTCCCGGCGGCCTGGTGCGGACCTCGACGACGACGTGGTCCGGGCCGAGCGTGCCCGCCTCGGACGCCAGCGCCGCACGGCGCGAGACGATCGTGAGCTGGCGGCGGTGGAACACCCGCTCAGGGCGCAGCAGCACCCCGAGGGTGTCATACCAGCTCAGTTCGTCACCGTGGTAGGAGACGACGCCCAGGCGCCAGGTGCCCCGCCGGGCCGGGGAACGCAGGCCGCACTCGACGGTCCCGCCTCCCCGCTCGAGCAGGAAGCGGCGGGTGGCGAGGACGGTGGCCGCGAGCACGATGAGCACGAGGAAGGCGGCGAAGAGCCAGATGGCGTCAAGCGCCACCCCTCCGCCGCCCAGCGCCACGCCGCTTCAGGCCTGTTCGCCGGCGGCGCGCAACCGCGCTCTCGCGTACCTGAACTCCGCCGACTCCTCGACGGCGGACGGCGAGCCGGCCTGCGCCGTCGCGGCGCCAAGATCGGCCCGGGCGACCGCCACGTCGATGTCACTGGCTAGCTGGCCGACCGAGGCGAGGATCGACACGCGGTCGTCCGTCACGGAAAGGAACCCGTCCCGTACCGCGGCCCGCACCACGTCGCCGGGACTGTCGTTCCCGGGCACCTCGCGGATGCGGACCAGGCTGCCCGGGTAGAGGATCCCGAACACCGGGGAATGCCCGGACTGCACCCCGATGTCGCCATCCAGGGTCTTGACGATGACCAGGCCCGCCTCGCCGGACCACAGCTTGCGGTCCGGCAGCAGCAACTCCACGTGCAGCGTCACGAGCGCTCCAGTTCCTTGGCCTTCTTCTCCACGTCCTCGATGCCGCCGCACATGAAGAACGCCTGCTCGGGCACGTGGTCGTACTTGCCGCCCGCGATCGCCTTGAAGGACGCGATCGTCTCCTCGAGCGGCACGAACACGCCCGGCTGGCCGGTGAACTGCTCGGCCACGTACATCGGGTGCGACAGGAACCGCTCGATGCGCCGCGCGCGCTGCACGGTGATCTGGTCGTCCTGGGAGAGCTCGTCGATGCCGAGGATCGCGATGATGTCCTGCAGCTCCTTGTACCGCTGGAGGATCTGCTGGACGGTCCGCGCCACGCTGTAGTGCTCCTGGCCGATGTACCGCGGGTCCATGATCCGGGAGGTGGAGTCCAGCGGGTCCACCGCCGGGTAGATGCCCTTCTCGGTGATCGCCCTTGACAGCGTGGTCGTGGCGTCGAGGTGGGCGAACACCGTGTGCGGCGCCGGGTCGGTGATGTCGTCGGCGGGCACGTAGATCGCCTGCATGGAGGTGATCGAGTGACCGCGCGTGGAGGTGATCCGCTCCTGGAGCTGGCCCATCTCGTCCGCCAGGGTCGGCTGGTAGCCCACCGCGGACGGCATGCGGCCCAGCAGCGTGGAGACCTCCGAGCCCGCCTGGGTGAACCGGAAGATGTTGTCGATGAACAGCAGCACGTCCTGCTTCTGCACGTCGCGGAAGTACTCCGCCATCGTCAGCGCGGAGAGGGCGACCCGCAGGCGTGTGCCGGGCGGCTCGTCCATCTGGCCGAACACCAGCGCGGTGTCCGCGATGACCCCGGACTCGGTCATCTCGAGGAAGAGGTCGTTACCCTCACGGGTGCGCTCGCCAACCCCGGCGAAGCAGGAGACGCCGCCGAAGTTCTTCGCCACGCGGCGGATCATCTCCTGGATGAGCACGGTCTTGCCGACGCCGGCGCCGCCGAACAGGCCGATCTTGCCGCCGCGCACGTACGGGGTCAGCAGGTCGATGACCTTGATGCCGGTGACGAACATCTCGGTCTTGGACTCGAGCTGGTCCAGCGGCGGGGCCGACCGGTGGATCGGCCACTTCTCGGTAACGTCCAGGGACGACTTCGGCACGTCGAGCGGCTCGCCCAGGACGTTGAACACGTGGCCCTTGGTAACGTCCCCAACAGGGACCTCGATCGGCGCGCCGGTGCTGACCACCTCGGCGCCGCGGATCAGGCCGTCGGTGGGCTGCAGCGAGATCGCGCGGACCATGTTGTCCCCGATGTGCTGCTCGACCTCGAGGGTCAGCGTCCGCGTGGCGTCGCCTATGGTGACGTCCACGTGCAGCGCGAAGTAGATCTCCGGCATCTGCTCGGCGGGGAACTCCACGTCGACGACCGGGCCGATGACCCGGGCGACACGGCCGGTTCCCGTGGTGGCGGCACCGCTGTGCGCGGGGCTGGTTACGGTCGCGGTCATGGTCTGTCACTCACTCCCTGCTTTGGCCTCAGCGAGCGCGTTCGCCCCGCCGACGATTTCGCTGATTTCCTGGGTGATCTCGGCCTGCCGGGCGTTGTTCGCCTCCCGGGTGAGCCGGTCGATCAAGTCGTTGGCGTTGTCCGTCGCGGCCTTCATCGCGCGCCGCCGCGCCGCGAGCTCGGAGGCGGCCGCCTCCAGCATGGCGTAGTAGATCCGGCTGGCCACGTACTGCGGGAGCAGCGCGTCCAGCACGACGCCCGGGGACGGCTCGAACTCGTACGCCGGAAGCGGCCCGCCCGGCCGCTCGCCCGGCCTCTCCTCGATCTCCATCGGCAGCACCCGGCGGGTTCCCGGGCGCTGGGTAAGCATCGACACGAACTCGGTGGACACCAGGTAGATCTCGTCCACGCCGCCGTCGCCGGCCGGCCTCTCGAACGCCTCGAGCAGCGCCGCGGCCACCGCCTCCGCGTCGGCGTAGGTCGGCTGAGCGGAAAACCCGCTCCATTCCCGCGCCACATCGATGTCCCGGAAGCGGTGCCACGCGATCCCCTTGCGGCCGGCCACGAAGGTGACGGTCGCGATCCGGTTCTCGGTGTTGCGCTGCCGCAGCCTGCTGGCCTCGCGCAGCACGTTGGCGTTGTAGGCGCCGCAGAAGCCCGCGTCGCTGGTGAGGATCAGCACCGCCGCCCGCGAGAAGGACTCCGGCTCGGTGATCATCGGATGGGTGACCGACGTCGACCGGCTGACCACCGCCTCGACCGCCTGGGTGAGCTCGCGCGCGTATGGCCCGGCGGCGCGCGTGCGCTGCTGCGCCCTGATGATCCGCGACGACGCGATCAGTTCCTGGGCGCGGGTGATCTTGGCGATCGACTTGACCGCCCTGATCCGCGCCCTGACCGCGCGAAGCTGAGCTGCCATGGCCCTACTCGCCGCCCGCCGGCGCGGCCTGGCCGTACCTCGGCACCGACTCCTGGCCCTGCTCGCCCTCGCCGAGCGCGGAGACCTGCTCCTCGTCCGACACGAGCAGCTCCCCGCCGGTCACCTCGAAGGTGCGGCGGAAGCGGCCGATGGCGTCCTGCAGCGCGGTCACGCCGTCGTCGGACAGGTCCTTGGTCTCCCGGATGGCGGTGAGCACGCCCGCCTGCTCGCGGCGCAGGTAGTCGACGAACTCGTTCTCGAACCGGCGGATGTCCTCCACCGGCACGTCGTCGAGCTGGCCGGTGGTCCCCGCCCAGATCGACACGACCTGCTCCTCGACCGGGAACGGCGAGTACTGCGGCTGCTTGAGCAGTTCGACCAGCCGGGCGCCGCGCTCGAGCTGCGCGCGCGAGGCCGCGTCCAGGTCGGACGCGAAGGCGGCGAACGCCTCCAGGTCACGGAACTGCGACAGCGACAGCTTGAGCTGGCCCGCGACCTTCTTCATCGCCTTGACCTGGGCGGCGCCGCCCACCCGGGACACCGACAGGCCGACGTTGATGGCGGGGCGGACACCGGCGTTGAACAGGTCTGTCTCGAGGAAGATCTGCCCGTCGGTGATCGAGATGACGTTCGTCGGGATGTAGGCCGAGATGTCGTTGGCCTTGGTCTCGACAATCGGCAGCCCGGTCATCGATCCGCCGCCGAGGTCGTCGGACAGCTTCGCGCAGCGCTCGAGCAGCCGGGAGTGCAGGTAGAAGACGTCACCCGGGTACGCCTCGCGGCCCGGCGGACGGCGCAGCAGCAGCGAGATGGCCCGGTACGCCTCGGCCTGCTTGGACAGGTCGTCGAAGATGATCAGGACGTGCTTGCCGGCGTACATCCAGTGCTGGCCGATCGCGCTTCCGGTGTAGGGCGCGATGTACTTGTAGCCGGCCGGGTCCGAGGCCGGCGCCGCCACGATCGTGGTGTACTGCATCGCCCCGGCCTCTTCGAGCGACTGCCGGACGCCTGCGATCGTCGAGCCCTTCTGCCCGACAGCGACGTAGACGCAGCGCACCTGACGGGCCGGGTCACCGGACTCCCAGTTGTCCTTCTGGTTGATGATCGTGTCGATCGCGATCGCGGTCTTGCCCGTCTGCCTGTCGCCGATGATCAGCTGCCGCTGGCCCCGGCCGATCGCGGTCATCGCGTCGATCGCCTTGATGCCGGTCTGCAGCGGCTCCTTGACCGGCTGCCGCTGCACCACTGAGGGCGCCTGCAGTTCCAGGGCGCGCAGCCGGGTGTCCTTGATCTCGCCGAGGCCGTCGAGCGGCTGGCCGAGCGGGCCGACCACCCGGCCAAGGAAAGCGTCTCCGACCGGCACCGACAGCACCTCGCCGGTGCGCCGCACCCGCTGCCCTTCCCCGATGCCGGAAAAGTCACCGAGAACGACGACGCCGATCTCGCGCACGTCCAGGTTCAGCGCGATGCCGCGGATCCCGTTCTCAAACTCCAGAAGCTCGTTCGCCATGGCCGAGGGCAGTCCCTCGACGCGGGCGATGCCGTCGCCGCATTCGACGACCGCGCCGACCTCCTCGCGCACGGCACCCGCTGGCTCGTAGTCCTCGACGAACCGCGCCAGCGCCTCGCGGATCTCATCCGGCCGGATAGTCAGCTCCGCCATCTTCCCCATTCCGTTCGTGAATATCAGCCGCGGTGCGGGTCAGCCCGCAAGCCTGCGTCGGACCGCCGCCAGCCGGCTGGCCGCTGTCCCGTCTATTAGCTCGTCGCCGATCTGGACGGACACGCCGCCTGTGACCGCCGGATCGTGCACCACATTGATGTGTATTCCCCTGCCGTAAGCCGCGGCGAGGCTCGTCGCGAGCCGGCTCCGCCGTGCGGCGGTGAGTTCGGTGGCGACGCGCACCACAGCGATGAGCTGCTCCCGCCGGTGCGCCGCGAGGGCCGCGCACACGTCGAGCGCCGCCTGCGGCGAACGCCCTCTGGGGTGGGTCAGCACCTGCGTGATGAGGCTCAGCGACGGCGAGCTGACCTTGCCCATGAGCAGGTCCTCAAGCAGTGACCGCTTGGCCTCCGCGCCCGCCGGCCCGATCAGCGCCTCCCGCAGGCCCGGCTGGCCGGATACCACGCGGGAGAACCTGAACAGGTCGTCCTCCAGATCATCCAGCGTGCCGCCGAGCTGCGCTGACACCGTGAGCGCCTCTATCGCGAGCCGCTCGATGGCGTCGGCCATGTCGCTGGGTGTGGCCCACCGGGCACCCGCGGCCTCACCGGCCAGGTCCTCGGCTGTCTCCGACACCCTGCCATGCAGCAGCCGCCTGGCCACCGCGGCCTTCTCCCGCGGCTGCTTGGCCGGGTCGGCGAGCGCGCGGCGCAGCCCGTGCTCGGAGTCGAGCAGCCGGGCCACCGCGAACAGCTCGTCGCCCGTCCTTTCCGCGATGGCGGCGGTGGGCAACGCGGCGGCGAGCCGCTCCCTGAGCTCGGCGTAGGAGGCCCTGCTGGCGCCACGCATTATTTCCTGGCCCCCGCTCGCGCGCCCGCGGAGGGACCGCGCTCTTCGATGTCGGCGAGGAAGCGATCGACCATCCGGCTCTGCCGGGCCGTGTCGGCCAGCGACTCGCCGACGATGCGGCTGGCCAGTTCGGTCGCGAGCGACCCGACCTCGGCGCGAAGCGAGGCAAGCGCCTGCTGCCGCTCGGCCTCGATCTGGGACTGCGCGGCGTCCATGACGCGGCGGGCCTCCGCCTCGGCGCGCTCGCGCATCTCGGCGATGATCTGCGCGCCCTGTTCCCTGGCCTCCTCGCGCATCCGCGCGGCCTCGTGCCTGGCATCGTCAAGTTGCGCGCGGTACTGCTGGAGGACCTGGGCCGCCTCGGCCTGCGCCTCGTCGGCCCGGTTGATGCCACCCTCAATGGCCTCGTGACGCTCTTCGAGGGTCTTGGTGATCCGCGGCATCGCGACCTTGGCGAGGAAGCCGAACACCACGACGAACAGCACCGTGCCGATGATGAACTCGGGCCACGTGGGCACCAGCGGGTTATACGACGCCGTGGCGTCGGCCAGATGCATCATTATGCGCTCACCTGCCGGATCGGGCTCAGGAGTACTTGAAGATGAACGGCGCGATGAGCCCGATCAGGGCGAGCGCCTCGGTCAGCGAGAAGCCGATCCACATGTACAGCGAGATGCGGCCGGTCGCCTCTGGCTGGCGGGCCATGGCCTCGATCGCGTGACCGAACACCAGGCCGATGCCGATGCCCGGGCCGATGGCGGCCAGGCCATAGGCGACCGCGCCCATGTTCAGGCTCAGCGTCGTGCTCGTGCTGGCGGCGAGGGTAGCGGCGAGTGACATTGATTCTTTCCTTTACGTTGCGGCCTCGTTGGGCTCTTTGGCAGGAAACTCGTGACGGTCGGGCGAAGCCGGGTGCGGGTTAGTGCGCCGGCTCCACGGAGCTGGCTATGTAGGTCGCGGTCAGCGTGGTGAAGATGAACGCCTGCAGCAGGGTGACCAGGGTCTCGAGCACGAAGACGAAGATCGCCAGCGCGAAGGACCCCACGGCGTACAGCAGGCCCACGGACAGGCTCAGCATGTACCACGTCGCGAGGTAGAAGATCGTCAGCAGCAGGTGGCCGGCGAACATGTTCCCGAACAGCCGGACGCCGAGGGTGAGCGGCTGGAAGAAGAAGAAGCGCAGCAGCTCGACAGGGACAAGGATGATGTAGATCGGCCATGGCACGCCCGGCGGGATCATGTTCCTGAAGTAGCCCCAGGCCCCCTGGTGCTTGAATCCCAGGTACAGGTAGAGGAAGTAGACGATGAACACCATCGGCCACACGAAGCCGATCCGGGACGTGACAGGGAACTGCAGGAGCGGGATCAGCTCCATCACGTTCATGATGTAGATGAAGAAGAACAACGACACGAGGAACGGAAGGTAGGAGTCGCCCTTCCTGCCCAGCGACGGCCGCAGGATCTGGTCCCGCACGGCCAGGATGGCCATCTCGCCAAGGCTCTGCGTCCGGCCCGGGATCAGCTTGGGCTTGCGGAACGCCAGCCAGAAGAACACGATCACCACGAGCGCGGCCAGGATCCCGAGCAGCATCGGCTTGGTGAAGCTGAACGAGCCGATCTTGAACATCGGCGTCCAGATGAAGCTCTGCAGGCCAGGCGAGGGAAAGCCGCACCCGCTAAAGATGTGGCACCCGCCACCCGCGGCGGCCGCAACGGCACCGGTCACCGGCTCGTCTCCTTCCGGGGAATTCCCCTCCGGCGGCTCGCGCGCCGGCTCGCCGCCGCGCTCATGCCCGTCTCCATGTCTTTGTCTCCGTCCGCGCTCACGGCGTGCCCGTTGTGCCGGACTTGCCCCGCGTGCCGGAGCTGCCCCGCGTGCCGGAGCTGCCGCCGCGTGTGCCGGGCGTGCCGGGGATGCCGGGCGTGCCGGGGATGCCGGACTTGCCGAACCGCCAGATGACGAAGCCGACCGAAATCGCCAGCCCGACCAGCATGCCGATCGGGAAAAGCATCGGCACGTGCACCGCGCGCCCGACGAGCCAGCCGATGAGGCCGTACGCGGCCATGCCGCTGAGCAGATAGCTGAACGCGGTCCAGCCGATGCTCAGGCCCAGGGCCCGGCCTTGCGCCTCGGCACTGGTGTCCTGCCGGCTGTCCCGCCGACTCGGGCCGCGCACGCTCACGCCGCTCAAGCCCTACGCTCCGCGTCCGGGTCCACGTACAGGACCTTGAGCTTGATCGTGGTGACGACTTCCGCCGCGCCCCAGGCCAGGATGCACACGAGCGCGGTGAAGCCGAGCATCCGGCCGTTGAACGCGGTGGACTTGCCAAGCAGGACCATCACGATCGCGAACGCGATGATCTTGACCACGTAGCTGATCAAGGCCGCGGCCATCATGACGTGCGGGCTGACCCGCGCCGCCCGGCCCACCACGAGCACGCTGATCCCGAAGAACGCCGTGACGATCGCTACCCCGACGAGCGCCCCGTACAGGCCCTTGGCACCGCCGAGGGCGGCGCAGATCGCGACCATCACGGCGGCGACCAGGCTGGTCAGCGCGGCCGAGCGCCTGACGACGCGGCCATAGATCGCCATCATTGTCTCGGCTCCTGAGGGATGTGCGGCGTCATTACTCGAGCGGGAATGTCCCAGCGGAGCTCCCCCGTACGTGGCGCGCGATCCGGCGGCGACACGTCCCGCACCCGGCTGTCCGGGTCGGTCAACGAAACGTATCACGTGGCCTCTCGCTCGCCTCTGGGGGAGGTGCTTGTGAAGCGTATCACAAGCTTCTTGACTCTTGCTTTACCTGTTTGACGACTTTACATGACCATGCACCGTGCCCGCGAGTGACCCCTCCCCAAGTTCGGGCCCCTCATGACAGTGTCCGCCCCCAAATCGGCGCACTCCCGCCCGGCCAAGACATCGCAGGCTACAGCACATTGGCCACGGCAAACCAGTGTTGCCCCCAATGCTCCTGCGACGTCTCGTAGCCTCACGTGCATCACGCACTCACGGGGCTCCGCGTCTGGACACGGCCCGAGCCTGCCCGCACGGCGGCCAACAGCGGGCGATACGCCCGGAATGCCGCAAACGACAACTGGGGCACCTGCGCATCTGGCCCAACAGAACCGGGGTAGCCGCGCATCTGGCCCAAAACGCGGCACGCGGCAGTGGTTCGGGCGGGATGCACGGGACGCAGGATCCTTCGCCTGCCAATCCGAACTGGCCAGCGATAGCTTCGCAGAATCTGGTCCGCAGGAACTGGCTAGCGTGTCGTCCGGTGGGATCGTCGCGCCGTTCGCGCGACCGCTCCGGGCGCGTCTGCGCCCGGAGAGACGGCCCTGTTGGGGGAGGCCGCGCCGTGCGCGGGCAGCACGCCGTGCGCGGGCAGCACGCCGTTCGGGGAGGCCGTGCCGTGCGCGGGCAGCACGCCGTTGGGCGAGCCCGCGCCGTGCGCGGGCAGCACGCCGTTCGGGGGCGGCACGCCCGCAAGCGCCGCGCCAGGTGCGACGCCGCTCGCGGATGACGCGGCGTGCGCGGCGATCCTCCTCGATCTGCCCGAACGAGCCCTGCTCGCTGCCCTGGCTCGCTGCCTCCCGCTCGCTTCCGAACGCCAGGGGCGCAGCCGCGGCATCGTCGCCAGGAGCAGCACCACGATCGCGCCGACGGTGACCGCGGCCAGCCAGATCAGCGGGGTCTTGGCGAGGGACAGCCCGACCACGGCGCTGGAGAACAGTGCCGCCCACAGGTACATCAGCAGGACGCTCTGCCGGTGCGAGTGCCCCATGTTGAGCAGCCTGTGGTGCAGGTGAGCCCCGTCGGCGGCGAGCGGGGACCTGCCCGCCGCCGTCCTGCGGATCACCGCGAGCAGGAAGTCGGCGTACGGGACGATCAGGATCGCGACCGGCAGCAGCAGCGGCAGGATCGTCGGGAACCGGTTGACCGGGTGCAGTTGCGAGTAGTTGATGAGGACGTTCGGGTCCAGCAGCGCGGTGCTCGAGATCGGGCCGTAGGCGAGCAGCAGGCCGAGCAGCATGGCGCCGGTGTCGCCCATGAAGATGCGCGCCGGGTGGAAGTTGTGCGGAAGGAACCCGATGCAGACCCCGGCGAGCACGGCGGAAGCGACCGCCGGCACCGACTCGGACGGGATACCGACCGAATTAGCCAGGTTGTAGGAGTAGATCAGGTATGACACCGCCGCGATCGCGACCACGCCCGCGGCCAGGCCGTCGAGACCGTCGATGAAGTTCACCGCGTTGACCGTGATGACCACGATCAGGATCGTCAGCGTGGCGCTGAGGTCCGGCGGGAGGGACAAGATCTTGGCGCTTGGCAGCGGCACCCATGGCAGGTACACGCCGCTCCACATCAAGATGCCGCCGGCCGCGATCTGCGCCGCCAGCTTGCTGATCGCGCCCATGCCCCAGCGGTCGTCCACGATCCCGACAAGCACCAGCAGGCCGCCGGCCAGCAGCAATCCGTCGACGGTCTTCGATGAGGGGAAGGCCTGCCGCAGGTAGCTGAGCCTTTCAGCGACAAGCAGGCCCGCCGCCAGGCCGCCGTACATCGCGAGGCCGCCGAGCAGCGGCGTCGGTTCGGTGTGCACGTCCCGGCTGCGAGGTGCGTGCATGGCGCCTATCGCGATGGACCCTCGCCGGACCAGCGGGGTGAGCAGGTAGGTCACCACCGCGGCGATGATCATGATGTACAGGTAATCGCGCATGGCGGCGCCAGGTCAGGAACCGGGTGAGGTGTCCCCGCCGGCCAGCGGGTGCGGCGCCGCGGGCTTCGGCGGGTGCTTGTTCGGCATCATGGGAACGCTGGGCGCTTCCGCGCTCTTCTCGGCCGGGGGTGCGGGCAGGTCGATCACAGGGACGACCTTGCGGAGCTGGTCAAGGCCTATGACACCGGCCCGGAGCAGCTTCGGCATCGTTCCGGTCAGGTCGAGGATCGTCGACGGCACGTTGTCCGCGCACTGCCCGCCGTCTAGGTACACGGAGACGGCGGCACCGAGGTGGCCCTCGGCCTCGCCGACGGTGGTGGCCGCGGGGAAACCGTGGCGGTTGGCGCTGCTCACCGCCAGCGGCCCCGTCTTGCGGAGCAGTCCGAGCGCGACCGGGTGCAACGGCATGCGGACCGCGACCGTGCCCAGCGTGTCGCCCAGGTCCCACTTCAGCGTCGGCGTAGCCCGGAACACCAGGGTCAGCGGCCCTGGCCAGAATTCGTCGATCAGGTCCTGACCGAACGCGCCGAGCGACTCCGCGAGCGCGGACGCCGCCCGCACGCTGCCCACCAGCACCGGCGGCGGCATGCTCCGGCCCCGGCCCTTCGCCGCGAGCAGCGCGGCGACCGCCGACGGCGTGAAGGCGTCGGCTCCGATGCCGTAAACCGTGTCCGTGGGCAGGACCACCAGCCCGCCCTGCTGCACGGCGGTGACCGCCGCTGTTATGCCGGCTTCCCGCTGCTGCGAGTCGGCGCAGTCGTATCGAGCGCTCATCGCTTCCATCCTGTCACGGATTCTATGCGCTACAGGCGTAGACGAGGGGTTGCCGAGGGGTTGCGCCCCTCAGGGAAGACCGGGCCAGGCCAGGCCGCCGTTACGAACCGGTCGCGCCGTGCCAGGTCCTTGTTGTTGCGGGTGTCACGCCAGCCGGCCTCTTCGGCGAACACCCAGTACACCGCCGAGCCCTGCTGCGCCCCGTGCTCCACGGCCACCAGGCCGCCTGGCCGCAGCAGCCACCGCGCGACCCGCTCCACCGACCTTATCGCGACCAGGCCGTCGGAACCGCTCCACAGCGCGGCCGGCGGGTCGTACTCCCCCACCTCCGGCGGCACGACGGACCCGAGCGGTATGTAGGGCGGATTGGAGACCACCACGTCGGCCCTCCCGGCGAGCCCCGCCAGCTCACTCAGGCCCGCGGGAACGTCCCCGGCAACCTGCCCGGTAACGAAATCCCCTGAGTGCAGCAGCACCCGCCCGGCGGTGTAGGAATCGACGTACCTGGTGATGTTGCGCTCCGCCCAGCTCCGGGCCAGCGGATCCGCCTCGACGGCGTGCACCCGGGCCCGCGGCACCTCCTGCGCGATCGACAGCGCGATCGCGCCGGACCCTGTGCCCAGGTCGACGGCGACCGGCTCGGCGACGTCCATGTCGCGCAGCCGGTCGATCACCCAGCCGGTCATCACCTCGGTCTCCGGCCTGGGCACGAACACGCCCGGACCGACGTCGACCTCGAGGTACCTGAAGAACGCGCGACCGGTGATGTGCTGCAGCGGCTCGCGAGCCGCGCGCCGTCCGACGTCCGCCCAGAACCTCGCGTCGAACTCCGAGTCCGGCACGGTATGCAACTCGCCGCGCTTGACGTTGTGAATGTTCGCGGCGATGAGCTCGGCGTCCGTGCGCGGTGAGTCCACCCCCGCCTCCGCGAGCCGCGCGGTGGCCAGCGCGATCTCGTCGAGCAGCAGGCTCATTGTGCCTCCCGCTCGCCCGCACGCCAAGGCTCGCTCACGGGCCACCCCGCTCGCCCGCACGCCAAGGCTCGCTCATGGGGTGGCAGCCAGCTTCGCTTCCAGGTCCGCCGTGGCGAGCGCGTCGATCACCGCGTCCAGATCGCCGTCGATCACCTGGTCCAGGTTGTAAGCCTTGTAGCCGACCCGGTGATCGGAGATGCGGTTCTCAGGGAAGTTGTAGGTGCGGACCCGCTCCGAGCGGTCAACCGTGCGGACCTGCGCCTTGCGCTCGGCGGCAGCCTTGGCGTCCGCGTCGGCTTCGGCCTGTGCGAGGAGCCGGGCGCGCAGCACGCGCAGCGCCTGCTCCTTGTTCTGCAACTGGCTCTTCTCGTTCTGGCAGGACACCACGATGCCGGTGGGCAGGTGGGTGAGCCGCACGGCTGAGTCGGTGGTGTTCACCGACTGCCCGCCTGGCCCGGACGAGCGGAATACGTCGACCTTGATGTCGTGGTCGTTGATCTGCACGTCGACCGGGTCCGCCTCGGGCATCACGAGCACCCCGGCGGCGGAAGTGTGGATGCGGCCCTGCGATTCGGTGACCGGCACCCGCTGTACGCGGTGCACACCGCCCTCGTACTTCAGCCGCGACCACGCGCCCGCGCCGCCGCGGCCGGCCTTGACCGCGACGGTCGCGTCCTTGACACCGCCAAGGCCCGTCTGGGTGGAATCGATGACCTCGGTCTTCCAGCCGTGGCGCTCGGCGTACCGCAGGTACATCCTGAGCAGGTCGGAGGCGAACAGCGCGGACTCCTCGCCGCCCTCGCCCGCCTTGACCTCAAGGAGCGCGTCCCGGTCGTCGTTCGGATCCTTGGGCACGAGCAGCACGCGCAGCCGGTCCTCGAGCTCGGCGCGCCTGGCCGCGAGCTCGTCCGCCTCCGCCGCGAACGCCGGATCCTCGGGCGCCAGTTCGCGCGCCGCCGCCTCGTCATCCCTGACCTGCCGCCACTCGTGAAAGGCGTTCACGACCGGGGTGAGCTCGGCATAGCGCCTGGCGAGCGTCCTGGCCTGATCCGCGTCCGCGTGCACACCGGGATCAGCGAGGGCACGCTCAAGCTCGGCGTGCTCGCTCGCCAGCTCTCCGAGCCGCTCGAACACAATCAAAGCCCTTCTACTTGCCCGAACGAGCGGTGGCGACTGTCCCGCCACCACCTACTGCCCCTAACACGGTCAAAGCGCCCGTCGTGCCGTCTGCGGGCACACGGGCGCTTTGCTGTCCCGTGGGGAGTCGCCCCAGCTACTTCTTGCCGGACTTCCCGGCGACCGCGTTCTTGCCGAACCGCTTCTCGAACCGGGCGACACGGCCGCCGGTGTCGAGGATCTTCTGCTTGCCCGTGTAGAACGGGTGGCAGTTCGAGCAGACGTCGGTGTGAATCACGCCGTTGGGCGCGGTCGACCGCGTCACGAACGTGTTCCCGCACCCGCAGGTCACGGTGGTGACCTCATACGCCGGGTGAATGTCAGGCTTCATCTGTTGGCTCCTTGCCTCATGCGGTCGCCGGGTCGCCCGCCAGTGACGGCGTGGCGTGAACCGGTACCGCGTATCAGTGTGCCAGACCCGCTAACCAGTGGTGACCGGGCGCTATTCCTGGTCGCTAGCGCTCGGACCCCAGGGTGGTCTTCTGGACCTGGAGGAGGAACTCGGCGTTGCTGCGGGTCTTGCGCATCTGCTCCATGAGGAGCTCGAGTGCCTGCTGCGGCTCCAGCGCGTGCAGCACGCGGCGCAGCTGCCAGGTGATCTTGAGCTCTTCCGGGGCAAGCAGGATCTCTTCCTTGCGGGTGCTCGACGCGTCCACGTCCACCGCGGGGAACAGGCGCTTGTCGGCCAGCTCACGGCGCAGCCGCAGCTCCATGTTGCCGGTGCCCTTGAACTCCTCGAAGATGACCTCGTCCATCCGGGACCCGGTCTCGATGAGCGCGGTGGCCAGGATCGTCAGCGAGCCGCCGTTCTCGATGTTCCGCGCCGCGCCGAAGAACCGCTTCGGCGGGTACAGCGCGGTCGAGTCGACACCACCGGACAGGATCCGGCCGCTGGCCGGCGCGGCCTGGTTGTAGGCCCGCCCGAGCCGGGTGATCGAGTCGAGCAGCACTACGACGTCGTGCCCCATCTCGACCAGGCGCTTGGCGCGCTCGATGGCGAGTTCGGCGACCGTGGTGTGGTCGTCGGCCGGGTGGTCGAAGGTGGAGTGGATGACCTCGCCCTTGACCGTGCGCTGCATGTCGGTGACCTCCTCTGGCCGCTCGTCCACGAGGACGACCATGAGGTGGCACTCCGGGTTGTTCTTGGTGATCGCGTTGGCGATCGCCTGCAGGATCATCGTCTTGCCCGCCTTCGGGGGCGAGACGATAAGGCCACGCTGGCCCTTGCCGATCGGGCAGATCAGGTCGATGATCCGCGTCGCCATGTTGGTCGAGTCGGTCTCCAGGCGCAGCCGCTGCTGCGGGTACAGCGGGACCAGCTTGGAAAACTCGGGCCGGGACACCGACTGCTCAGGGTCAAGGCCGTTCACCTTGTCCAGCCGGACCAGCGCGTTGAACTTCTCCCGGCGCTCGCCCTCCCGCGGCTGACGGACCGCGCCCTCGATGACGTCACCCTTGCGGAGCCCGTACTTGCGCACCTGGGAAAGCGAGACATAGACGTCGTTCGGCCCCGGCAGGTAACCAGTGGTCCGGACAAACGCGTAGTTATCAAGCACGTCCAGGATGCCCGCGATCGGGATCAGCACGTCGTCTTCGGCGATCACCGTCTCGGGCTCGCCGCCCTGGCGGTCGCCGCGGCGCCGGTTCCGGTTGCGGAACCGGTCGCGACCGCGGCGCCGGCCCTGGGCGTCCTCTTCGTCATCGCGGCCGGTCCCGCCGCCGCCCTGCACGTTCTGGTTGTTCTGGTTGTTCTGGCCGGTGGCGCCGCTGCGCCCGCTGCCCTGGGCGGCCTGCTCGCGGCCGTCCCTGCGCTGGTCGCGGCCGCTGGCCCCCTGGTCGTCGCGGCGCCCGTTGCTCCGGCGGCGGTCTGGCCGCCGGCCATCCTGGCCAGTGCCCTGGCCCGGTCCATCAGAACCAGTCTCTGTGCCAGCCGGCTGCGCGGCGCCGGCCGGCTGCT